>JASLJE010000033.1 GCA_030152565.1 Peptoniphilaceae bacterium
AGACCTTTTAACCCTATTCAAACACATAAACAAGATAGAGGTTATAAAAAATATTATAAGCTCTAAGGAAGTTATATTAAAGGCCAACGACTATAGAACTGAAGATTTATATATGGAAAGTACCATCCTTGAAAACCAAGAGGCTGTAAGTGCTGGAATTCAAGCTGGCAAATCTGGTACTACAGACAAGGCAGGCCTTAATTGGATAACCTTTGTAAAAAAAGAAGGTAAGGAATATATAGTTATGAGCTTGGGCTCTAACTACAGGATAAATGCTAAATTAGGTAGAAAGCCTCAAATGGATGATAGCTTAAGAATGATAGAAAATATATAGGTGGGATATGAAAAAGAAATTTATAGTAGGACTTATTTTTCTAATGAGTTTGTCCTTTACAGGATGTAAAAACCAAGTTTTTAAAACAGAGGCAGAAAGTCAGGTTCTAGCTGCCATGGACCAGGTTAAAAAAGGTGATTTAGACAAGATAGTAGCCCTATTTAAGCTGGAGCCAGAAAAGGCAGAGGAAATAAAATCTAAATATGATGGTTTGAACAAAAAGCTTATTAAGACTTATTTTGAAGAGATAGACTATGTGGTAAAGGAAGACTCTAGTGATGGTAACAAGGCTAAGGTAAATCTTTTTATCAAGTATAGGGACCCCAAGGGCCTTACTGACCTTTTAGACAAACACAGCCAAAGTCTTTTATCAGACAAGGATCTTCTAAAGAAGGTAAAAAAGATAAGAGCAAATAAGGAAAAAGAAATAGAATTAGAACTTATAAAAGAAGGATCTAGATGGGTCTTGGACGATAATCTTATCCTATCTTTTATCTCCCAAATAAATTAGGCCTAGGGCCTTTTTTGTTTTAAAGGCCAAATGTAGTAATATATTAAGAAGGGGGCGGTTAAGTGAAGAAAACAAGGTGGATCTTTTTGTGGCTTGCTTGCTTGGTTATCATTAGTGGCTGTAGGCCTATGAAACTAAGTCAACCAGAAAAAGTAGTTATGGCCTTTATGGATAGTATGGTAGATGGTGATTTGGAAAAGACTATGGAATATATAAGTATAGACGATAAGGACTTTATGACCTATGCCAGAAGATGGGGACTACCAGAAGGCTTGTTAGACAACAGGGACTATCTAAAAGAGATAAACCTAGCCCACATGGAAAACTTAAGCTATAGGTTGGAACTTATAAAAGAAGATAAGGATGGAGCTCTAGTAGCGGTCAAGGTAAACAGGAAGAACCTGGAAGACTTAGATGAGGATTTGAAAGAGCTAGTGAACAAGGAAAAACTAGATGATGAAATAATTGAGACAATTATTGGAAAAATTAATTCAGTTAAGGACTATAAGGATCTGGACGGCCTTATAAGCCTAAAAAAAGAAGATAAAAATTACTATATAGATTTTAAGGATAGGGAAAATATTAGGAATTTGAGAAGAATATTTTTTGAGGAGTAGAAGATGAGAGATATGGATAAGATACAGGCCTGTCTTATGGGAGGGGCCTTGGGAGATAGTTTAGGCTATGCAGTTGAATTTTATAGCTTGGAAGAAATCAAAAGACTATATGGACCAGAAGGCATAAAGAATTTTAGATTATTTGATAAAAAATCTATCATATCTGATGATACCCAAATGAGTCTTTTCACTGCCAATGGACTTTTACTGGCCCACACAAATAAGAACCTAAGAGATGAAGAGGTTGATTATGTAGACTATGTCTATGAGGCCTATAAGGATTGGCACAGGGGCCAGGTAGGCCTTCTAATGGATGATTTTGAAAGTGATTACTTTCTTTGTAACTACAGTTACCTAATAGAGCCTAGGCATCCAGGTAGGACTATTATGACCTCCTTACAAAATAACCCTAGGGGTGGAGATTTGGAAAATAGGATAAATGATAGTAAGGGATGTGGGACTATTATGAGAATGGCCCCAGTAGGCCTATTTTTCACAGAAGATGATTTTGAAGACTTGGACAAGGGAATTATGGAAATATCTAGAGATATTAGTCTTTTAACCCATGGCCACGATTTGGCCTTTATTCCGTCTGCCATGTTTAGCCTGATCATAAATGGTTTGGTTAGGGGAGAAGAGGACCTGGATAAGCTGGTAGACCAGGCCTTGGAAAAAACCCTGGACTTTTTCTCTGCCAGTGAAGAAATTTCATATTTTGAAGACAAGATAAGGCTTGCTATTTCCCTAGCAGGTGAGGAAGAGGATGATATTTTGGCCATAGAGAAATTGGGCCAGGGCTGGGTGGCAGAAGAAACTCTAGCCATAGCTCTTTATGTAAGCTTAAAGTATAGGGATGATTTTAGAAAGGCCCTACAGGTATCAGTAAATCACGATGGAGACAGTGACTCAACAGGGGCTATTACAGGTAATATTCTAGGGGCCTATTTGGGAATGAGAAAGGTCTTTATGGGCTTTGACCTATCCATGCTAGAAGGCTATGATCTGATTTTTGAACTTGGAAAAGACCTGACAATGAGGTATCCTTTAAATGAAAATTATGATGTAAAATGGGTTATGAAATATCTCTTGGCCAACTATGGTTATGGCTTTTAGTTAATCTTTTGACAATACTAGATTTTTATTTGGACATAGTATATAATATGAATGTATCGTATGAGTCGTACATATTAATTACATAAAGGCCACGATACAGGATTATATGATGTAAGTTAGATACTATAAGTATTCTCCTTCCATCCTAATAATACTACAACGCATTTGATTTCGAAAAATTATAAGTTATGTTCAGTAAAGAGTAAATATTGTTAAGAAATTGATTGTAGTTGACATACAATTGAGTATATACATATTTTATATCATATGATCCAATAGAAGACTTTTCAGTCTTCTATTTTTTTGCCTTTTTAAAGTAGAGGCAGGAATCTTTTTTAATCTGGTCAACCAGGCCTTTATTTTTTAAATAGTCTAGGTGGGCCATAGTTTCTCCTGTTGCAAACCATTTTTGAGAGGGTGGAAAATTATAGTAGTTATTTTCTTTTATTCTCCAAGATATTTTTGATGATATTTCTTCTACTGTTAAAAGATCCTCACCAAGGGCATCTAGGATTTCTAAATTCCTTTCTCTGTGGTGGTCTTGAATCTGTCTAGTTCTTTCCTTAGGATTATCAATTATTCTTCTATGGGCAGGAAAGATATATTCTATATCTAGGTTGTGGATCCTATCTAGACTTTCCAGGTAGGCTGCTAGCATATCACCGTATTCAAAACCCCAAAAGGTTATATTGGGAGTTATTGGGTCTAAAACCAGATCTCCGCCAAAGAATATTTTCTTTTTCTCATCATAAAGGGCCAGGTGGCCTGGCGTATGGCCTGGAAGGATTAAAACCTTAAAGTTATAAGTGGAGAAGTTAAGTTCATCTCCATCCTTAAGGCCTATAAAGTCAATTTCTTCTTTTAGTCCAAAGACATAGCCAGGATGGTTTTCTAGAGTGACCTCATTTTCATCCATGCCAAATAGTTTTCTCTGGTCTAGAATATCCTGCCAATTTTCCTTCTGACTATAAAGATTAATCATATCTCCATCAAGCTGACTGGCGTAGATAGGCCTTTTTCTAGCCTGGAAAAGATGGGCCAGGCCAACGTGGTCAGAATGAAGGTGGGTTAAGACTAGGCTTGATTGATCTAGGTCAATATCCAACTCTTCAAGGGCTTTCAAAAAATCCTCCCTACTTTCCTTTCTATTAAAACCGCTGTCAATTATAAGCCCCTTTCTTCCATCCTTTATAAGATAGGAGTGAAGGATCTTTAGGGGGCTATCAGGAAGTCTTACCTCTATCTGATAAATATTTTCATATACTTTATTTATTGTACTTGTCATATTTTCCTCCTTTTCTATATTTTAGCATATTGTAAATGTGAAATAATTATTATATACTGACTAGGAATGGTTATTTTCAAAAATAGTCATAGCTTACCTATAAGGAGGTATTATGATATTAGAAGTAAAGAATATCAATAAAAGCTTTGATGGAAAACATATTTTAAGAGATGTTTCCTTTAAGGTTGAATCAAATAGAGCCATGGGTTTTTTAGGCCGAAATGGGGCTGGAAAAACTACTACTATAAGAACTCTGATGAATGTCTTTGAAGCAGACAGTGGAGAAATCTTATTAGATGGTAAAAAATTTGTTAGAAAGAATGAAAGAGTGGGCTACCTACCAGAAGAAAGAGGTATGTATGGAAAAATTAAGATTGTAGACCAATTAGCCTATTTTGGACAACTAAAGGGAATGGATAAGAAGGATGCTAGAAAGTCTGCCCTAGACTGGCTTTCCTATATGGGGCTGGAAGATAGGGCCAAGGATAATATGGATACCCTGTCCAAGGGAAACCAACAAAAGGTTCAAATTATCCAGGCCATAATCGACAATCCAGACATTTTAATCTTGGATGAGCCCTTCAGTGGTTTGGACCCAGTAAACTCTCAAGTCCTTAAGGATCTTATCCATGACTTTATAAAAAAGGGCAAGCTAGTTATATTTTCATCCCATCAAATGGGTTATGTTGAAGAGTTTTGCGATGACATAGCCTTGATTAAGGAAGGGGAAATAATCCTAAGTGGAAACCTTGATAAGATAAAAAAAGACTATGGAAAAAACAAGTATAGGGTGAGAGTTGATAAGAGAGAAGACTTTTTAGCCAAGGCTGAAAATTTAGCTTGGTTATCTTATAGTGAAGATAAAAAATCTTTTATAGTTGATTTGGAAGATAAAACTGCCAATGAATTTTTAGACTATTTAATAGAAGAAGATATGCAGATAGAATTGTTCTCCAGCTATGAGCCTTCCCTGGAAGAAATATTTGTTATAGAAGACAGACTATATGAGGAGGGAAGATGAGAAATTTTAAGATAATATTTAATTTTGAGCTAAAAAATATTTTAAATGCCAAGAGTTTTAGGGTGGCAACATCAATAATTCTTTTAGTCATTCTAGCCTTGACCTTTGCACCTAGAATTATGGGAGATGACAAGACTGATCTAAGTCAGATGCTACCCTTTGAAGGCGAAGAGGAGGCTGAAGAGATAAGTTGGCCTAAGGAAGACTATGGCCTTTATTTAGATCCTAGCCTGGACAAGGAAAAATTCGACTTTAAGGAAAAGTTTACAGCCTATAATAGTCTGGAAGACCTAAAGGCTGATGTGGAAAAAGAAGATATAAGATTTGGGCTTTACCTAGAGTCCTTAGAAGATATGAAAATTTTCACCAATGACTTGGAAACAGAAGACATATCCCATGTGGTAGAAAATGAAATTAACACTAGAAGAAGGGAAAACTTTGCCAGTGAAAACAATATAAGCCTGGAAAAGCTAGATGCCTATACAGGTATTTCCATGACCAAGGACTATGAAAAGTTTGGCAAGGATGGTATATCAGGTTATATAATGTCCTTTTCAGGTTTAATGATTATTTATTTTCTAATCATATTTTATGGATCTAATGTGGCAACATCAGTAGCCAGAGAGAAAAATGATAGGACCATGGAGCTTCTAATAACTAATACTAGCCCAGACTCTTTAATCTGGGGAAAGGTTTTAGCTAATTCACTAGTTAGTATAGGAAACATTATCTTGATGATCCTGGTTGCTTATTTAGGCTTTACTATAAATAAGGCCTATTATCCAAGTGGACTATTAACTCTTCTAGTAGATAATATCAACCTATCTCAAGTCTTGGTCTATCTGTCCTATGGAATTTTAGGTACTATTTTGTACTACTTCCTATTTGCAGCAGTTGGTGCCTTGGTTAATAAGGTTGAAGAGGTATCAGGAGCTGTTGGGCCTATAACCTTCCTTATAGTTATAGCCTTTCTAGTTACTAATACTGGAATGAACATGCCAAATTCTACCATGATGAAGGTGGCATCTCTATTTCCTTTTTCATCTCCTATGGCCATGTTTGTTAGATATGCCCTTACAGGAGTTGCTAGGGGACAAGTATTTCTAGGTTTGGCTATTTTAGCCTTGACAACTCTTTTAATGGCTAAACTAGCTATAAAGATTTACAGGATGGGAACCTTAAACTATGGAAACAAGATGAGTTTCACCAAGGCTGTTAAAAAAGCCATATTTAATAAATAGAAAAGAGCAAGCCTTGCTTGCTTTTTTTATTTTATAGTATAAAAATTAACAAATGAATGTGTAAAAAATGTAATATTTAGCCTAAAATAAATTTTCTTATAAAATAATAAAATTCCAGAATATAAGTGAATACTTCGTCGAAAAATTTATTTATTGAATAAGTATTAAAATGGGTAAAAATACTAAAAATTGACCTTGAAGATTGTTATATTTTTTGCTAATATCAGTAATGTTCAATAAATAAGGAGGATGTTATGAAAAGAAGTATTAAATTAATGTCTATTTTAATGGCCTTAGTAATGGTACTTTCAGCATGTGGTGGCAAGACAGAAGATGCTAACGGCGTGACTGGTACATACGAAGGTAAAGCAAAAGGACATAATGGAGATTTAGTTCTTGATGTTGAATTCAAGGATAGTAAGATTGAAAAGATCACTGTTAAATCAAGTGAAGAATCAGAAGGTATAGGCGATAAGGCTATAGAAAAATTAACTGAAGAAGTTATTTCAAATAACACTGTTGATGTTGACACTGTAGCTACAGCGACTGTAACTTCAAATGCTTTCTTAGAAGCTGTAAAGGATGCAATAACTAAGGCTGGACTTAAGGTTGAAGATTTTGCAAAGGCTGCAGACAAGGAAGAAGATAAAGAAGATGATAAGACAGGTGAAACTAAAGAAATAGAAAAAGACGTTGTTGTAGTTGGTGCTGGTGGAGCTGGACTTGTTTCCGCAATAAAGGCTAAAGAAGAAGGCGCTGACGTAATCGTTTTAGAAAAAATGCCTGTAGTTGGTGGTAACACTTTAATTTCAGGAGCTGAATATGCTGCACCAGGTAACTGGTTACAAGAAAAAGAAGGCATAGAAGACAGCAAGGAAGAATTTGCAAAAGACGTTGAAAAAGCTGGTGGAGATAAGGATCTTATCAAGGTATTAGCTGACAATGCTTTAGCAGGTGCTGAATGGTTAAGAGATGAAGCTAATGTTGAATGGACTGACGAGTTAATGTTCTTCGGTGGTCACTCAGTAAAAAGATCATTAATTCCAAAGGGACAATCAGGTAATGAATTAATTTCTAAATTAAGCAAAAAAGCTGAAGACTTAGGAATTGAAGTATTAACTGAAACAGAAGCTTACGAATTACTAGCTAAAGACGGTACAGTAACTGGTCTTAAGGCAAAAACTAAAGATGGTGAATTAGTAGTAAATGCTAAATCAGTTATCTTAACTTCAGGTGGTTTCGGTGCTAATGCTGAAATGTGCTACGAATACGACAAGGAAGTTGATGATAAGATTCATTCAACTAACTCAGTTGGAGCAACTGGAGACGGTATCAAGATGGCAGAAGCTGTAGGAGCAGATACTGTTGGAATGGAACACATTCAATTATATCCAGTATGTGACGTTGAAACAGGTAGATTATTATACACTGGAGATACAAGATTAGCAGCTGGTGCTTTATTAGTTAATAAAGAAGGTAAGAGATTCGTAGAAGAATTAGATACAAGAAGAGCTATTTCAATGGCTATCAAGGCTCAAACTGATTCAGTTGCTTACCAAATATGGGATGAAAAATCAGCTGTAGAATCAGGAATGATGGATCACGAAAATGAAGCTAAAGACTTAATGGATAGAGGCCTAATGGTTAAGGCTGACACTATTGAAGAAGCAGCTAAACATTTTGGTATTGATGAAAAAGCTTTAGTGGAAACAGTTAACCACTTTAATGAAATGTCAGAAGCTGGAGAAGATAAAGACTTTAACCTAAGAAGATTAGGATTTACAGTTGATAAGGCTCCATTCTACATTATCAAGGCATCACCAGCAGTTCACCATACAATGGGTGGAGTTAAGATAGATACAGATGCTAGAGTAATAGATACTGAAGGCAATGTAATCAAGGGATTATATGCAGCAGGAGAAGTTACTGGTGGTATCCACGGTGAAAACAGATTAGGTTCTGTAGCAATCGCTGATATTACAGTATTTGGTTTAATCGCTGGAGAAAATGCAGCAGCAGGAAAATAATGAATATTAAGGAAGGTAGTCATTGACTATCTTCTTTTTTTATGTTATAATCAAACATTTTTGGGTATATATATAATACAAAGATAATAGATATGTAAAAGATTATGGAGGTGCTATTATGACAGTATTATTTGATTCAAGAGAGATGATAAATACTATAGCGGATGATACATATCACACAGCTGAACCATTAGTAATTGTATGGAAGGAATGCTACCCAGTTGTAAAAGACAAAATAAGAGATATCTTTGAACAGGATGATTATCTAGCTTTATTTATTACTTCTGAAGATATATGGGGAAGAAAGGACTATGATTTTAGAATAGTTGATAAGGATAGTTTATTTGACTATATAGTTGAAGACCTGACAGCCCTAAAAATAGTAAAGAGTGATAGTGGAGACATAAAGCTATATATAGAAACCCAATTAAAGTTATATAGAATAATAGTTAGGGCGGTTGATGAAACTGAATTAACCAGCGAAGAAAAACTTGATATTCTAAAGAGAGGAGATTATGTTGCATAGTTCATTGTAGATCCCTTACTAATAAAGATATTAGTAGGGGATATTTTTTTGTTTAAATAAACCTTACTTTATTTTTTTCAACTATTCTTTTTTTTTCTAGTATATCTTAGACCTTAATTTATAGATATAATAAAAGTGAAAACAATATAGGAGGGTATCATAAATGAAACAAAAGAAAACGTTATCAAAATTAATGGCCTTGCTTTTAGTGCTAACCTTAGTACTAACAGCTTGTGGATCATCAGGTAAACCAGAAGCTGAAAAGCCAGAAGAAAATAAAGAAGATGGAGAAAAGACAGGGGATTCCAATGAATTAACTGTTTATACAGCTAGAAGTGAAAGCTTAAACAATGCAGTAATACCTAATTTTGAAAAAGACACCGGTATTAAGGTGAATGTTATTACAGCTGGAACAGGAGAATTAGTTAAAAGGGTTGAATCAGAAAAGAATAACCCTATGGGAGACATCCTATGGGCAGCTGACGAAACCATGTTATCACAAAAGACTGACTTATTTATGGAATATGTATCTCCAGAAGATGAACATATGATGGAAGGATTTAAGAACAAGACAGGATTCTTTTCACCAGCCTTTGCTGACCCAACAGTATTTATAGTAAATAAAGACTTAATTGGCGATATAAAGATGGAAGGATTTGCTGATTTATTAAATCCAGAACTAAAGGGTAAGATAGCCTTTGGTGACCCAGCAAACTCATCATCAGCCTTCCAATCACTATCAGCAATTTTATTTGCTATGGGAGATGGAGACCCTATGGCTGACAAGGCTTGGGACTTTGTTGATGAATTCTTAAAGAACTTAGATGGTAAAATGATGAGCTCATCAGGACAATTACATAAGTCTGTAGCTGATGGAGAATATCCAGTAGGCCTTACTTGGGAAGATCCTGTAGTTAACTATATTAAGAATGGCGCACCAGTAGACGTAGTATTCCCTAAGGAAGGAGCAATTTTCCCAGGAGAATCAGTACAAATAATCAAGGGTGCTAACAATGAAGAAAATGCTAAAAAATTCGTAGACTATATGTTATCTGAAAAGATTCAAAACCTAGTTGGTTCTGAACTTACTGTAAGACCTCTTAGAGATGGAGCAACTCTTGCAGACTATATGGTACCTAATGCTGATATAAAATTAGTAGATAACTATGACGAAGGATGGGTAGCTGAAAACAAGGATAAGATAGTAGAAAAATTCAATGAGCATTTAGAAAACTCAATGGACTAAAATACAATAAGATAAGGTAGCTGAGGCTACCTTTTGTTTTTCTAAGGAGGATAGTATGAGTGTAAATATAAGTGTTGACAATGTAATTAAAAGATATGGTGATAAGACCATTATAGATGGTTTATCTCTGGAGATTAAAGAAGGGGAGTTCTTTACCCTATTAGGTCCTTCAGGTTGTGGTAAGACCACCCTACTTAGGATGATTATAGGATTTAACTCTATAGAGGGAGGAGAAATTAGAATTGATGGATCCAGAATAAATGAAGTTCCTGTAAATAAGAGAAATATGGGTATGGTCTTTCAAAACTATGCAATTTTCCCCCATATGAATGTAAGAGACAATGTAGCCTTTGGATTAAAAAACAAGAAGTTACCTAAGGCAGAGATAGATAAAAAGGTCGATGACATTTTAAAAGTAGTAAAGATAGAGCAATATAAGGACAGGATGCCAGACCAATTATCTGGTGGACAACAACAAAGGGTTGCCTTGGCCAGAGCCATAGTTATCCATCCTAGAGTACTATTAATGGATGAGCCCCTATCAAACCTGGATGCTAAACTAAGAGTTGAGATGAGAAATGCCATAAAAACCATCCAGCAAGATATAGGAATAACAACAGTTTATGTAACCCATGACCAGGAAGAAGCCCTAGCTGTATCAGATAGAATAGCTGTTATGAATGAAGGTATTATTCAACAGGTAGGAAGCCCTAGACAAATTTATGAAAGACCTGCAAATGTTTTTGTATCAAACTTTATAGGTACTTCAAATACCTTAGAAGCCAAGTTAATCCTTAGAGATGGATCCTATTACATAAGTTTCTTTGACCAATATGAAGAAAAATTAGACAGCCTGGTAAAAGGCTTGGAAGATCAAAAGGTTCATGTCTCTATTAGACCTAATGAATTTATCATAGATAAGGACAAGGGTATAGAGGGAGAAATAAAAAGCAGTATGTTCCTAGGTATGAATACCCACTACTTTGTAGAAATTGCAGGCGAAAGACAGGTAGAGGTAATTGAGGATTCAGAAAATAATGAAATCAAGGCCAATGGAACTAAGATAAGACTTAGGGTTAAGGCCAATAAGATAAATGTATTTGACTATGATAGTCAAGAGACAATAATAGATCTAGGTGATAAGTATGAAGACAAATAAGAAGAGTAAACTTAATGTATGGAATATTTTAACCCTTATTATTTTAGCAATTTTAGTATTTTTTATAGTTTATCCCCTAATTTTAGTCTTGAAAAAGAGTGTGATAAATCCTACAACAGGTGAGTTTACCATGTCCTACTTCCAAAAATTCTTCGGTAAAAAATTCTACTGGAGTACCTTGGTGAATTCCTTTAAGGTTACTATTATTAGTACCCTCTTGGCTGTTGCCATAGGATTACCTATAGCCTATGTTATGAGAAAGGTTAGGATAAAGGGAAATAAGCTTATAGAAATATTGATTATTATTTCTTATCTTTCACCTCCCTTTATCGGAGCCTATGCCTGGATTCAACTTCTAGGTAGAAATGGAATTGTTACCAAGGGATTAAATACAGTTTTTGGTATTTCATCAAATGGGATTTATGGATTTGGAGGTATAGTACTTGTCTTTACCCTACAATCTTTCCCTCTTATATATATCTATATATCAGGAGCCCTTAAGAACTTGGATAACTCATTAAATGAGGCTGCAGAAAGTTTAGGCTATACTTCAACTCAAAGGATCTTTAAGATAATAATTCCTTTAGTTATGCCTACAGTACTAGCTTCATCTCTACTAGTTTTCATGAGAGTAATAGCTGACTTTGGTACGCCAATGCTTATAGGTGAAGGTTATAAGACCATGCCAGTTCTAATCTACAACCAGTTTATGAGTGAGGTAGGTGGAGACGATGGATTTGCAGCAGCCCTATGTGTAATTATAATGTTTGTAACCATATTCCTATTTTTAATCCAAAGATTAATAGCCAATAGATATTCATATTCTATGACTGCCCTAAAACCTATGACTCCAGAAGAGCCAAGAGGACTTAAGGGAGTATTAGCCCATGTATTTGTCTACTTTGTAGTCTTACTAGCTATTCTACCTCAGGCAGTTGTAATATATACATCATTTTTGAAGAACAATGGAGGCCAGGTATTTACTAAGGGATTTTCCTTAGATAGCTATAGGGCAACTCTTCTAGCTAAAGATAATTCAGTTATAGGAAATACCTATAAATTAGGCTTGATAGCCATAGTGGGAATAGTAATACTTGGAATTTTAATTTCCTACCTAACAGTTAGAAAGAAAAATCACCTAACTTCACTTTTAGATACTATAACCATGTTTCCATTTATAATACCAGGATCTGTTCTAGGTATATCTTACTTATTTGCCTTTAGTGAAGATCCTATACTTTTAAGTGGTACTGCCTTTATTATGATAGCTTCCTTTATTATTAGGAGGATGCCTTATACTATTAGGTCTAGTACGGCCATTATAGGCCAGATTAGTCCAAGTATAGAAGAGGCTGCTGTAAGTTTAGGTTCTACAGAGTTGGAGGCCTTTACCAGGGTGGTAATTCCAATGATGATGCCAGGAGTTCTGGCTGGAGCTATAATGAGTTGGGTTACAGTAATAAGTGAGCTAAGCTCATCAATAATTCTTTATACGAGTGAAACCCAAACCCTTACAGTATCAATTTATACAGAGGTAATAAGGGGAAATTACGGCAATGCGGCGGCTTATTCAACAGTCTTAACAGCCACATCGGTCATATCCCTTCTAATATTTTTCAAGTTGACAGGAAGAAAAGAACTAAGTGTTTAGAGCAGGTTTTCTGCTCTTTTCATTTGGAAAAATTAGGGGGATAAAGTATTATTAATATGTGGAGGTTACTATGGGGGATAAGACAAGTAATAAGTTTAAGGACTATATGAAAAATACTTTCATCAAGTATATGTTGGCTATAGTCGCCTTTATTTTTATATTTACCATAGGCCTTATATTTTTTTACTATAGGAAAACGATTGTAAAAGAAAATAAGACCTACAATCAGGAAGTTTCAAAAGTCATAGCTGAAGAGTATCTAAGTTATAGGGAGGGCATTAACCAATTGGCCAGCCATGATTACATAAGAGAGTCATTTTTATCCAGTGATAGGAGTAAGGCCAACCAACTTCTTTATTCTTTTACAACTGGTCAAAAGATCAGGTCTAAGTTTATTCTAGTAGACAGAAATGGATTTGTCCTTACCAGCAATATTTATCGTAAGGATAGGTATGTCTATGACAAGGATAAGTTGATAGAAAGGCTAAATGAGTTTTATAGAAAAAATCTTAATGTGGTCTTTGAAGATATCAATAATTACAATTATAGCCTAATCAAGTCCTATCCTTATATTATGGCCAAGGACGTTAGGATAAAGGGAGAAGAGAAGGGCTATTTAATATTTTTTGTCCATCCAGACTCTATGAGAGAAAGAATAAATTATAGGTCTATAGATAGGCTGGTGGTTACAGACCACTATGATAATGTGATTTTTACAACTGAGGATCTTTTAATAAATTCCATGGGGAAGTTTCCCTATGAGAAAAAGTCCCATGAAATAATTGAATATGGGGATATACCCTACTACTATATAAAG
>JASLJE010000007.1 GCA_030152565.1 Peptoniphilaceae bacterium
CCTGCCACTATAAGAAAATAAGCATTGGACCAGTCGGCCTCTACCCTTATTTTCCCTGGGCTTTTATAGGTTTGTTTAGCCAGGCTAAAAATCATATAATCGTCATCTTCAGTCTCTTCTAGTCCCAGGCCAAAGTCTTCCATGGCCTTAATAGTCATATAGATATAGTCAACTGACTCTACAGGTTTTTTCACATAAATCCTGCTCTTTCCCTTAACCAGTCCCAGGGCCATTAAAAGACCTGATATGTACTGGCTGGATACATTGCCTGGAAAATAATAATCCCCTGCTTCCAAGCTTCCCTCTCCTATAAAGGGTAGACTGTCATTGGTAAAAAGGACCCCCTTTTTTCTTAGCTGGTCTACCAGGTCACTTATAGGCCTTTGGGCCAGGGCCCTTTCCCCCCTAAACTCCACCCTATTTTTTTGATGGAAGGCAAAGGGCAGGATAAACCTTAAGCTAGATCCAGATTCCCAACAATTTAACCTGGCGTTTTTTAATTTGTCTCCCCTAACCTGGATTTTACCTTCTTCATAAGAAAGATGGATGCCTAAATCCTTTAAGGCATCCATGGTAGTTACTATATCCCTTGATAAATTATCTATTTCTATTTGGGTCTGGTCCCTGCAGCCAGCTGCTAAAACCAGGTACCTATGGGCCATAGATTTGGATTCAATCACATCTATTTTACCGTCTAAGCTTGATTTTTCTATCCTTATTTTCATAAATAATCTCCATTTAATAATTCAATAGCCTGATCCACCTCCATAGGTCGAATTCTAGCCCTTCCTATATAGTCCAGGCTAATCAGGTTTATACTATTATTTCTTATCTTCTTGTCATAGGCTATATAGTCTTTTAACTTACCATAATCATAGTCTAGGCTAGTAGGCAGATCATATCTTTCTAACAAGTCTAATAAAACATCACTGGCGGGTCTATTGGCCTGAAGTTTTCTAAAACATTCAATACTCCTAAGCTCTCTTTGGCCCTCATCCAAATAGCCCTGGTCTTCTGAAAACCTGACCATCCACAACATGCCCAGGCCTACTGCCTCCCCATGTCTTAGATCGAAGTTTGATGCCATTTCTATGGCATGGCCCAGGGTATGACCAAAGTTTAAAATGTTTCTAAGAGATGAATCATCTTCATCCTGGCTGACAATGTCTCTTTTTATCATGACAGACCTTTCTATCAACTGATAAAGCCTAGTCCTATCCCCTCTAAGACCTGGACTAAAAAGACACAAGAGACTCTCGTCCCAAATCATGCCATACTTTATGGCCTCTGCCAGCCCCTCATTAAAGAGCCTATCTGTCAAAGTCTCAAAGGCATTAATATCGCAAATCACCCTATAGGGTTGTTTTATTAGACCAATTAAGTTTTTAGCCCTCCTAAAATTAACAGCAGTCTTTCCTCCAACAGAAGAGTCAACTGCAGCTAGGACTGTGGTAGGAACCATGATAAAGTTTAGGCCTCTAAGATAAAGTCCTGCTGCCAGTCCCCCTATATCTCCTACAACTCCCCCTCCTATGGCCAAGACCAAATCATTTTTTGTCAGATTAAAGTCTTCCATAGCCTCTAGAATCATCTTTAAATTATCATAGGATTTCTCCTCTTCTCCCGGCTCTAAAAGAAAAATCTCTTTTTTGTGACCATAGGAAGAAAAACTCGTTTGCACCTTCATACCATAAAGCTGCCAAACATTTCTATCCGATAGGATAAAAACCTTCCTAAACTTTTCCAAGCCCAGGTGGTCAGCCAGGTTTTCCAGTAAATTTTCCCCTAAAATAAATTGATAACTAGTAGATAGGTTAATATCTATAGTCCTATAAATCTTGGCTTCCACAAAATCACCCTACTATCCTTTTTATTTTTTCTGCCTTATCTATAATTTCACCTAATTCTTCTGGAAGAATCTGTTGGGCCTGGTCTGATAGGGCCCTATTAGGTTGGGCATGAACCTCTATAATCAACCCATCTGCCCCTCCTGCTACTGCTGCCAAGGCCAAGTCTTTGACATAGTCCCTCCTGCCTGCCGCATGGGAAGGGTCCACTATTATAGGCATGTCTGAATACTTTTTAATCACCCCTATGGCTGATATATCCAAAGTATACCTAGTTGATGTTTCAAAGGTCCTAATCCCTCTTTCGCAAAGAATTATCTTTTCATTTCCCCCAGCCTTAATATACTCACTGGCAGATAAAAGCTCTTCCACACTAGACCCCATACCTCTTTTTAAGAGAATAGGCTTGTCCAGCCTACCCAATTCTTTTAAAAGGGCAAAGTTTTGCATATTTCTAGCCCCTACCTGTAGAATGTCTACTTCTTCAAAAAGCTCCACATCCCTAGGATCTACAATTTCACTAATGGTTGGCATGTCTAATTCCCTACCTGCCTCAACCAAGTAGTCTAGGGCTTCCTTGCCCAGACCTTGGAAGGAATAGGGAGAGGTTCTAGGTTTGAAGGCCCCACCCCTAAGAATATTGGCCCCCATACTTTTTACCTGCCTTCCACTGGTTAAGATATGGTCTCTAGACTCTATTGAACAAGGTCCAGCCATATAGACCATATCCCTTCCTATAACAATATTTTTTACTTTAATTTCTTTCCTTTTCATTTTATCCTCTTTAAAAAAAGCTCCCAAGAGAGCTTTTACTTAATATTCCCATGTAACTAGAGAAAATACATCCTTACCCTTTAACTTTTCTCTTCCTTTTAGGCCTGTTAACTCGGCCAAAAATCCTATAGCTACAACTTCTGCTCCTGTTTTTTCTATTAATTTAACAGTGGCATTTACTGTTCCTCCTGTAGCCAATAAATCGTCTAAGATAACAACCCTAGCACCTTTTTCAAAGGCGTCTTCATGCATTTCAACCTCAGCTTCACCATACTCTAAAGCATATTTTTCTGAAATTGTCTTAGCTGGTAATTTACCTGGTTTTCTAACAGGTACAAAACCCTTGTCCATGGCATAGGCTACTGGTGCTCCCAAAATAAAGCCTCTCGCTTCAACCCCTACTATGTAGTCAAATTCATAGCCTTCCAAGTTAGCTACCACCTGATCTATCATGTCATGAAAATCTTCTTTATCCTTTAAAACTGTAGTTATATCCTTAAAACTAATTCCCTCTTTAGGGAAATCTTCTATCACTCTAATTTTAGACTTTAGGTCCATTTCATCCTCCATAATCACATATTCTTTTTTATTATATCACTTATATACTTATTTTACATAAAAATAGGCCCTTGCGGGCCTAATTTAGCTAACTATTTATTAAATTTTTCCTTGATTCTACCATAGTCCCTAAGGGCCTTAATGGCATTTACTCCCTGTTCAGCTGTTGGATAGGCCGGTATGCCGTGGGCTCTTAACTTCATGATGGCCTCATGACATTCCTCTCCCCCTTGACACTCCATAATCAAAGGCTTGTTCAAGTACTTATACTTTTCATATATTTCTATATATATATCACTTACTGCATCCACATCTGTCACAGAAGTTGGACAAATAGAACCATAGATGGCATCCACCTTAGGATCTCTAATGGCCTGAGTGATAGCCCCCTTATATTGTTTAGGGCTGGCTGTTCCTGATATATCAACAGGATTTAGTGGTGAACCAAACATAGGCATATAGGCCTTGATTCTCTCCTTCAATAGAGGGGAAATCTCTTCTAACTCCCTCATTGGCATACCTATTCTTTCAAAGTGGTCACAGGATAAAAGTCCTGAACCTCCACCATTGGTTATCATAACCACATTGTCACCCTTTAACTCTGGCTGTAGGCCTAGGGCCAAACTTATATCCAGGTATTCCTGCCAGGTTTGGGCTCTAATAACTCCCGCTTCTTTAAATAACTTGTCGTAGAAATCATCATCTATACCAAAGTTTTCTGATGCTGTATGGGCAAAGGCTGCCTTTTCACCAATCTTGGATCCTCCAACCTTAATGGCTACAACAGGCTTCTTACCAACTACATTTTGGGCTGCCTTAACATAGGCTTCTGGTGAATCCAATCCCTCTATATAGGTAGCTATACACTTGGTATTTTCATCCCTAGCCCCATATTCAATAAACTCTGAAAAATCCACATCTGCCTTATTGCCGAGGCCTACAAAAAAGCTCATGCCGTAATTAAGCATTTGAGATGTTCCCAGAGCGGCCAAAAGATTGGCTCCTGATTGAGAAATCATCGCAACTGGTCCCTTAACTGGTAGATAAGGAATAAAACCACAGTTAAAGTTTAGATAAGGACTTCCCATACCAACCAGGTTAGGTCCGATAAGAGGTAGTTTATTATCTCTACAGTATTGAGTTAATTCATCCTGTAGGTCTCCCCTACCTATTTCCTTAAAGGCTGACGTTGAAATAACAACTATCTTGGCCTTGGCCTTTACCGTATCTTCTAGAACCATCTTAACCAAGTGGGCTGGAACAGCTATAAATACCAAGTCTATCTCTTCTTTTATATCTGTAAGTCTAGGATAGGCCTTGTAGCCATGAACCTTGTCTGCCCTAGGGTTTACAGGGTAAATCTTTCCCTTATAGCCCCACTTAACCAGGCCTTCTATCACCTTATAACCAACCTTACCGTCATATCTGGAAGCTCCAACAACCGCTATGGATGATGGGTTTAAAGCATATTCTAAATTGTCTATAACATATTTACGAGGAGCATCTATTTTCATTTATTTCTCCTCCTTTCCATCTAGGTTAAATTTACAAAGTCTATTTTGAGTCCTCATTTCTAAAAAGTCATCTGTAAAAACACATTCTTCCCAAAAATCATTTTCGTCATCTAGTCTGCATACCCACCTTCTGTACTGCTTGTTGGCATCAGCCTCTAGAACCTCTTCTATTTCTCCATAGGAGTTTAAAATGTTTCTTAGCCTGTCCAAATCTGTTATCTCGTCATAGGCGGAAACAACTATATCATAGTAGGAGTCTGAAAACTCCATAACCATATTAAAATCTTCTATCAAGGACAACTCATCTGCTATCTCTGCCTTCCTATAGGATGGTAGGTTTTGGAAGGTCCTGATGATAAAGATCCTATTGTTTAACTTTAACTTGCTATAGTCCAGGTAGAAAACTGGAACTATCAATCTTCTTTTTTCAACTAATTCCCTAGTATCCTTTCTCATGGTCTCTGCATCTAGACCTGAAAGCTCTGCCAGTCTCTTATAGTCAAAGAATTCATCCATAGGCCTTTTCTTGTTAAGGGCTATAAGAAGTCTTAAGTCCTTGCCGTCCATCAGGTCCTGGTGCTTGATTAATTTTTCTAGCTGGTCATCTGACCAAACATGTTCCCTATAGCCTTCGCCTGGACTATCAAACATATTTACATGGGATTCTCTCAAGTCCCTTCTAATAGGACAAAGGTGGACATGGTCTATTTCTGGATTGTGTTTCCAAGGCTCTATCACATCTGCCAAAAGATTGTCTAAAACCCTCATGTGGTTACCATTGAAAAAGTCAAAGTCTCCCTGGCATTCAAAACCAGTACAGATATCGTCCTTTCTTTGGAACCAGTCAGAAAGTTCTTTTTTCTTTTCTGGAGCTGTGCCTTCCTTTAATTTGACTGTCCAATAATAAAGTCCATAGCCATAGACCTGGGTGGCCGGATTCATAACAAACATGATAAGTCTTTTATCATAAAGATTTTTCATCCTCTTTATTATTTCATCTCTTTTCATCCTTGTTTCTTTTTCCAGATAGTCCATGTTAAAAACTTCTGGGTAAATCTGATATGTAGATTTTGCAATATTATACGCACTCATCATGGCGTCATCCAAGGGAACTATGTTGGGCTCAGTAAAGCCTATCCCTCTGGGTTTAAAAAAGTATTCATCCTGCCAGTTCTGGTTATCTAGCTTATTTTCTCTAATTTTCTTATCCTTGTCTCCCATTCTTTTCCTCCTTATTTCTTTCTCTTACTTAAGAGTGTAAACCTTTTCCCAAGGAGTGTCAAATTTATAACCAGCTGTATATTATGCATTATAAATGAACATTCATTTATCTTTATACAAAAAAAGAGCAGCCTAGCTGCCCTAATCTTCTTCACTTATCTTTACAACCCTACCGGGAATTCCCACCACAGTTGCATTTTTAGGAACGTCCTTTAGTACAACAGCATTAGCTCCAATCTTGGCATTATCACCCACATTAATTGGGCCCAATACTTTTGCACCACTAGAAACTATCACATTATTTCCTAGGTTAGGATGTCTCTTGCCCAGGTCCTTGCCTGTACTACCCAGGGTCACCTGGTGGAACAAGGTTACATCATCTCCCAAAACTGCCGTTTCACCAACTACTACCCCCATGCCATGGTCTATAAATAACCTTTTTCCTATCTGGGCTCCAGGATGGATCTCTATTCCTGTTAAGAACCTGGAAAACAAGGAAAGTAACTTGGCCAAAAACCTTAAATGAATCCCATATAGGAAGTGACTTATCCTATAAAAGAAAACCGCATGAAGGCCTGGTGAGGTAAAGATTAGTTCGACCCTAAAACGGGCCGACTGATCCTTTTCCAAATAAACATTTAATATATCAATAAAACTTCTCATACATATTTAGCCCCTAATCATATAATCCTGTAGATAAATATCTTTCTCCATTGTCAGGAGCAATAAATAAAACCTTCTTTTCCCTGCCTAATTTTTTAGCCTCTTCCAAGGCTGCATAAAAGGCTGCCCCTGATGATATGCCTAGTAGAAGGCCATTGGTCCTGGCAATCTCCACAGTATACTTGTAGGCGTCTTCATTTTTTACCCTTACAAGCTCATCATAGATTCTTTCATTTAAGGTCTTGGGTACAAAGCCTGCCCCTATACCTTGAATCTTGTGGGGGCCAGATTTTTCACCTGACAAAACAGCTGAACTGTCTGGCTCTACTCCTATAATCTTAAGGTTTTTATAGTGGTCCTTAAGAACTTCACCTGTACCAGAAATAGTTCCACCTGTTCCTATACCTGCTACAAAAACATCTAGATCATCAAAGTCCTTGATTATTTCCAAGGCCGTAGTTTCCCTATGGGCCTTAGGATTTAATTGGTTTTCAAATTGTCTAACAGCCACATAGCCCTTTTCCTTAACTAAAAGTTCTGCATGGGCCACAGCCCCTGCCATTCCCTTCTTGCCATCAGTAAGGATCAACTCAGCCCCATAGGCCTTCATAAGTCTTTTTCTTTCCTCACTCATGGTTTCAGGCATAACTATAACCACCTTATAGCCTAGACTTCTAGCAACCAGGCTTAGGCCTATGCCTGTGTTTCCACTGGTGGCTTCAACTAGGGTATCAGACTTCTTAAGCCTGCCCTCTTCTTCCATAGTCCTTATTATATAATAGGCAATCCTATCCTTGACAGAACCACCTGGGTTAAAATATTCTAATTTAGCATAAAGTTCTGCCCTGTTTTCTTCATCAAAGCCATGAACCTTAACAACTGGAGTATTTCCTATAGTTTCATAAATTTTATCGTAAATCATATTCTCCCTCCAACAATATAGTCTTTAATAATACCATATTCCTACTTAATAAGTCTATCTTCTTCAGTAATTTTCCTAATAACCTGGCAGGGATTACCCCCTGCAAAAACTCCAGCTGGTAAATCCTTTACCACTACAGAACCAGCGGCTATAACTGAGTCGTGGCCTATGGTAACACCTGGGTTTATAACCACAGATCCTCCCAGCCAAACATTGTCTTCAACCACTATCCCCATGGCCCTTTCCAGGTTATACCAATTTCCATCCTCATCCTGCCTTTGATTTCTCTCCTCTGCCAGTAGGGGATGGGAAGGGGTATAGAAACTACAATTAGGTCCTACATAGACATTGTTTCCTATCCTTATTTCTCCACAGTCTAAAAAGGTAGTGTTAAAATTAAAATAACAATTATTTCCTATATAAGTATTTACCCCATAATCGAATTTTACATAGGGGCTAATGTGACTATTTTCTCCATAGCTGCCTAAAAGATTACCTAAAAGTCTGTCCCTTAGGTCCTCTTGGTCCTCATCTGTTTGATTGTATATCTTGGCTATATCCCTGGCATTTCTTCTAAGCTTTACCAGTTCTTCGTCCATGGGGTTATAAAGAAGCCCCCCTAACATTTTTTCTTTTTCCTTCATAGCACCCTTCCTATCTTCTTATTTCTACTAAAACCAGCTCTGATCTATTAAATATCCTCAAGGGAAACCTGCTATTTCCCAGGCCTCTAGATATGACCATCTGACTTTGGCCCTGGCCCCATACTCCACTGGTATAGCGGGGTAAAATCCCCTGGTCTGGAGAATAGCCTGCCAGCTTAAAAAACCTGGCCTGGCCTCCATGGGCATGGCCAGTAAAAACTATATTTAGGCCCTGGTCCACATAAACTAGAAATTTTTCTGGCCTGTGGGCTAAAACCAAACTATAGTTTTTCAAATCCAAGGCCTCTATAAAACCAGTCAGCCTTTTATCTTCATCTACCCTTCTATCCTTTTTCTTACCCCGATAGACCCTGGGATCAACCAGGCCAACTATATCTATCAGCTGTCCTTCTTTTTCCCAGGTGTAGCTTTCATTTTCCAAGACTATAACCCCTCTGGACCTTAGGCCTTTTTTCAGTAGGTCATAGTTTTCTCCTATGCCCAGCTCATGGTTGCCATTGGCATAAAATATAGGGGCCATCCCCCTTATCCTATCTATAAAGTCCAGGGCAACTTCCAAGTCTAGCCTTCTTCTATCTACCAGGTCTCCGGTTATAAAAATAAGGTCAAAATCTTCTCTTTCTATGGCCTTCATTATATGGACCTGGTCCCTACCATAAATACTATTATGAAAATCTGATACTTGCAAGACTCTCAGCCCGTCAAAGGCCTTGGGTAAATTTTTATCCTCCAGCCTATAAAAGCTTGTCCTAGGCCTTTTATTCACCCAAATCAAATAAACTAGGCAAAGTCCTGCTAAAACAAATAAATATATCATATCCTACCTACCCAGCCTGGCTAAAATAAGCCTTCTAAAGTCAGCCACAAAATAAAGGGAACCCGTCACTAAAATCAGGTCATTTTCCCTGTAAACTTCCAGCGCCCTGGCCAAGGCCTCTTCCTTGTCTTCTATGGCATCAGCCCCTGGATAGACCTTTTTAAGTTGGTCTAAGTCCAAGCTTCTGCCTTCATAGTCCAACTGACTTACTATAAAATAAGCATCTAGCTGGCCTAGACTTTCTGCCATTAATTGGTAGTCCTTATCCTTAAGACTTGCCACTATAATAATTAACCTATCATAGGTCAACAAATCAAGTGACTCCTTAAGAGCCCTTATACCCAAGGGATTGTGGGCCCCATCCAGGATGATTCTAGGCTCTTTACTTATAAGCTCCATACGGCCTTCCCAGCTAAAGGATAAAAGTCCCTTTCTCATCTGGTCTTCACTAATCTTATAAAGACCCTCTTCTGATAAATACTGGGCTGCCATCAGGGCCATAGAGGCGTTTTTTACCTGATAGACCGCCTGGCTGGGAATTCTTAAATCCCTTAATTTTTTATAGTTAAAACTTATAGTGTCTTCCACACTTGTAACTTCCATGTCTTCTTCTAAAAGTAGCCTATAGCTAAGGCCCTCTTTTTGACAATAGTCTTCTATGGTTCCTAGGGCCCTTTTATCCATGGGATAAATAAGGGCCTTATCATCTATTATTCCAGCCTTCTGCCAGGCTATTTGTTCCAGACTATCACCTAGAACATTCATGTGGTCATAACCTATATTCATGATCAAGGAAACCAGCTTGTCCTCCATGATATTGGTGGCGTCATAGCGCCCGCCAACACCTGCCTCCATCAAGGCCACATCCACCTTTTGGTCTTTAAAATAAAGAATGGCTAAAAGGGTTAAAATCTCAAAATACCTAAGATTAACCCCCTGGTCATCCAAGTCCCTAATTACAGGCCTTAGCCTATCCATATAGACCTTAAAATCATCATCTGATATAAAGCTATTGTCCACCCTAATCCTGTCATTTATTTCAATAATATGGGGGCTGGTATAGCTGCCTACTCTTAAGCCTGCCTCCTGTAAAATCCCAGCTAAAAACCTGGTGGTAGATCCCTTGCCATTGGTCCCTGCCAGGTGGATAGTCTTAAGCCCCTTGTGGGGATTGCCCAAAAGCTTCAAGGCCTTTTCCATATTGCCCAGCTGGTCATGGACTGGATAGCCTACCCTGCCTTCTAAAAATTTTTCAATGTCTCTTATCATAGCCTATAAAATATTTAAAACTTCCTCCCACTTGGTCACCTGGTAGTCACTGTGTTTTTTAAGGTCTTCCTTGTCATAGGCTCCCACCTTGTCTTCCATAAAGCACACCTTCATACCAGTTTCCTTGGCTGACCTACAAGCATCTAGCAAGTCGTCAATTACTAAAATCCTAGCGGCATCAAGGCCTTCATCTTCAAGGATCCTGTCATAGAACTTTCTAGTTGACTTGCCATAGGCCTGATTGTCAGCTGAATAAATAAAATCAAAATACTTGTACAAGTCCAGTCTTTCCATGGCCAAATCAAAATATCTTCTACTATTCATAGTACCTACTACCATTCTTATATCTTCATCTTTAATAGCTTCTAAAACCTCTCTGGCTCCATCTTTTATGTCCACCTGATTGTTATAGGCTGCCAGGGCCTTTTCATCCCAGGCCCTTTCTATTTCCTCACTGGTCATGTCCAGCTTAAAAAGCTCTCTAGTATACTTGGCTCCTTCCTTCATGCCCAGCCTGGCCAGGTTGGTCAGGTAGTCATCTGGCATGGTAAGATTTCTTTCCAAGCAAAATTCCTCATCTATTCTTATCCATAGGTCATTGGAATCCAAAAGGGTTCCATCTAGGTCTATTATAACTAGATCAAATTTTTTCATCTCTACTCCTTAAAAAAATATTTACTCTTTCATAATATCACCTGGACCTAAATTAATCTATTCTATCTAATATTCCTTCCAAATAAGCCAGGGTCATGCCGTAATTAGTCATGGCTACACCTTGACTTCTAGCCCTTTCTATTCTGGTTACCATCTGCCTTCTATTAAACATACAGGCACCACAGTGGATGATTAAATCATAGCTTCTAAGGTCCAGGGGAAAGTCCCTCCCCCTGGTAAAATCTATCCCTTCTATCCCATAGGCTTCTTTTAAAAACCTGGGGATTTTAACCGTCCCTATGTCCTCTTCTATAGGGGCATGAGAGCAGGCCTCAGCTATGAGCACTCTAGAACTAGCATCCAGGTTTTTCAAACTTCTGGCCCCCTCTTTAAAATAGTTCTCATCCCCCTTAAGTCTGGCAAAGAGAATGGAAAAAGAAGTAAGCCTTATATCCTCATCTAAAATCTCATCCACCTCTTTGAAAACCTTCGAGTCTACTATTACCAAATCTGGCCTTCTAGCTATGTTTTTTAGGGCAAAGTCCAGGTTTTCAACCACTGTAGATACTACTACAGCCTTCTTGTCTATAAGCTCTCTTATGACTTGGACCTGGGGTAGAATTAATCTCCCCTTGGGAGCTGCCTTGTCCTGGGGCATAACCAGGACATAGATCTTAT
>JASLJE010000013.1 GCA_030152565.1 Peptoniphilaceae bacterium
TGTAGTAGCTTCTACTCCAACTGTGTGACCGTATTCTGGATGGCCTGGTGTAAGACTGTTAAATTGTCTAAAGCCCTTTAGGTCTTCTATAGTTAAACCGTAGTCATATAGGTGAAGTAGTGAGTATAATAGTGCTGATCCGTGTCCTGCTGACAGGATAAACCTATCCCTATTTATCCAGTTAGGATTCTTAGGATTGTGCTTCATAACCTTATCAAAAAGAGTATAGGCCATAGGTGCTGCACCTAGGGGGAGTCCTGGGTGACCTGAATTCGCCCTGTCTATCATTTCTGACGACAATACTCTAATTGTATTTATTGCTAAAAAATCCTTCTTCATAATACCTCCTAAATGTTATCTTTTAATCATATAATATCATTCGCTATAATTATTGTCAATTTATGAGGCGTTTAATGTTGTATTTCGTCGATTACTTATTTAAATGTAAAAAAAGAAGAGCTAAGCTCTTCTATATATCTAATTTATTCAAAATATCTTTCTTATAATCAATAAATTCCTTAGTTAAGGAAAATTCTTCACCCTCAGGTCTCTCTATCTTTACATCATATTCTATCCTACCAGGTGATCCCATCATTATATAGACCCTGTCTGACAAATAGATGGCCTCATCTATATCGTGGGTTATAAAGATTGTGGAAAGACCTAGCTGACCACTCATCTTCTTGTACCAATCATGAAGCTCTTTTTTTGTTATAGCATCTAGGGCACTGAAGGGTTCATCTAAGAGAATAACATCTTCTGATGATAGGTAGGTCCTTAAAAAGGCTGCCCTTTGTCTCATCCCACCAGATAATTGGTTGGGATAGGCATTTTCCAATCCCTCTAGGCCAAACATGGAAAAGTATTTTTTACTTATCTTCCTAGCCTCACTTTTTTTAGTCCCCTTTATTATAAGAGGAAGGCTCACATTGGTTAAGATAGTCTTTTGTTCTAAAAGAAGATCCTTTTGTAGCATATAGCTAATGTGACCTGGCTTATTATTAATGTTTTCCCCTTGGAGGATAACCTCTCCCCTGTCGGCTTCAAGGACTCCTGCTATAATATTAAACAGTGTTGACTTTCCCACACCACTAAGGCCTAAAAGGGAGATTATTTCTCCCTGGTAAAGGTCAACATTTATATCTTTTAAAACTTCCTTGTCACCAAAGGCCTTGTCTATGGATCTTACTTCTAATATTTTCTTATTCTGGTAAGTATTCATTTGTAAATCCATAATCCTTAGGTATTTCCCTATCCATTAATTTATTTTCATAAAGCCAAGTATAGAACTTATTCCATCTTGCTGAGTCAATATAGCCCCACTTTTCAGCATCTGCTATATATTCATCCTTTAGATAATTTTGACTTTCAATAATGATCTTCTCATCTAGTTCTGGATTTGCCTTAACTAGTATCTTTCCTGCTTCTTCTGGGTTTTCAATGGCAAACTCATAACCTTTTTTTGTAGCCCTTAAAAATGCCTTGGTTATCTCTGGGTTTTCTTCCATGAATTTATCATTTCCTATCAGGGTAGGAGTATAGTAGTCAAAGGTATCATTAATATCCTTAAAGGCAAAGTAGTCAAAGTCTAGTCCCTTTACCTTGGCAGCTATACCATCCCAGCCATAAAATATCCATACTGCATCTATATCATTTTGTAGGCCTGTAATAATGTCGGAAAAGTTACTAGGTATAAGTTCAACCTTACTAAAGTCTCCTCCATCTGTTTCTACCACATTTTTTATAATAGATTGTTCCACATCCATACCCCAAGTAGCATATTTTTTACCTTCCATACCCTTAGGTCTATCAATGCCATTTCCTTTTAGGGAAATAATTCCTGATGTATTGTGTTGAACAAGGGCAGCAATGTTAGTTACTGGCAAAGGATTTTCCCTTGAGTAGGCTGGAGCTATTGTATCTTGATAGCTAACTCCAAATTCAGCATTACCTGATGCTACTAAGGCTGGAGAACCATCTTCAGGTGGTTGTACTATTTCTAGTTCAAGGCCTTCTTCTTCATAAAAACCCTTTTCTTGGGCCACATAAATACCTGTGTGATTAGTATTAGGCGTATAATCCAATACTAGGGTTAACTTGGTTAAGTCCTTCTTGTCCTCTGTCTTTTTGTCTTGGCCACATGCTGATAAAAGCAAAACCAAAACCAATAATATACTCATATATTTTTTCTTCATCTTTTCTCCCTCTTATTTTCATTTTTTAACCACGGCATGGATAATTTTTGTATAAGATCAACCAACTTCATAAGCAAGATGCTAAGAAGGGATATTAAAAAAATTACCGCAAACATCTTATCAAAAGAATAGGATTTTCTAACCCTAGTCATGTAAACTCCCAAACCACTAAAGCCTCCCAGCCACTCAGATATAACTGCCCCAACTATAGAATAGGATGCAGATATTCTCAGACTAGCAAAAAAATGACCTCTGGCATTGGGCAGTTTGGCATATCTTAAAATTTGAAAAGAATTTGCCCCCATGGATTTTAACAACTTAATAATATCTGGATCAACTGACTTAAATCCATCAAGAACTCCAACTGCTATAGGGAAAAAAGTAACTAAAACTATCAAAACTATTTTAGGCGTCATGCCATAGCCAAACCATAGAACCAAGAGCGGCGCTATAGCCACTGTAGGTATGGTTTGGGTAATTATTAAAATAGGATAAAGACTCTTATATAAAAAGTCAAAATACTCCATTAAAAGCGCCAGAATAAAACCTAGTAAAACCCCTATGGAAAGACCTAAAAAGGCCTCTAGCAAGGTAACTTTTAAGTGGCCTTGTAAAAGGGGCCACTCCTCCTTGAAGGCTTTTACTACCTCCCAAGGACTAGGTAGCATAAATTCTGGAATTAGGCTTAAATTAGACATGACCTGCCAAACTAGTAATATAAAGATAATACCAAGTGCTGGCGTTATCCTACTTGTGATATTTCGAAATTTTTTCATCTGTCGTTAATAAATCATTTCCTGGATTATAGGATAATTTAATATAGGAACTAACTGATGGAGCTCCTGCTTCAATAGCTCTTAATTGGCTAAATTTAATTATCTCCATTATTTGTTCAAAGTCCCCTTCAACTGTTGTTTCAAATGGTCCAACAAAATAATCCAAACCAGTAGATTGAATGTATTCTATAACTTCATCTACTACTCTAATTAATTCTTCTCTACCTTCCACATTAGGTAGAACTTGTATTGCTAATGCACAATTCTTCATAATAACCTCCTTTAAATAAAAAAGTGACATAACTAGTCATGTTATGTCATAACACTTCCCTACGCTAGTTTTAACTATATCAGGTTCAAGGGTCGTAACTTAATACTCTCAGCCGCAAGGCCCCCCTAGTGATATTTTCAGTTGTCTCTAATAGTATAACACAAAAGAAATTTTTATGTTATGGTTATTAATAATAGGAGGTAAATATGTATATAAACGCACATGATCATTTAAGACTCTATAAGGATCTAGATAAAGAATTAAAATTAATTGAAGAAAAAAAGATTATGACCCTGGCTGTATCCATGGATTTAGAAGACTATATTTGGTTGGAAGGAATAAATAGTCCCTATATAAAAAAGGGATTTGGTATTCATCCCTGGAAGGTTGAGCTTAATACTTCTACAGATAAGCTGGAAGACCATATTATGGAAGCTGACTTTATAGGTGAAATCGGTCTTGATTTCTTTTGGGATAAAAGAAAAGAAGTTTATCCAAAACAGGTTGAGATTTTTGACTACTTTATTTACATGGCTAAAAAGCATGACAAGGTAGCTAATATCCACACTAAGGGGGCTGAAAAAGAAGTCCTTGAGATTTTAGAAAAATACCAGGTAAAAAATCAAATAATTCACTGGTATAGTGGAGACTTGGATCTGCTTGATAGGTTTTTAGCTTTAGACTGCTACTTTACCATAGGACCAGATATAGGCTATTCAGATTTAACTGACAGGTTAATAAAAAAGATTCCCCTTAATAGACTCCTTAGTGAAACTGATGGCCCTTCTTCTCTAGAATGGGTCAATGGCCAATACGGCAGACCTAGCTATGTGATAGACATAGTTTCCTATATAGCTACTATCAAGGGCTTAAGCCCACTTGAAGTTAAAGATGCCATAGGTAAAAACTATAAAAAAATACTAGGCTAGATTAACTAGTCTAGTATTTTTACTGCTGTACCATAAACTATTACTTCAGCTGCTGCCTGGGTAACTTCAGCAGAAGTAAATCTAACCCCAACTATTGCCTGAGCTCCTTCTGCCTCTGCCTTGGCTATCATTCTATTAATAGCTATGTCTCTTGCCTTATCCATCATTTCAGTATAGGCAGTTAGTTCTCCGCCAAATAAATTTTTAAGGCCTGCCCCAAAATCCTTACCAGCATGAACAGTTTGTATGGTTGAGCCTACTACCAGGCCCAGGGTCTCTATTTTCTTATCACTTATATAGTCTGTCGTGTATAGTTTCATAAAAACTCCTTTTCTTTAATTATATAGTTTTTATGACTAAAAGTATATAGGGTCACAAATCCCTATAACTTATTAACTCATGACCTTGAATATCTAAAATCCTTTTAAATTGAGGATTGGTAAGATTATCTAGTTCATAAATCCTATCCAAGTTAAAAGAAGAACCCTCTAAAAGATTCTTGTCCATATAGGCAGGATGGCAAATAAGCTCTATAACCTGATGGCTGGACATGGACTTTAATCTTTTATCAAGCTTTTTAAAATCTAGGTTTTTTTGAATTAAAACTTCATCAAAATACCTGTCAAAATAATCCACCCTAGGATTTTCATCTCTTAAAAGTAGACCATACTCCTCAGCCAACTTCTTAGCTATAGGTTTGAAGTCCCTATGAAAATGAATGTGATGGTGACTATCTAAATGACTAATCTCCAAACCTGTTGATAAAACCTTTTCTATTTGAGCCTTCCACTCCCTATAGACTTCCATAGAATCCATCCAGGCTACAAAAATAGGATTTTCATCCTCGTCAAAATAAAATGATCTTCTTTTAAAATCCCCATTCTTGTCTAAAAATCCTTGGTTTAGATCAGTTAAGGGCCTACCAGTACTAATGGTTAAGTGAACTCCAACAGCCAGTCCCCTATGTTTTTTAGCCAAATCTACTGCATGATCAAATCCATCCATATTTGCCATAAGAGTGGTGGACCTTACCACACCATCCAAATAACTATCAATAATTCCATAGTTCACTGCCTTAGAATAGCCAAAATCATCTGCATTAATTATTATTTGTGCCACAAAATCCTCCTAGTCTTTAGAAATAAATCTCCACTTTAACTCTTTTGCAACTATGTATTGATGGTTATTAGCCTTAAGTGGATTTACACTAATACTATAGATTTCTCTATCTGTAGACCAGGTAATAACATCTATTTTTTCTTTTTTATTATATGTATTTATTATCAGGCTATTAAATTCAATAAAGGCCTCATTAATTAGGTCTACATAATTATGTTCATAGCCATTTATATTAAATTGTTTTACTCCTTTAAATACCAGTTCTATGGTTTTAGGTTCATCCTGCCTATCCACTACCATTCTTAAAGCGTGGTCATCCCTGGATCCAAAATTCATAGCAAAATCCTCATCCACATAAGATCCACTCTCATAATCAAGTCTTACTATACAGCTATCATGAAAATTATTATATAAATCCATAAGTTCTTTAACATCAACAATATCTACTAACTTCTTATATTCCATATCAACCTTCCACTAATCTAAACACATCCTCAGTTAAACTCTCCAGTTCCCTATAGCTGGAGTAGAGAATCTTAGTATTTTTACTTGCCAAGTCAAATACCTGGTCTACTCTGGCCTTATAATCACTAGGCTTTTTATCAAAAGATTCCACCATCTTAACAGCTCTTTTTTCATTTAAAAGATATTCCTTATTAAGGGCAAAAATAATCTCATTTAAGCAAGATACCACCCTAAAGTAATGACCTAATAAATAATAAAGATCGTCATTATAGATGTTATTCTTAGCCATCATAAGAGATAGGTTGGCCTCAAATATGTTTTCTTCAATTATTTTCTTCCTAAGTTTTTCTGGATAGACTTTTGCTTCCTTCTTAAGGTTTTTAATCTTCTCATCCCTGGCATATAAAATTTCTCCCATGGCCAGTTCTCCCATATACATATAGTTCATATAGGCATGAGGATGGCCGGGATGATAGATAGTCCTAACCTTTCCCCTCTTACAATCAAATATAACTTCCTCTAATTTCTTGGTATTTCTAAAAATTAAATCTACCTGGTAGCCTTCAATTAAAAGCCAACCGCCACCATCAAGCCACTGGCCCCAGTCTCCCAGGCCTGAAATTAAATCTCCCCTATTTTCGTCATCCAGGCTTCTTGCCAAATAATTTAAGGAGCCTGGGTCAAAACCTTCCTGATAGTAAATACCTAAATCTATATCTGAGTTATGATCATGGGTTTTTCTAGCCCTAGAACCTCCCAAGACTATAGCGTCTATTTCTTCTATATCCCTTAATTGGTTTACTACATTTTCAATAATCTTATCTACTGTACACATATAAACCTCCTAAGTAAATTATAAGCTATAATAGGATATTTTGACAATATATATCTATAAATATGAAATAAATGTATAATATTTTTTTCTAACTATAGCTATAATTGAGGAAGGCAAACTATTTCCTGATTTTTCCCAACCAAAACATAAGCTTATTTTTATTAATTGTTAAATAATTAATTACTTTAATTTAACAAGTTAATATAGTAAAATATAAATAGTCTTATAAAGATTGAAAGATTGTTAAATTTTTATTATACTAGTTCTATCATATAAAATAAAAGTAATTAGGAGACGATATGCAATATATACTTATAGTAATTATCATATTTTTATTTATTTTATTATTAAAATTACAAAACAATAATAAAAAATATATTAATGAAAGGGCGGGCTTTACGTCCAAGTATCCTGACCACCAAGATGATCCTAATGAGTTCTCTTTTAAAGTTGAGGGTACAGAATTACCAAAGATACAAAAAAACCTGAGTTTGATTGCCAGGGACCTGATCCACGAAAAGGTAATTCCCTACAATGGCATTAAAGAAAGTAACATGTTTGACATGGACAGGTTAAAGAAATTCTGGGAAATAAAATATACTGGCCTAAATGATGGCATCTATCTAGACTTTTTAGAAGACAATGGAGTCTTAAAAGGTTATGTACAAAATACTAAGTATGGCTTAATAGGCTTTATACCTGATCATATAGTCCACAGTCTACATGAATCCTATAAAAACACTAGAAGACATGATATTTTCTGGACCATAGGTGGAGGTAACTATAAATTTATAGATTTAGATGACTATAGTGCAGATGAAAAGATAGCCACAGGTTTTATGGAGTATGGCTTAAAATTAAAGGTAAAAAATAATTAAGGTATGGATTTCCATACCTTAATTTTTATATAGGTCAAACAATAAATTTTCAAATTCTTCAAAATTATGAGGATAGTCTATCTTTCCCCTTCTAATATCCCTACTACCATCTTGATAGTCTATTGTAAGCTCCCAGTTTCCTCCGTCATAGGCACATCCCTTTAAGAGAACATCTCCACCTACATAAAGATCTCCTGCGTAATACAGGTCCCAGGATACTGGATTAATTTCTTCTAAAAGCTCTTTTTCTAACTTTAGAAATTCTTCCCTGGATAATATTTTATTTTTTATCTTTTTCACATCTTCTAAGTCTTCTAGCTTTTCAAAATCCATATTTTTTATTTCCAGATTAGCTCCCTGGTCTGAGACTTCTATCAAACATTCAAAGCTTCCCTCATCTATAGACCCATTGTAGAAATAAAACTTTTTAATCTTTCTTTCTTGATTAAAGTCTTCTCTTTCTATTTTTTCTCCCTGCCAAAACAAGGCTTCCTTGTCTAAAACATTAAAATAATAATTGGCAATTGAAGCTACTAATTCCCCTTCATTAACATCAGGGTCTTCTTCTAGGTAAACCAGGTCTAAAGAATCATTTTCTAGACCTAGATAGGCAATATTTCCCCATTTTTCCTTGTGACCAACCACAAGGCTTAAATCATAATTCTTATCCTTTATCCACTCAAGTTCATGATCATAGAACTCCCTAAACTTAAAATCCTTACTTTCAATAATATTAAACATTTATCTCTCCTGCTACTAGATATATTTTGTCAAAAAAACCAGGCTAAGTAAAATTAATACTAGAGGAAGTAAAAAAGCAATCATCCCCAGTGGTCTGGCCAGGTTAACAGTCCAGCCAACGCCCAGTCTTTTTTCTATAAAGACAGCCGGATCATCCCTGTTAAAATAAAGGGTATTTCCTAAGATCCATTTATCATCATCGTCCCTATAATACTTATTATACTCCATCTTATCATCCAGCTGGTAGTTTTCTCCCCCCTGGCCATATTTAATACTTAAATAAATAGAAAAAACAATAACATACAGGGTAAACAAAAGTGAGAAAACACTTATAAGTCTTCCATCTTTTAGTAGACCCAAACTAGATAAAATTATAAGTCCAAAAAGAATCTGAACTCCCAAGGCTGTAATAACAGTAAAATTATCCCAAACCCCAACATATTTTTTATGCTTGGCTATGGACTCTTCCATCCTATCCTTATTTAATTCTGGCTTTGATCTGACAATAGACCTGTAGGCAAAATAAAAGATCAAGCTCATAAGAAATTGGACTAAAATAATAAATACAAAAATCCAAGGACTTTTACTGGTAAATTTATCTGGCTTACCCAAAAGGTCCCAGTGACTTGGTATGGATGCTGGTAAAGTAGGATAGAAATAAAAAACCAAGATAAGTTCTATTACCACCAGGCCAAGCTGGTGTTTAGACCAGGATAAATATCCCTTTGGCTTTTCCCTTTCTTCCATATAGTTTAAATCCACTACTTTTTTATTTATGAACTTTTCCTGCCACTTATTTTTGTCTTTTAAAATCTTTACCTTCTTGTTATATTTTAAGTATATTAAAAATAAGGCTAGAATATAAAAAATAGGTAGAAAAACTATTAAAACTAGACTTTCATAATTAAAATATAAAAGCATGGAAAATAGGATAGACAAAATACTTCCTACCAAAATATTTTCCTTCCTGTAGTTATCATAGATTGTCCTTAGGTCTTCGCTATCTCTCACCTCTAGGGGAATCCTAACCCCCATAAATATGGATTTTCTTGACCATTTAATCTGGTTTATCTGTAGATAGCTTACCAGACCATAGGTGAGTAAATAGGTAATTATTAATAAGATTTTTTCCATTATATTTTCTCCTCCAAACTATCATATAGGCTGGATATTCTATCCTGCATGTCTTTTTTACTTAGTCCCTTAAGCTTGCCTCTTGAGATTAAAAAAAGAAGATCCTCATCTAAGTTCTCATCCTCTCTTATGATAAAACCATCGCTTACCATGGCTCCAACCCTTCTATCAATAACCAGGTATCCCTCATCTTTTAATATATTATAGGCCTTTCTAACAGTGTGAAGATTTATACCTAGCTCTTCTCCTAGGGCCCTTACTGAAGGCAGTCTCTCACCTTTTTTTAATTGGCCACTGGCTATTCCTATAACTATTTGTTTTCTCAACTGGTCATAAATAGGAACTTCTGAATTGTAGTCTATTTCTATAATCATATGCCCCCCTGTTATAGTTATTATATAACATACCTTTTCTTTTTACAATAAAAAAGGAAGCCTTGGCTTCCTAATCTAAGTCATTCATTCTACCAGCATAGTAATCTTTCATATACCGATCTTCTGAAATTATATTAACAGTGGTAAATTCTCTTTTTACCTTCTTATACTTTCCACCGTCGTCTATCAATTCTATAGATGAAAAGTATTTATTTCCTTTTTCGTCCAGATATAGATTTTCAATTTCAAAGGGAGACACTTCCTCCCACCTGTATTGATTGCCTGGAACTATTTCTGTTTCATCAAAGTCCAAGGTTAAAATCCCCGGAAACTTATCTCCTGACAAGATAAATCTGCATATAACCAGGTATTCTGAATCATTGAAATACTCTATATCCTTTATTTCAAAATTATGGTATTCAATCTTTTTTAGTATTTTTTTATACTCTTTCCTATCACCTATAAAATCAAATCTCTTCATTTGCGCCTCTACTTTTTGTCCGTTTTGTTTTTTACACTTAAATAAGACCAAACTATCATTATTACAAAGAAGCCAACCATCCACCATATCAATTTAGGATAGGCTATAACTGCTATTATAAAAACGACAAAGCTTAGTAAGTTTACAAAAAAATTAAACATCAAATCATCTTTCAATCATTTCTATCACTGCCTTCATAAATACTGGAAGGTCTTTAGGTGTCCTAGACATAATTAAGTTATCGCTTATTACAACAGGTTCATCGACATAGATGCCGCCTGCATTAATTAAGTCATCCTTAATAGAATGGTAGCAGGTAACTTTTTTAGATCTTAGGTCACAACATGATGCTAACATCCAGCCTCCATGGCAAATAGTTGCTATAGGCTTTTTGTCCTCATCCATTTCAACTACAAACTTTAAGGTAGCATCGCATCTTCTCATGTAATCAGGTGAAAATCCACCAGGTATTACAACAGCGTCATAATCCTTGGCTGAAACATCCTTGCTGGCATGAGTGCTTTTTTCCTTGTAGCCACTCTTGGATACATAGTCTGCATATTTTTCAGTACCTATTAAATCGACTTCATATCCAGCTTCTAAAAGTCTGAAATAAGGATAAATTAATTCCTTTTCATCAAATTGATTTTCTATTAAAACTGCAACTTTTTTCATAAAATCCTCCTTTGATAATCTATATACATTATATACCCATTATTAGAAATAGGTTGACAAATAGTATAAAATATTTAAAATTATGTCATATATGTATTTTTATTAAAAATTTTTCCTTCTCGCGCTGCATATTAATTCCTAATAATCTATAATTATATAATAGTCAAATAAAAAAGGCCTAAATAATGGTTTCAACATTTTCTAAAAATTCTGTGGGAGAAAAGCCTACATACTTTTTAAATACCTGACTAAAGTACTTATAGTCTAGAAATCCTACCTCTTCTGCTATTTCATAGACCATATAGTCTCCATTTTTTAACAATTCAATGGACTTTAAGATCCTATATCTATTTAAAAAGTCTGTAAAAGTATAATTGGTAGCTTTTTTAAACTTATTATTTAATGATACCTTGGACAGGCCCAGTCTATCTTCCAAATCATTTATAGATATTTTTTTACTGTAATTCTTCTTTATATATTCAACCATCAAACTAACACTATCCGATGAGTTTTCAACCAGGGCCAGGTGGTTTACATCTAAAATATTTCTATACAAGTTAATATTTTCTATGGTTTCCTCCAGGTCCTTAACTGCCTTTCTGGTATTTAACTTACTGGTTAAAGCCTCCAAAACCCTATAGAGTTCTTCAAAATTAATAGGCTTAAGTAAATATTCTTCAACTCCTAAGGATATGGCCTTCTTGGCATAATCAAACTCTCCATAGCCAGTGACTATGATGGCCTCATACTTATAGGACAGTATGGACTTTTCTAACATTTCCAAGCCGTCCATAAATGGCATCCTAATATCTGTAATTACAATATCAGGCTTAAGCTCTCTTATCTTACTTAGTCCATCCTCTCCATCTACAGCCTCGCCTACAACTAGACAGCCTGCAGACATCCAGTCCACCATATATCTTAGGCCCTTTCTAATTATATCCTCGTCTTCTACTAATAAAACCTTATACATTTCTTCCCTCCATAGGTAGGGTCACTAAAACCCTGGTCCCTTGCTTGTAACTACTCTCTATATCCAAACCATAGTCTGATCCATAAAATAGCTTTATAATCCTATTTGAATTGTAAAGACCTATATGCTGACAATCCCCTCTTTCCTTATTCAAGCTAGAAACTAGTTCTCCCAACTTAGCCTCAGTCATTCCCTGGCCATTATCTTTTACCTCCATAAGTAGGTTTGGTCCTTTTTGACCTATGGTTATATCTATGGAAAGTCTCCTGGTGTTTTCAATGCCGTGTTTAATCGAATTTTCAACAATAGGCTGAAGAATCAACTTGGGTATCTTAAGGTCTAAAAGATTAATATCCACATCTATACTGTAGTTTAGTCTTTCATTAAAACGCATTTTTTGTAGGGCTAAATAACTGTCTATATAGGTCATGTCAGTTTTTAACTCCACCTCTATATTTCCATAATTAGTGTTGTATCTCATAAGATTGGAAAAAGCCACTACCAAATCTGATGCCTTGACTGGATCAAATAAGATTTCATACCTTAACATTTCCATAATATTATAAACAAAATGGGGATTGAACTGACTTTCCAATTGCTTTATCTCCATCTGTCTTTTTCTTTCCGCAATTTCGTCATTTCTACTTACCAATTCCTTCATTTTCTTATTCATACTATTAAACTCATCATAGAGAACCTGAAATTCATCAAAGGTTTTTTCCCTTATCCTATAATCTAAGTTTCCCTTTTTCACCTGGTCTATCCCATCTACCAAGGAATCCATGGCCCTTACATTATCCTCTGCCAATCTTTTAGAAACTATAGATATGATGGCAAAAAGTATAACTAGCATGGCTAGGGCGGTTCCCATACCTATAAGTAGAAAATCCCTATAGCGGTCTATTGAAGTCATAGTAATCACATTAAACTTATCATTGTTTATCCTAGTCTTTATATAGTAGTAGGGTATATCCCCATATTCAATTATTTCATGGGACTTTTTCTCATAGGGAAACTTCCCCATGGAATTTATTAAAAGATCCTCAGTTGTAAAAATCACATTATCATAGTGGTCTGTAACCACCAGCCT
>JASLJE010000028.1 GCA_030152565.1 Peptoniphilaceae bacterium
ATTAGGTGAAATCTGCCACTATAGCTCAGACTTTTTTTGCAGATACCACCAAAATGAAGATGTTTTTAAGTCCTATGCCAAACACTTAAACCACGAGGTAAATCTTTACCTAAGGCTTAAGTATGCCCTTAAGAAGAATAAACTTGTTTTAGACAAGAATATGGATCTTCTAGACAGTGACATAGGCTATTTAATAGAAAAGTTAAGATTTGACTATAGCTATGACAAGGATACCTATTTAAAGGATATAGTCTATGCTATAACAGCCTCTATTAACATATGTAACTCTATAGCCTACTACGGAGTAAATGCCAATATATTTGATCCAGCAGAGGCAGACTTAAATATAGGGTTGGGATAGGTTAAAAGATAAGAAGCAGAGCTAGCAAGAAGAGATAGAAAAGAAATAAGAAAAGAAATAAGAAAAGAAAAATGAGTAAGTAAAGTAAGAGAAGAAAATAGGTAATTAAGCAAGTAAAATAAAAATAAAATTGATATAAAAGTAAAAGATAGAAGATTATTAGTCTTCTATCTTTTTTTCATCTATCTCATTAAAATTGTAAATATAGTAGTCTACCAAGTCTTTTATCTTGTCCTTGTGGTCAGCTGTTTTATCATAGACTCCTATGGTCTTGATACCTGCTGAGTGGGCCAGTCTATTGGCGTAAAGAACATCGTCAAAAAAGACAGCGTCCCTTCCTTCAATTTCCAAATCTTCCAGGATGGCCTCAAAATATTCTATAGATTTTTTTGAGTGTCCCAGAGTATCTGGTGTATAGATTTTTTTCACAAACCTGTCTAGACCTGTATGTTTTATGGCTAGAGAGGCATATTCTATATCTGTAGCTGTAGCCACATAGATTTCATAACCTTTTTGATCTAGTTCTTCTAATTTATCATAGACATTTTCCTTAGCCTTAACCTCGGATCCATAAAAGTCCCTTAAAAAGGAGTTTATGATCTGGCCTATGGTTAAGTCGTCCAGGTCTGTGTCTAGAAAGGTTCTAATCATTCTTACTCCGTTGGTCAGGGTGGATGAGTTTTCCTCTAGTTGGTAGTTTTTATCCCAAAGTCCTGTCTTCTTTTTTTCTAAAAATCTAGTTTCAAACTCATACCACATGGGCATAGAGTCTAAAAGGGTACCATCCATATCAAATAGTAATTTTTTCATGAAACCTCCTCAAAATATACTTATTTACTATGATATAGTTAAAGTAATTAAATTGCAAAAATTAAATATGGCTTAAATCTTTATGTTATAATTAGAGAAAAGAAGAAGGAGTTGTCTATGAGATTATCAGAAGAAGAAAAAAGAAAAATATATATCACTACATCAATAGTCATACTATCATTAGTTTTTTATTTTTTTATGCTAAATATTTCTTCTCTATGGTCGGCGCTTGGACGTTTGTTTAAGATGGCCTTGCCGATTATATTGGGCTTTTGTTTGGCATTTATATTAAACATTTTACTAAATGGTATAGAGTATTTGTTAACAGATAAATTGAAACTTAAAAAGGGTAAGGCTGTTAGGTTGGTATCAATTATTTTATCCTACCTAATATTTGGGATGATAATAGTTTTCGTAGCTATTTCTGTTATTCCACAGTTTGTAGATTCTATAGTTAGCTTGACCAAGCAGATGCCAAGTATTTTAGAGGATCTTATAGTCTTTTTGAAAAAAGATAAAAATCTCTACAAGCAGGCGATTAAGTTGGAAAACTATATAGCTTCTTTAAATGCTGAGAAGGTAGGTAAGATATTAATGGACTTTTTCTCAGGTAAGGCAGGCTATGCCTTTAGTGGGACTATAAATGCCTTGCAGATGTTTGTAACTGGATTTTTCAATACATTTTTAATTATTGTATTTTCAGTCTATGCCCTATCTAATAAGGAAAACCTATCCAAGCACTCTAAGAGATTTACCTATGCCCTTTTCCCAGAAAAGGTATCAGATAGGATTTTGTATGTTTCTAAGATGCTCTATAAAAACTTTTATAACTTCTTTACAGGTCAGTTTATAGAAGCGATCTTACTTGGTGTTTTGGCCTTTATCGGCATGACTATCCTAAGGCTACCTTACGCCTTAATGATATCTGTCCTGTTGGGCTTTATGAATATAATTCCCTACTTTGGATCTATCTTTGGTTCCATCATCGGAGGAGTAATAATATTTATGACCTCTCCAGTTCAGGCCTTGATATTTTTTATATTTATCATAGTCCTACAACAATTTGATGGAAATGTTATGTATCCAAGACTGGTAGGTAAGCAAATAGGGGTTCCATCCATGTGGATAATAATGTCTATTACCCTAGGAGGAGCCATGTTAGGTATAGTAGGTATGATTATCTTTGTGCCTCTTTTATCCACAGTCTATATGCTTTTAAAGGAATTTACGGAAAATAGATTAAAGAATAAGGAAATAGAAATAGAAAAGAAATAGGTGTTTAACTTGTATAAGGATAAGTTTGTAACAGCCATCATCACAGCTGCTGGTTCAGGTAGAAGGATGGGGGCTGATGTAAATAAGGTTTTTTTGAACTTGGGCCAAAGGCCTATAATAGATAGGACCATAGAAAAAATCTATAAGTCCAGCTATGTGGACCATATAGTTTTGGTCATAAGAAAAGAAGATGAAAAGAAAATAGAGGATGTTCTTTTATCCTATGATAGAAAGAAATTTAGCCTGGTCTATGGAGGCCCCACTAGAGAGGATTCAACTTATAGGGGGCTTATGGCTCTACCAGAAGAAACAGACTTGGTAGTAGGTCATGATGGGGCAAGGCCTTTTATAACTAGTAAAAAGATTGACCAGGCTATAGAGACCTTGAAAGACTATGATGGCTTGGTATTTGGAGTGGCATCCAAGGATACTATAAAGCTTGTAGGACAAGAAGGAATAGTAGAGAGAACTCTTGATAGGTCCTGTCTTTATAATATCCAGACCCCACAAATATTTAAGAAAGATATCCTTCTTTTTGCCTATGAAGAGGCTAGAAAAAAAGGGCTTAAGGCTACAGATGATTCAGGGCTAGTAGAGGCCTATGGTGGCCAGATAGTTCTTTTTGAAGGAGACTATTCAAATATAAAGATAACAACCATAGAGGATTTAGCCTATGGTGAAATTTTATTAAAGAGGGAATTATGAGAATTGGTATAGGAGTAGATGTTCACAAGTTGGTAGAGGGAAGGGACCTGGTCCTGGGAGGTCTTAAATTAGACTTTGACAAGGGACTTTTAGGTCACTCAGATGCAGATGTATTGGTTCATGCTATTATGGACTCAATTTTGGGGGCCTTAAGCCTGGGAGATATAGGAAAGTTATTTCCAGATACAGATCCCCTCTATAAGGATATTTCATCCATGGTTTTATTGGAAAAAGTATATGAGCTAATGGACGAAAAAGGCTATAGGGTGGGAAATATTGACGTGGTAGTCTGTGCCCAAAGGCCTAAGCTTAGGGATCATATAGACCAGATGAGGCTAAATATTAGTAAGACTCTAAGAACTGATATGGAAAATATTTCTATCAAGGCTACTACTACAGAAGAATTAGGTTATGTTGGAAGAGAAGAAGGAATGGAAGCTAGAAGCGTTTGTCTTTTAATTTCTAAATAAAGAGGATGATGTCAATGAATTTTAGAAGAAAGATTGCAATAGATTTGGGAACGACCAATGTTTTAGTTTATTCAAGAAACAAGGGGGTTATGTTAAAGGAACCTTCTATAGTTGCCATAGACAGGTTTACAGATAAGATTGTGGCTGTAGGAGATGATGCTAAGAAAATGCTGGGCAGGACCCCAGGTAATATAGTGCCTGTCAGGGCTATGAAGGACGGGGTTATAGTAGACTATGCCTCTACTGAAAGGATGCTTAAGTACTTTATGAAAAAGTCTCTAGGCAGGGCTCTTATTAAACCAGATGTGGTTATCTGTGTACCTAGTGGGGCTACCCAGGTACAAAAAAGAGCAGTTATCCAGGCAGCTACTAAGGCTGGAGCAAATGATGTGTTTCTAATTGAAGAACCACTGGCTGCAGCAATAGGAGCTGGTATAGATATAGCAGATCCTGGCGGAAATATGATTATAGATATAGGTGGAGGAACTACTGATGTGGCTGTTATTTCCCTAGGGGGAATTGTAGTATCAGAGTCTGTTAAGGTGGCAGGAGATAGTTGTGACCAGGCCATAGCCTCCTATATTAGAGAAAAGTATGATGTGGTTATAGGTGAGTCAACAGCAGAGGAAATAAAGATCAGTTTAAATGATGCAGAAAACAGTCAAATGGTTTCTGTTAGGGGAAGGGACTTATCCAATGGACTTCCAGCTGAAGTTTTAGTTACCCCTCTAGATATAGAAAGAGCCTTGGAAGCACCTATAAATAAGATAATAGGAACTATTAAAAGGGTTTTATCCAATACCCCTCCAGAATTGGCAGCAGACCTTTATGCCAGTGGAGCTATCCTTACAGGCGGAGGTTCTCTTATCAAGGGCTTGGATAAGAAAATAAAAGAAGAAATAGGAATTGATGTTATAGTGTCTGAAAACCCTATATCAGCAGTGGTAAGGGGAACAGGAAAAAGTTTGAATTGGATAGAGAGATTGGATTCAATTGAAAATAACCAATACGATATTGTCAGAAGGCAGATTGCCAGAAGAGAAGAACTTAGGAGAAGATAGCTATAAACATTTGTTTATAGCTTTTTTTGTCAAAAGGAGGACTTATGAAAAAATATAGTTTTGAAACCTATCATTCCAGAAAAGATACAGGTTCTATCAAGTGGAATATGATGTATAAGAAAAAGCCAGATGTAGCTGAGGATGTTGTGCCTATGACTGTGGCTGACATGGATTTTCTATGTTGTAAAAAAATAAGAGAAGGTCTATCTGATTTTGTTGAAAATGAAATCTTTGGCTATTCTGTACCTACTAGAAGCTACTATGAGGCAGTTATAAACTTCTATAAAAGAGAATATGACCTAGGTTTGGAAAAGGACTGGTTTGTAACCTCGCCAGGTATTGTTACAGCCCTCTTTACAGCTGTGAGGGCCTTGACTGAAAAAGAGGATGGAATCATAGTTTTAACTCCCATCTACCCACCTTTTTACAGGGCCATAGAAAATCAAGGAAGAAGGGTGGAGGCCTGTCCCCTAATAAATGAAAACAACCATTATGAGATAGACTTTGATCTTTTTGAAGACTTGGCCAAGAAAAAATCAACAAAGATGTTTATGCTTTGTTCTCCCCACAATCCAGGTGGTAGGGTTTGGACTAGAGAGGAGCTGGAAAAAATAGATAGGATATGTGAAGAAAATAATCTTATAGTTGTATCAGATGAAATCCACTGTGATATTGTAATGAAGGATAATGTTCACACTCCCTATTTTAAAGTATCAGACCATGCCAGATCCACATCTGTTATGGCTACATCAGCATCCAAGTCCTTTAACATAGCAGGCCTAAAAAACTCCAATATCTTTATAGCTGATGAAAAGATGAGAGAAGATTTTTCTAAAGAGATGGAAAATGTAGGTTTACACGGTACCAATGCTCTAGGGCTTAAGGCGACAGAGCTTGCCTATGACAACTCAGACCAGTGGTTAAACAAGATGAAGGAAGTCATAGGTAGAAATCAAAAATTAGTTGAAGACTTCTTTGACAAACACGAGGATTACTTTATCCTAATGCCAGCTGAAAGTACCTTTTTAGCCTGGGTAGACTATAGAAAGACTGGTATGGATGAAGATGAATTTATGGCATTTCTAGAAGAAGAGGCTGAGTTTTTTGTAAATCCTGGATCCATGTTTGGAGA
>JASLJE010000034.1 GCA_030152565.1 Peptoniphilaceae bacterium
GACAGGTGATAGGATGAAATATATAGAAGATAGGGTCCTGGCCATAAGGGACCTGGAAATAGAATTTGATACAGATAGGGGCAAGCTTAAGGCCATTAGGGGAATTAACTTTGACCTATTTAAAAATGAGACAGTTGCCCTGGTTGGAGAGTCTGGTTCTGGCAAGTCAGTGACCATGAAGGCCATCATGGGGATCCTTGCTAAAAATGGGAAAATCACTGATGGGGCCATCAGGTTTTGGGACAAGGAGGATGGGGATAAGGTTTATGACATAACTAAAATGTCCAATAGGGAGATTAGAAAATACCTATCAGGCAATAAGATAGCCATGATATTTCAAGACCCTATGACCTCTCTAGACCCTACCATGAAGATAGGTAGGCAGATTCAAGAGACTATAAACTACCACAGGCCTATGGCCAAGGACCAGTCTAAGAAGTTGGCCTTAAAATATATAGAGGATGTGGGCATAAGTGATCCAGAACTTATTTATAACCAATATCCCAACCAACTATCTGGTGGGATGAGGCAAAGGATAGTAATAGCCATAGCCCTATCCTGTCAACCCCAGGTCCTAATCTGTGATGAGCCTACAACAGCCCTGGATGTAACTGTCCAGGCCAAGATTTTAGACCTGATAAAAAACCTTCAAATTAAAAACCAGTTGTCAGTCATTTATATCACCCATGATTTGGGTGTAGTGGCCAAGGTGGCTGACTATGTGGCTGTCATGTATGCAGGTAGGATAGTTGAAAAAGGGGCCATAGAAGAGGTTTTCTATGACCCTAGACACCCCTATACCTGGGGACTTCTGGCATCTATGCCAGATTTAAATACCAGGCAGGGCAGTCTCCACCCCATACCTGGAAGTCCAGTGGACCTTTCCAAGCCTATAAGGGGAGATGCCTTTGCACCTAGAAATCCTTACGCTTTAAATATAGACTTTAAAGAGTTTCCTCCCCAATTTAATGTGGGAGGCAAACACAGGGTATCGTCCTGGCTCTTGGATGATAGGGCACCTAGGGTTGACATGCCCAAGGAGTTAAAAGAGAGAATTGACAAGATGAAAAAGGAGGCAGGTCTTTATGACAGTTAAGAAGGAAGCCTTGCTGGAGGTTAAAAACCTATCCCAGCATTTTAAGATAAATAAGAAGAAAACAGTGAAGGCAGTCAATAAGGTAAGCTTTAAGATCTATCCAGGAGAGACCTATGGCCTGGTTGGAGAATCTGGTTCAGGCAAGTCTACTACAGGAAGGGCCATAATTAGACTCTATGATCCTACAGAGGGAGAAATCATCTTTGACGGCCACAGGATAAGTGGAAAAATAAGTGGGGAGGAAGAGGCCTACTTAAGGCTAAACATGCAGATGATCTTCCAAGACCCTATGGCTAGCCTAAATCCTAGAAAAAGGGTCTTGGACATAGTGGCCAGCGGCCTGGATAACTTTAAGCTTTACAAGGATGAAAAGGAGAGGGAGGAAAAGGTCCTTAAGGCCCTGGTAGATGTGGGTCTTTCTCCAGAACATGCCAGCCGTTACCCCCACCAGTTCTCAGGGGGCCAAAGGCAGAGAATAGGCATAGCTAGGGCCCTGGTCCTAGAGCCTAAGCTTTTAATAGCTGATGAGGCCATATCTGCCCTGGACGTATCCATCCAGGCCCAGGTAGTTACCCTTTTAAATGAAATCCAGGAAAGGACCAATGTGGCCATCTTATTTATAGCCCATGACCTGTCCATGGTTAAATATATTTCTGACAGGATAGGAGTAATCCACCTGGGCTACCTGGTAGAATCGGGTAAAAGTGAGGAGATCTTTGACAATCCCCTTCACCCCTATACCCAGTCCCTCCTATCTGCCGTACCCAGTCCTAACCCTTTAGTAGAAAGAAATAGGAGGGTAGTCTCCTATAATTACGAAGACTCAGGCCTGGACTATGGAGGCTCTAAACACATACACATAAGTGATAGCCACTATGTTCTAGCCAGAGACCAGGACCTGGATGCCTGGAAGCTGGGCAAACAAAAGGTGGAAAAACTTTAATTTAAGCTACAAAAACTTGAATTTGAATATTGCTTATTGGGAATTAAAGTATATAATAGAATTACAAACTAAATATAAATTTATTAAGAGTGATGGAGGGAAAGGCCCTATGAAGTCCGGCAACCTATTAAATTAGGTGCTAAATCCTGCAGGTATAACCTGAAAGATAAGTTCAACCTTGCTTTTAGGCAAGGTTTTTTTTATGGAGGAGGAAATATGAGAAAGTTTTTAACATCAGAATCAGTTACAGAAGGACATCCAGATAAGGTTTGTGACCAAATATCAGATGCTATCCTTGATGCAATAGTAGAAAAAGATCCCCATGCCAGAGTGGCTTGTGAAACCACAGCCAATACAGGTGTTGTTTATGTTATGGGAGAAATCACAACAGATACCTATGTAGATATTCAAAGCATAGTTAGACAAACAGTTAAGGAAATCGGCTATACCAGCTCAGACTATGGATTTGACTCCAATACCTGTGCAGTTTTAACCGCTATTTCTGAACAATCACCAGACATAGCCATGGGAGTAGACAAGGCCCAAGAGGCCAAGGCTAATAGTGAAGACCTATACGACCTAATAGGAGCTGGTGACCAAGGTATGGTTTACGGCTATGCCACTAATGAAACAGAAGAATATATGCCTATGACCTTGGTTCTAGCCCACAAACTATCTAAGAAATTAGCAGATGTGAGAAAGGCTAAGGAATTAGACTATTTAAGACCAGATGGCAAGAGCCAAGTAACCATAGAATATGTTGATGGAAAACCAGTTAGAATAGATACTGTTCTAGTTTCTACCCAACATGATTCCCATGTTGAATTAGACCAAATTAGACAGGATATAATAGAAAAGGTAATCAAACCAGTTGTGGGAGAAGACCTTATAGATGAAGACACTAAATACTATGTAAACCCTACAGGAAGATTTGTTATAGGAGGACCTCAAGGAGACTCAGGTCTTACAGGTAGAAAGATAATAGTAGATACCTATGGTGGCTTTGGTAAACACGGTGGTGGAGCCTTTTCAGGTAAGGACTGTACCAAGGTAGATAGGTCTGCTTCCTATATGGCCAGATACATCTCTAAAAACATGGTAGCCAGTGGACTTTGTGAAAAGATGGAAATAGGTATAGCCTATGCTATAGGAGTGGCAAAACCATTATCGGTTTATGTAGATAGTTTTGGAACAGGTAAATTTGACGATGAAAAGCTTACTGAAATAGTTAGGGAAAACTTTGATTTAAGGCCAGCTGCCATTATAGATATCTTGGACTTAAGAAGACCAATCTATAAACAAACAGCTAGTTATGGTCACTTTGGAAGAAATGATCTAGACCTTCCTTGGGAAAAATTGGACAAGGTAGACCAATTAAAGAAATATCTATAATACAATTTTAGCTTAAAAATTATTAGGGACTACAAAACTTAGTTTTTGTAGTCCCTTTTTTCACAAACTTTAGCTATTGAATATTGAACTAATATGCAGTTGTAATAATATATATGTAGTAGAGGAGATGGTATCTATGAATAAAATATTTTACACTGTTTCAGTTGCCATTATCCTTGCCATAGACATAATGATAGCTATGATGACAAGAGCATCGCAGTTTAGCAGAGAAAACATCTATAAGGTTTTAATTTGTGGGACTATTTTTTCCATAATACAGGTTTTAATAGTATTTCTAGGAAATAGTTTAATAAGTTTAGAGTCTTTTAAACATGGAGGCTCTGTATATCGTATGGCCTTAGGAATAGTAGCCATTCTAATATTTATGGGTATGGCTATATATATGCTATATAGGAGTATAAAATTAAACCAAATGCAAGAGAGCAGAAATGATGAATTTCCCTATAAGGATTTTCTAAAGATTGGACTCTTAATGAGTATCGATGCCTTTCTCTTGGGGATGGCTCTTTCCTTAATAAGGATAGGGCTGAACGAAAGAGCCCTGTACATATTACTTACAACAAGCATATTATCAAGTATTACTGGAACAACAATTGGCTATAGATTTGGTTTTCATAGTCAGAAATATTTAAACATTTTATGTAGTGCTTTCACTGTTTTTGTAAGTATTAATTTACTACTAGCATACATAATAAAAAATTAGGAGGAGTTATGGGAGTTAAAGATAAGGTAACAAGAGCGAGTTTTGGAGTTCTAGTGGACCAAACAATTAAGTACATAGACAAGGATAGGGAAAAATCCCTACTAAAGATAACAGATATAGTTGAAAATTTTATAGGAGATCACTTTGAGGGATCAGAAAAGTATTTTGACATGACCAGGGACGTAATTAAGGATCCTACTAACAAGTGGATGATTTATGCCAATAATGCCTTGGACAATGTTCATCCCCATGCTAGAAAACAAATAATCATGAACTTGGGCTACCAATCCATGATGGTTTCCAACAAGGAAATTCCTAAGAATAGGGAAAAATTAGGTATAAATGTACCTTGGACAATTTTATTTGACCCAACCTCAGCTTGTAATAAGAGATGTATAGGCTGTTGGGCAGCAGAATATGGCCACAATTTAAACCTAAGCTTTGATGAAATGGACAAGATAGTAAGCCAAGGTAAGGACTTGGGTATTTACTTCTACATGTTGACAGGTGGAGAACCTCTAGTAAGAAAAAGGGATGTTATTAAGTTAGCTGAAAAACACAATGATTGCTACTTTAACATTTTCTCCAATGGTTCACTTATAGACCAAGACCTTTGTGAAGACTTAAAAAGGGTTGGTAATATAGCCTTTTCTCTTTCAGTAGAAGGTTATGAAGGTGAAAATGACGGCAGAAGAGGAGACGGTTCCTTTGATGAAGTTATGCATGCCATGGATCTTTTAAGAGAAAACGGCTTGGTATTTGGTACTTCAATGGCCTATACTAGCAAGAACTATAAGACTATAACATCAGATGACTTCTTAGATCTTTTAATAGAAAAGGGAGCCTACTTTGCTTGGTACTTCCACTACATGCCAGTTGGTAAGGGAGCAGACACGAGTCTTTTATTAAATGCTGAACAAAGAGAATACATGTATCATAGAATTAAAGAAATAAGAGCCTTGGAAGGCGGTAAATCAATCTTTACCATGGACTTCCAAAACGATGGTCCAGCTGTTGGAGGCTGTATAGCAGGGGGAAGAAACTACTTCCACATCAACTCCAATGGGGATGCTGAACCATGTGTGTTTATCCACTACTCAGATGCAAACATTAGGGATATGGACTTGGTAGACATATTAAGATCACCTTTATTTGCAGCCTACAGAGACGGACAACCATTTAATGACAACCACTTAAAACCTTGTCCTATGCTTGAAAACCCTCACCTATTAAAGGGAATGGTAGACAAGACAGGAGCTAAGAATACAGACTTGGTTGAAAAGGAAAGTCCAGCTGAATTAGAGGAAAAGACAGTTCCATATGCAGAACAATGGGACGAAAAAGCAGATGAATTATGGGCTGAATACAAGGCTGAAAGAGCAAATAAATAGTTAGATGAAGATGGGCTTGTCCCATCTTTTTTATTTTAAATAAAATGACTCTGGCCTAGGAGATTATTAAAAGGCCTGCATTTAGTTGAATTCTTTATTTATATCCTTCTTTTTGATATAATTTAGTAAGGTGATTAATATGGATAATAATGCTACAAAAAGCTTGATAGTTAAAAGTTTCAAGGAACTTGTAAAGACAAATAAATATGAGAAAATAACAATTAAGATGATAGCCGATGGGGCAGGAGTTATTAGACCAACTTTTTACAATCATTTTAAGGACAAGGATGAAGTCTTTGAGTATATTCTAGAGCAAGAATTAGAGAATACAGTAGAGGCTTTAATTTGCATGAAAATGTATCATGAAGCTTTAAAGACCATATATATGTTCATATTAAATGACTTGACCTTCTATAGGAAGGCCTTTAAGGTCAAGGGGCAAAATTCCTTTGAGAGCTCTTTAAAAAAATCACTTAAGATCATTGTTCTAAGAATACTAGAGGCCAATGCCTTTGAAGAACATGAAGACTATAGACTTTTAAATAGGGAGAACCTGTCTTTATTCTATTCAGAAATGATTTATTCAACTATCGATTCTCAGATTATCCAAAATAGCGAAGAAAATATAGACGTGGACGAAATGATGGATACCCTGACCTATCTTTTATCCCATAGTATCTTGGACGTTCTAGGTATAAACCAATGACAGAAGACGAAAGATATATGAAGGAGGCCCTTTTAGAAGCCCAAAAGGCCTATGATCAGGAAGAAGTTCCCGTAGGGGCTGTCCTGGTGATAGATGGTCAAATAGTAGCCAGGGGCCATAATACAGTTGAAGGGGATAGGAAGGCTTCCAGCCATGCTGAAGTCAAGGTAATCGACCAGGCCAGTGAAAGACTGGGCAGGTGGCGCCTGGATGATGCCAGTCTCTATGTGACCTTGGAACCTTGTGCCATGTGTGCAGGGGCCATAGTAAATAGTAGGATAAAAAGGCTGGTTATAGGGGCTATGGACCAAAAGAGGGGCTGTTGCGGAAGTTTAATAAACCTGGTCCAGGATGGTGCCTTTAATCACCAGGTCCAATTGGAAACCAGGGTCTTGGACCAGGAGTCAGTAGAACTTTTACAATCATTTTTTAGGAAGAGAAGGTAATATGGAGAAAAAATTTACACACTTACACTTACATACAGAATATAGTTTGTTGGATGGTTATTCCAGGATAGACAGGCTCTTGGACTATGCAGTCGAACAAGGTATGGACTCCATAGCCATCACAGACCACGGCTCCATGTTTGGAGTAATAGAGTTCTACAAGGAGGCCAAGAAAAGAAAGCTTAAGCCTATCATAGGCTGTGAGGTCTATGTGACTCCAGGAGACCATTTGTCAAAGACGGTGGAGGATAAGACCAGACACCATCTGGTCCTTCTGGCAGAAAACCAGACAGGCTATGAAAACTTAATAAAGATTGTATCAGAAGGCTATGTCAATGGTTTCTACTACAAGCCTAGGGTGGACAAGGATGTACTTAGAGCCCACAGCCAGGGAATAATTGCCCTGTCTGCCTGTTTAGGTGGGGAAGTGCCTAGACTCTTAAGAGAGGGCCAGTATGACCATGCTAAAAAATCAGCCCTAGAATATAGGGAAATATTTGGAAAAGACAATTACTTTCTAGAGCTTCAAGACCATGGCCTAAGAGAACAAAAGCAGGTTAATATGGAACTTAATAGGATCCATGAAGAAACAGGTATTCCCCTAGTGGCAACCAATGACGTCCACTTTGTTAAAAGGGAGGACTATAAGATCCACGATGTACTCTTGTGTATCCAAACAGGTAGTACAGTAAATGAAGAAAAGAGAATGAGATTTCCCAATGATGAGTTCTACCTAAAAAACTATGAAGAGATGGCAGGTCTTTTCTCCTCCTACGAAGGGGCCCTAGAAAACACCCAGCTCATAGCTGACAGGTGTAATGTGGAATTTGAGTTTCACAAGCTTCATCTGCCCCACTTTGAAATACCAGAAGGCTATACCAATATTTCCTATCTTAGGGACTTGGTCTATAAGGGGCTGGAGGAAAAGTATGGTGAAATAACAACTACCATAAGGGAAAGGGCTGAGTTTGAATTAAAGACCATAGAAGACATGGGCTTTGTAGACTACTTTTTAATTGTTTGGGACTTTATAGCCTATGCCAAGGGGGAAAATATTCCAGTAGGTCCAGGCAGGGGGTCAGCAGCTGGATCAATAATTTCCTATGCCCTAGATATTACAGGCATAGACCCTCTTAAGTACAACCTACTTTTTGAAAGATTCTTAAATCCGGCCAGGGTATCCATGCCAGATATTGATATAGACTTTTGCTATGAGAGAAGAGATGAAGTCATAGAATATGTAAAGAGAAAGTATGGAGAGGAAAAGGTGGCCCAGATAGTTACCTTTGGTACCATGGCTGCTAGAAACTCTATTAGGGACGTGGGCAGGGCCATGGAGATAGAGTATGCCAAGGTGGACAAGATAGCCAAGCAGGTTCCAACAGCCCTGGGCATGACCATAGAAAAGGCCCTGGACATATCTCCAGAGTTTAAGGCTCTTTATGAAGAAGATGAGGTAAATAAAAAGTTAATAGACTATGCCAAGGCTGTAGAAGGCATGCCTAGACATACTTCTACCCATGCTGCCGGCGTGGTTATAGCCTCTAAGGCTGTAGATGAATTTGTTCCCCTTTCTAGAAATGGGGAGCAAATAACAACCCAGTACAATATGATTGAACTGGAAGAGTTGGGGCTTTTGAAAATGGACTTTTTAGGCCTTAGGACCCTAACTGTTATCCAGGATGCCATAGACCTGGTAAAAATAAACCATGGCATAACTATAGATATAGACAAGATAGATGTGGAAGACCCTGAGGTTATGAGGCTTTTCAACAAGGCCCAGACCATAGGAATCTTCCAATTTGAATCAGACGGCATGAGGGCCTTTTTAAGGGAACTAAAGCCTAGCAGGTTTGATGACCTGGTGGCTGCCAACTCCCTTTTTAGGCCAGGACCTATGAATGAGATTCCCAACTATATAAACTATAGACACAATCCAGAAAACATAAAATATATAGATCCATCCCTTGAATCCATACTGGATGTGACCTATGGAACCATAGTCTACCAGGAACAGGTTATGCAGATAGTGCAAAAACTAGCAGGTTTTAGCCTGGGAGAGGCGGACAATTTAAGAAGGGCCATGGGTAAGAAGAAAATGGAGGTCATGGAGGAAAATAGGAAGTATTTCGTCCATGGCAAGGAAGGAGACCAGGGGGAAATCCTGGTTCGAGGTTGTGTGAGAAACGGCATAGATGAGGATGTGGCCAATAAGATATACGACTTGATGATAGACTTTGCCAAGTATGCCTTCAACAAGTCCCACTCTGTGGCCTATGCCTTTGTAGCCATGCAGACAGCCTATTTAAAACACTACTATCCCAAGGAGTTTATGGCAGCTCTTTTATCCTCAGTCATGGGGGATACGGCCAAGGTCCAACTTTATATCAAGGAGGCTAGAAGGCTTAAGATAAAGATTCTTCCTCCCCATATAAATAAGTCCTTTAGGAAGTTTTCAGTTGAGAAAGAGGCCATTAGGATGGGACTTTCCACAGTTAAGAATGTGGGAACCAATATAATCCACTCTACAGTAGAGGAGAGAAAGAAGGGGGACTTTTTAAGCTTTAGCGACTATATAGAAAGAATCTCCCTAAGGACTGATTCAGGACTTAATAAGAAGGCGGTTGAATCCTTGATTCTAGCAGGAGCCTTTGATGAATTTGGCCTAAATAGGTCCCAGATGATGGCAGTCTACATCAATGTTATAGACTCTATCACCAATAAAAATAGAAAGAATGTCCCAGGCCAGACTGATATGTTTGGCATCTTGAAAAAGGAAAACCAAGAAGACATCAGCATACCAGATTTAAAAGAATATAGGAAAAGAGACTTATTAAAGTATGAAAAGGAAGTATTGGGCATATATATAACAGACCATCCTTTTAGGCCCTATGAAAAGTATGTGGCTAGAAATAGTAACTTTACCAGTCTAGACCTGGTGGAGAAGAAGGATTACCTGGATGATTTGGACAATAGCTATGTTAGGTTCGGCGGTATTATTACCAATAAAAAAGAATTATTAACAAAAAATAATAAAATAATGGCTTTTTTAACCATGGAAGATCTTTATGGTAGTATAGAGGTTATCGTCTTTCCCGATATTTATGCCAGGTATAGAAACCAGATTCAAGAAGAGGCTGCCCTTTTAATAAATGGCCAATTACAGGTAAGTGACGTGGAAGATGCCAAGATAATAATGAGGGATGCCAGGGTAATAGACCCGGACAAGCTGGGGGAAAGCGATGGGACCAGAGAAAAAAGAGAGCCTAAATTATATATACAGATGGACTCTAGGGACAAGAAGAGGTATTTATTATTAAAAGAGAATTTGCTAAAATCTAGAGGTGATACTAGGGTAGTAGTTTACTTCCAAGACAGGAAGAAGGCCTACGAATTAAAAGATAAATTTTCGGTTGATTTAGATCAAAAGGAATTTATAGATAGATTAAAAGATTTAATGGGAAAAGAAAATGTGAAAATTAATTAGGGGGTAATGATGAAGACGATTGGTATTTTAACATCTGGTGGAGATGCTCCAGGAATGAACGCAGCCATAAGAGCGGTTGCCAGAACAGCCTTTGCAAATGGATTGAGGGTAAAGGGAATTAGAAATGGTTATGATGGCTTGATTAGAGGGGACATTTATGAAATGAATGTATCCAGTGTAGCCGATATTATTCACAAGGGGGGAACTATTTTAGGTTCTGCCAGATCCCTTGACTTTAAGACCAAGGAAGGCCAAGACAGGGCCATAGAAGTAATTAAGGAATACGGCATAGAAGGCCTAGTTGTCATGGGAGGAGATGGATCTTTCATGGGAGCTAATATTCTTCATGAAAGGGGAATAAAGACCATGGGTATACCTTGTACCATAGACAATGACATGGGCTTTACTGACTATACTATAGGCTTTCACACAGCTGTTGAAACAATAATAGATGCCATAGGTAAACTTAGAGATACATCAAGTTCTCATGGTAGGGGAAATGTGGTTGAAGTAATGGGTAGAAACTGTGGAGACTTGGCCCTATTTGCAGGTCTAACAGGGGGAGCTGAAAGTATATTAGTTCCAGAAATTCCTCTAGACATGAATGAAGTTGTAGATAAAATATTAAGAGGTAAGAAAAGGGGTAAACTACATCATATAATCATGGTTGCAGAAGGTGTGGGCAACTCCTATGGAATAGCGGATGAGATCTACCAAAGAACAGGAGTAGAAACCAAGGTTACGGTTCTAGGCCACGTTCAAAGGGGAGGAAGTCCATCTTTCCAAGATAGGCTTATGGCCAATGAATTAGGAAATAGGGCTGTAGAACTATTGATGGAAGGTAAGAGCTCACTTGCAGTAGGTATGAAGGATGGACAAATAATAACCATGCCTATACCAGAAGCGGTAGAAGTAAAAAGACAGTTCAATACAGAACTTTATGCTATAGCTAATATATTAGCAAACTAAGGAGTAAGAATATGAAAAAAACAAAGATTGTATGTACCATAGGTCCAGCTTCTGAATCAGAAGAAGTATTAAAAGGACTTATTGGGGCGGGAATGAATGTATGTAGACTTAATTTTTCCCACGGAGACCATGAGGAACACCTACAAAGAATTAACCTAATCAAGAAGGTGAGAAGGGAAGCAGGAACTCATACGGCTATCATGCTTGACCTTAAAGGGCCAGAAATTAGGACTGGAAAATTCAAGGACGGAGTAGTAGACCTTAAGTCTGGAGATAAGTTTATCTTGACTACTAGGGATATTTTAGGGGATGAAAATATGGTTTCAATTTCCTATGATGGCCTACCTAATGATATAAAGGTTGGTTCAAGAATTTTAATAGACGACGGCCTGGTAGAATTTGTAGTTGAAGATATAGTTGATGGAACAGACATAGTAACCAGCGTTGTAAACTATGGTGAATTAAAGGATAGAAAGGGAGTTAACATCCCTAATACAAAGATAAACCTACCAGCCCTAACAGACAAGGATATATCAGATATTATATTCGGTATAGAAAATGGCATAGACTTTATAGCTGCTTCCTTTGTTAGAAAGGCAGATGACGTTTTAGCTATAAGAAAAATCTTGGAAGAAAATGGTGGAGAAAATATACATATAATTTCAAAGATTGAAAACGAAGAAGGACTTACCAACTTAGATGAAATAATAGCTGTATCTGATGGAATTATGGTAGCTAGAGGGGACTTGGGAGTGGAAGTTTCCAACGAGAGAGTACCTCTTGCTCAAAAGGAAATTATTAGAAAGACCAACTATGCAGGTAAGCCTGTAATCACAGCTACACAAATGCTTGATTCAATGATTAGAAACCCAAGAGCTACTAGGGCAGAGGTAAATGACGTTGCCAATGCCATACTAGATGGTTCTGACGCAGTTATGTTATCAGGGGAAACTGCAGCGGGTAAGTACCCTATAGAGGCAGTTGAGACCATGGCTAGGATAGCTGACAATATTGAAGCATCCCTAGACTTTAAAAAGGCAAATGCGAGAAGAAAGAACTGGGAAGGATCTGACTCAACAAATGTTATTTCCATGTCAGTTTGCCAAATAGCTGAACAATTAAGCGCCAATGCAGTTGTAGCTGCTACTGCATCAGGAGCAACAGCAAGGGCCATATCTAAATTCAGGCCTAACTCAACTATAGTTGCAACTACTATAGAAGAAGGAGTTGCTAGAAAATTATCACTAGTTTGGGGAGTAAACCCATACGTTTCAAAAGAATCAACCTTTACTGACGAATTAATTGACAGATCTATATATTCAGCGTTAAAATCAGGGTTGGTATTTGAAGGTGATTTAATAGTTCTTACAGCGGGTATACCTGTAGGTGTTGGTGTTGCAACCAACCTGATAAAGGTTCACACAATTGGTAAGATAATCTTACAAGGCCAAGCCATAGGTAAGAGTTCAGTAGTAGGCAAGGTATGTAAGGGAAATACAGTTGAAGAATTAAAGGATAAGTTTGAAGATGGGGACATCTTGGTAGCTGACTATACAGATGCTGAAATTGTCGAATATATAGACAGGTCATCAGGTATAATAGTTGCAGAAGGTGGACTTACTTCACATGCTGCTATATCTGCTATTCACTTTAAAAAACCGGCTATAATCGGGGCTAACAAGGCTATGGAAACCGTAGAAGACGGAGAAATAATAACCTTAGATGCCATATCAGGTATAGTTTATGAAGGAACTGCAAAAGTAATATAAGTTCTATAAGGGGGAAAAATGAAAAGATTAATAGGTACAAATGCGATGGGTCTTAGGGCTCCTATAATTAAAAAGGGGGACGACCTGGTTACCATAGTAAGAGACGTGGTAGTTGAGGCTTCTAAGAATCACGAATTTACCATACAAGAGAAAGATATTGTGGGAATCACAGAATCTTTAGTTGCCAGGGCTCAAGGTAATTACTGTACAATTGAGCAAATCGTTGAAGATTTTAACAATAAATATGATGAAGAAATAAGTATTGTTTTCCCAATATTAAGTAGAAACAGATTCTCAAACATTTTGAGAGCAGCAGCTTTAACAGAAAAGAAGATTAAAATATACTTATCTTATCCATCAGATGAGGTGGGTAACTGTTTAATGGACAAGTATAAATTGGCCAGTAAGAATGTCAATGTTTACAATGATACCTTAACAGAAGAAGAATATATGGATATAGTAGAACATCCCTACCTACATCCTTTCACTAAAATAGACTATGTAGAATACTACAAGTCCTTTGCTGTAAATGACAATATAGAAATTCTATTTTCCAATAATATTGACTATATAGCAGAAAATGCCAAGGAAATCTTAATAGCAAATATCCACGAGGAAGATTATTTGAAAAACTTCTTCCAAGCTAAAGGGGTAAAAAATGTTTTAACCCTAAAGGATATAATGAATGAACCTGTGGGAGACTCAGGCTATAACCCAGAGTATGGCCTATATGGATCTAACCTATCAGGAGAAAATTCACTTAAGCTATTTCCTAGAGATTCTAAGGACTTTGCCTACAAGCTTCAAGAAGAAATTCTTAAGGCTACAGGTGTAGAAATAGAAGTTTTAGTTTATGGTGACGGAGCTTTCAAAGACCCTATAGGGGGAATTTGGGAATTGGCAGACCCAGTAGTATCTCCAGGCTATACATCAGGCTTGGAAGGTCAACCAAATGAAATCAAGCTAAAATACTTAGCTGACAATGACTTGGCAGATCTTAAGGGAGAAGATGCTATCAAGGCCATGAAGGAAAAAATATCCAGCAAGGATAAAGAGGGAGAAGGCAAGGAAAAACTGGGAACAACACCTAGACAATTAACTGACCTAATCGGTTCCTTATGCGATCTTGTAAGTGGTTCAGGAGACAAGGGTACCCCTATTGTTTACATCAAGGGTTACTTTGACAATTATTCTAACGACTAATAATAAATAATATAAAAAGTTAATAAATATAAGAAAAAGGTTAAGATTTAGTTAAAGTCTTAACCTTTTTGTAACTTTTATGATATAATAATTCAAGAAGAGGTTATTATGATTGATTTTAAAAATGTTAGTAAGAAGTATTCAAATAATGTGGTGGCTATAAATGACGCTAGCTTCCATATAGAAGACGGTGAATTCGTCTTTTTAACCGGCGCCAGCGGGGCCGGCAAATCTACCATAATAAAATTAATCCTAAAGGAAATAGATCCAGATAGGGGAGAAATCTACCTAAATGGCAAGGATATAAGCAGGGTATCTAATAGAATGGTCCCTAAAATTAGGTCTGATATAGGAGTTGTTTTTCAAGACTTTAGACTTTTGAAAAATAGAAATATTTATGAAAATATAGAATTTGTCCTAGATATATGGGGCATGTCCAGATCAGACAAGAAAAAGAGGATTAGGGAGGTCTTGGAGCTGGTAAATCTTTATGATAGGAGAAAGGATTATCCCAATCAACTATCAGGTGGAGAACAGCAGAGAGTTTCCATGGCCAGGGCCCTGGCAGTAAATCCAAAAATACTAATAGCTGATGAACCAACTGGAAACCTAGACCCGGATACATCCTGGGAAATCATGGACTTTCTAGAAAAAGTAAATCAGAGCGGAACCACAGTAATTATGAGCACCCATTCCAGAGAGATTGTAGATAGACTACAAAAAAGAGTTATAGTCCTGGAATACGGCAGGGTAATTAGAGATAGTGTGGGAGGTTATGATGAGGGCAATTAGAAGGTTTATCAACTCGTTAAAGGACGGACTAAAGGGAATATGGAAACACAGGTCCATGGGATTTGCTTCAATAGTTTCTACCTTTGCCACCCTATTTATTTTAGGCTTAATCTTAATTATGACAGTTACCATTAACTTTGTTGCCATGGATGTCCAGGACAAGGTTGATGAGGTTGATATCTTTATAGACAAGGATGCCAGCCAGGAAGAAATAGATATATTAGAAAAAAAGATAGAAGACTATCCTGTAGATAAAAAGGTTAGTTTTAGGGAAAGTGACGAGGCTTTAGAGCTGATGAAGGAAAGCTGGGGAGAAGATGCTGCCATCTTGGACGGCATCACATCAAAGGAACTACTACCAGCGTCTTTTATTGTAAACATTGAGGACATAAGTAAGGCTTCAGATTTTGTAGCCTACATAAAGGAAGAGGACAGTGTGGATGAGGTCCAATACTATCAAGATATAGTGGAAAAGGTTTATACGGCATCCAACTATATAAAGATAATAGGGGCGGTCCTGGTTCTAGTCTTAATAATAGTTTCACTTTTCATCATTTCAAATACAATTAAGTTAACAGTATTTGCCAGAAGTGAAGAAATATCAGTAATGAAGTATGTGGGAGCAACCAATAATAGGATAAGGATTCCCTTTATTATAGAGGGACTAGTCTTTGGAATAATAGGGTCTCTTTTGGCCTTTTTCGCCATCTACTATCTATATGCCTATGGCTATGGTTCCTTTGGAAATATTATGGTTGAAAATTATTCAGTCTACCTGATTGACCCCATATATTTCAAAAACAGTTTAATGGAAATTTTCCTATCTCTAGGTATTGGGATAGGAGTAATAGGGAGCATGTTCTCTATGAAAAAATACCTAAATGTGTAAGTGGAGGCTTGTTTTGAAATCTAACAGTAGGTTAAAAAAAATATTAACAGCAGGTTTGGCCACATCCATCTTGGCTGTGAACATATTAAATCCAACAGTATATGCAGAGAGTTTAAATGAAATGAACTCCAAGCTAAATGAGATGAATTCCAATGTGAATAATATAAACTCCAAGGTCAATGATTTAAATTCTAAGGTCAATGGAGTCGATGGAGTCATCCAAGGAGTAAATGAAGAAATAAATAACTACCAGACCCAAATAGATTCTAAGAAAAATGAAATAGATGGAAAAGAATCTGAATTAAATGAACTTTTGGGCGAAAAGATGACTGTGGAAGATGAGATAAACCTTATTAACAGTCAAATCTATGAGAGAGTTATAAAGATAAATAAGTTAAATGAAGATATTGAAGCCCTAGAGGCCAAGATAAAATTGAACGAAGAAAAGATAGAAAAGATCCAAAAAGATATAGAGGCCAATACAGAACTATTAAAGGAAAGACTTATAGTTATGTATAAGAAGGGAGATATTCAAAAGATAGAAATTCTTTTATCTTCCAATGACGTAAATGACTTTTTAAGTAGGAATTTACTTATGAAGACTGTTGCCAAGTATGACAAGGACCTAATCGAAAGTTTGAAAAGCGACAAGGCCAAGATTGAAAAATTAAAATTAGAATTAAATGGTCAAAAGACTTCTTTAGAGATAAATAAATCCAATGAAGAAGATGAAAAGGCCCAACTTGATCAAAACAAGAAAAAACAAGATGAGCTTTTATTAGAACTTCAAAGACAGGAAGATTTGACCAATGCCCAGGTAGAAGAGTTGAAGCAGGCTACACTAGACTTTGAACAAACCCTATCTGCCAGGCAGATGGACATGGCTGGTTTAGAAGATGAAAAAAACCAATACCTGTCCAACTTAAGTGACTATGAAAGACAATTGGCAGAGGAAAAATCCTCTATAGCCAGCCAACAAAGAAAAATCAGCCAAAAGAAACAGGCCATAGAAGAGGCCAAAAGGCAGGAAGAACTTAGAAGACAAGAAGAACTTAAGAAACAAGAGGCAGAAAACAATAAAAAACCTAGTCCAAACACTGGAGGTGGCGGACAGGAAACACCAAGGCCAGCACCATCATCTGGAAGGATGTTATGGCCTACAGCATCAGGCTACATAAGTAGTCCCTATGGCTGGAGGGCTAGTCCCTTTGGCAATGGAAGAGAGTTCCACCTGGGTATAGATATAGCCTCAGGTCAAGGAACAGAGATTTACGCAGCTGAATCAGGAGTAGTAGTTAAGGCCTCCTGGTCATCACTTGGTTATGGTAACCTGGTTATCATAGACCACGGAAATGGTAAATCAACCTACTATGCCCACCTTAATAGCTTTAATGTTAGTGAAGGTCAGGCAGTAGGCAAGGGCGATTTAGTTGCCTTTATGGGAACTACAGGAAATTCAACAGGTCCCCATCTACATTTTGAAGTTAGACAACATGGAGTTACTACAAATCCATTGGGACATTTATAATATAAAGGAAAGGTTTTATTCTAGGATAAAACCTTTTTTCTTAAGTAAAGGAAAGTGTGTATGAATAAGAATTTAAAGAAGATTATTAGTATGGTCTTAGTTCTAGCCCTTGTATTTGGAGGCTATGGCCTAGGCTACAAGAAGGGTCAAAAGGAATATGGATCCAAGGACATGGTTGAAGTGGCCAATAAAATCTATAAGATGAAGGCCAATATAGATTCAGAGTTTCTCTATGACTATGACAGTGAAAAGATGAAGGATGGAATCTATAAGGGATATTTAGCTGGCCTGGACGACCAGTATTCAGCCTATTATAATGCAGACGAATTCAAGGCCCTTAATGAACATACAGAAGGGGAATTTGCTGGTGTAGGTATAGAAATATCAGGAGTTAAGGGCAATAAAATTGTTGTCATATCCCCTATAAAGGGAACTCCAGCAGAAAAGGCTGGCATTATGGCAGGAGACGAAATCCTAGCTATAGATGGCAAGGCCTATAGTAATGAAGAGATAAATGATGCTGTCAAGGTAATGAGGGGCAAGGAAGGCGAAAAGGTCACCCTTACCATAGGCAGGGAAGAAAAGGGAGAATATGTGAGAAAGGACATTGAAATCATCAGGGAAATCATTGATGTTCAATCAGTCTACTCAGAAGTTATAGAAGGAAAGATAGGCTATATTTATATATCTAGCTTCCAAAGGCATACGGCTGAACAGTTTAAGGAAAACCTTAAGGACTTGAAGGACCAGGGAGTGGAAAGATTGGTTCTAGACTTGAGAAATAATCCGGGAGGCCTTTTGGATGTGACCATAGACCTGGCAGACTACTTGATTTCAGATGGGACCATAGTTTCTGTCAAGGATGCCCAAGACAAGACCAAGGAATATAGGGCTGGTAAGGGCAGTGAACAAATAGAGATGATAACTCTTATCAATAAGGGTTCAGCATCAGCATCAGAAATCCTATCAGGAGCCTTAAAGGAAAATAAAAGATCCTTAATCTTGGGAGAAAATACCTTTGGTAAGGGAGTTGTCCAAAAGATTATTGAATTTAGGGACGAAAATCCTAGGACGGGTATGAAGCTTACCATAGCAGAATTCTTTACTCCAGAGGGAAATAAAATCCAGGGAGTGGGAATAGCCCCAGATAGGGAAGTAAAATTAAAGGATGGAGTAAGACTTATCGGTCCGGAAAATATAAAAGAAGACAATCAATTACAAGAAGCAGTTAAAATCTTAAAAGAAAAGGCGTCCTAGGATGCCTTTTTTTATTGACATGAAACATATGTTCGTTTACTATTAAATAAGAAAGTGATGGGGGAAGATATGGATAAATTTGAATTGGTTTCCAATTATAAGCCTAGAGGAGATCAGCCAGAGGCTATAAAAGAACTGGTTGATGGCTTAAATAATGAAGATAGATTTCAAACCCTAAAAGGGGTTACTGGCTCTGGTAAGACCTTTACCATGGCCAATATAATAGAAAAGACAAATAGGCCTACCCTGGTCCTGGCCCACAACAAGACCCTGGCCTATCAACTATTTACTGAGTTTAAAGAGTTTTTTCCCAATAATGCAGTTGAATACTTTGTGTCCTACTATGACTATTACCAGCCGGAAGCCTATGTGGCAGCCACTGATACCTACATAGCCAAGGACTCGTCTATAAATGATGAGATAGATAAGTTAAGGCACTCGGCTACAGCAGCTCTTTTTGAGAGAAAGGACGTAATTATAGTGGCCTCAGTATCCTGTATCTATGGCCTGGGAGACCCGATTGACTATGAGAACATGACAGTTTCTTTAAGACCAGGCATGCAGATAGAAAGAGATGAGGTTTTAACCAGACTGATAAACATCCAGTACACTAGAAATGACATGAACTTTACCAGGGGGACCTTTAGGGTGAGAGGGGATGTGGTAGACATCTTTCCAGCCAATGCGACAGAGCAGGTCCTAAGAGTGGAATTTTTTGGGGATGAGATAGATAGAATATCAGAGATAAACTATTTAACAGGAGAGGTCCTAGGCTATAGAAAGCATATATGGATTTTTCCAGCCTCCCACTATGCCACATCTAGGGAGAAGATTAACCAGGCTATCCTGTCCATAGAAGAAGAATTAAGGATAAGGCTGGAAGAGTTGGTATCCCAAAACAAGCTGGTAGAGGCTCAAAGACTGGAGCAAAGAACCCTATACGATATAGAGATGCTACAAGAAATAGGTTTTTGTACAGGTATAGAAAACTATTCTAGACACTTAAGTCAAAGGGAGGCAGGTAGTAGACCCTATACCTTAATAGACTATTTCCCAGAAGACTTTATCCTCATGGTAGATGAGTCCCATGTGACCCTGCCTCAAGTTAGGGGGATGTATGAAGGAGATAGGTCTAGAAAGCAAAACCTGGTAGACTATGGATTTAGGCTGCCATCAGCCCTGGACAATAGGCCACTTAAGTTTAAAGAATTTGAAAAACTTATAGGCCAGGCAATCTTTGTTTCTGCTACTCCAGGACCTTATGAAAAAGATCATGAGACCAGGGAGGTAGAACAGATCATTAGGCCAACCGGTCTATTGGATCCTATCATAGAGGTTAGAGAGACTAAGAACCAAATAGATGATTTAATATCAGAGATAAATAAGAATACGGAAAGAGGAGACAGGACCCTGGTTACCACCCTGACCAAGAAGATGGCAGAAGACTTGACTGACTATATGGAAAAGATGGGTATAAGGGTAACCTACCTTCACTCAGATATAGATACTATAGAAAGGGTGGAAATTATAAGGGACCTAAGGCTAAAGAAGTTTGACGTCCTAATAGGTATAAACCTTTTAAGAGAGGGGCTGGATATACCAGAAGTTTCCCTAATAGCCATCTTAGATGCTGACAAGGAAGGCTTCCTAAGATCAGAGACCTCCCTAATCCAAACCATAGGTAGGGCGGCTAGAAATGAAAATGGTAGGGTAATAATGTATGGAGATACTATTACCAAGTCTATGGATAAGGCCATCAAGGAAACAGAGAGAAGAAGGGCCATCCAGGACAAGTTTAACAAGGATAACAATATAGAGCCCAGGTCTATAGTAAAGGAAATAAAAGAGATAGTTACAGCAACCATGGCTGCTGAAGATGTTGATAGCTATAAGGAAGAAGTTGAAAGCTTCTCCTTTGAAGAAATCAATAGCCTTATTATTAATATGGAAAAGGAAATGTTTAAGGCTGCTGAAGTCTTAGACTTTGAAAGGGCAGCTAGTTTGAGAGATGAGATAGGTAAGTTGAAGAAAGATTATGGAATATAAGAGGTAGTATGAGTTTAGAAAATATTGTAATTAAGGGCGCCAAGGCCAATAATTTAAAAAACATAGATTTAGTTTTACCCAGGGATAAGATGATAGTCTTGACTGGCCTAAGTGGGTCAGGCAAGTCTTCCCTGGCCTTTGATACCATCTATGCTGAGGGACAAAGAAGATATGTAGAATCCCTATCAAGCTATGCCAGACAGTTTTTGGGACAGATGGACAAGCCGGATGTGGAATATATAGAGGGGCTATCCCCTTCCATATCCATAGACCAAAAGACAACCAATAGAAACCCCAGATCTACAGTGGGTACAGTAACAGAGATATATGACTACTTAAGACTTCTTTTTGCCAAGGCTGGTACAGCCTACTGTCCAGTATGTGGCCAAGAAATCAAGGCCATGTCCATAGACCAAATGGTGGACAGAGTATCAGGCCTGGAAGAAAGGAGTAAAATCCTTATTCTAGCCCCAGTAGTTATAGGCAAGAAGGGCCAACACAAGAGACTTTTGGAAAACATCCAAAAGGAAGGCTTTACCAGGCTACTGGTAGACGGTCAAATGCTTGAATTTGGCCTGGATGAAATAGACTTGGATAAGAATAAAAAACACGACATAGAAATAGTTATAGACAGGCTAATAGTAAAGGAAGGCTTTGAATCCAGACTGGCAGACTCTATAGAAGTAGCCTTGACCATGGCTTCAGGCATAGTAAATATAGAGGTTTTAGACCAGGAGAAATTTACCATGTCAGCCAACCTATCCTGTCCAGACCAACATATGTCTTTAGGAGAAATATCTCCTAGAATGTTCTCCTTCAACGCTCCCTATGGAGCCTGTGAAGAGTGTAATGGTCTAGGCTATCACACTAAGGTGGACAAGAAATTAATTATACCAGACTATAGCCTTTCCTTAAATGACAAGGCTGTAAGACCTTATGAGTCTTCCAAGCCAGGGACCTACTACTATGAAATATTAAAGGCCATAGCCCATCTTTATAATTTTTCCATGGATGAGCCCTTGGAAAAGGCTCCTAAGGAGATGATAGACCATATACTTTATGGATCTGACGCCCCTTTATCCTTTGTTTTTGACTCCCACTATTCAGGGGTTAAGAGAACTTCTGTAAAGTTTGAAGGAGTTATTAGGAATTTGGAAAGAAGGTATGAAAGTTCTACTTCTGAGTCTGTTAGAAAGAGGACTGAAGAGTTTATGAGTGAGGAAGTTTGTGGATCTTGTAAGGGTCATAGGCTAAAAGAGGAAGTCCTATCCATCAGGATAGAAGATAAGAATATTATGGACATAACAGACCTTAGTATAGATGAGTCCTATAAGTGGTTTGATAGACTTAAGCTGGACAAGACCAAGACCCTTATAGCCAACCCTATAGTTAAGGAAATCAAGGCCAGGCTAAAGTTTCTAATAGATGTGGGACTGGGCTACCTAACCCTATCCAGATCAGCTGGAACTCTGTCAGGGGGAGAATCCCAAAGGATTAGGTTGGCTACCCAAATAGGGGCAGGCCTGGTAGGAGTAGTCTATGTTCTAGATGAACCTAGTATAGGTCTTCACCAAAGGGACAATGACAAACTACTAAAATCCTTGAGAAACCTGACAGATTTGGGCAATACTCTGATAATAGTTGAACACGATGAGGATACTATGAGGGCAGCTGACTATATAGTTGATATAGGTCCAGGGGCAGGAGTTCACGGAGGCCATGTGGTGGCTGAAGGAAGTTATGAGGATATAGTAAACAACGAAAAGTCCATAACAGGCCAATACCTGTCTAGAAAGAAATTTATACCCCTACCTGAGGAAAGAAGAAGCTCAGATAGGTTTATAGAAATAAAAAATGCCAGGGAAAATAACCTGAAAGGAATAGATGTTAAGATACCGGTAGGCACTCTGACAGTGGTTACGGGAGTATCCGGGTCAGGCAAGTCCTCCTTAATCAATCAGATTCTTTACAATGGACTGATGAAACAACTCCATGGATCCAAGTTAAGGCCAGGTGCCCATGATGAGATCACAGGGGTTGAATATATAGATAAGATAATTGAGATAGACCAGTCTCCTATAGGAAGGACTCCAAGATCCAATCCAGCCACCTATACTAAGACCTTCGACCTTATAAGAGATGTTTTCTCCATGACCAATGAGGCCAAGCTTAGGGGCTATGACAAGGGGAGATTCTCCTTTAATGTTAAAGGGGGCAGATGTGAAACCTGTAGTGGAGATGGAGTTATCAAGGTGGAAATGCACTTTTTACCAGATGTCTATGTTCCCTGCGAGGTTTGCGGAGGCAAGAGATACAATAGGGAGACTCTTGAAGTCAAGTACAAGGATAAGACCATAGCAGATGTCCTAGATATGACAGTTGAAGAGGGACTGGAATTTTTCCAAAACCACCCAGGTATAAAGAGGAAACTCCAAAGTCTTTACGATGTAGGTCTAGGCTATATAAAGATAGGCCAATCATCTACAGAGCTTTCAGGTGGTGAGGCCCAAAGGGTTAAGTTAGCCTCTGAATTAGGTAAGCGATCCACAGGTAAGACCCTTTATGTTTTAGATGAGCCTACAACAGGTCTTCATACAGCTGACATTCACAGGTTGGTCAAGGTTTTAAACCAACTGGTAGAAGGGGGCAATACTGTTGTAGTTATAGAGCACAATCTGGATGTGATAAAAATAGCTGACTATATTATAGATCTAGGACCGGAAGGTGGAGACAAGGGGGGAACTATTGTAGCCACAGGAAGGCCAGAAGACATAATAAAGGTGGAAGAATCCTATACGGGAAAATATTTGAAACCATATATAGAATAAAACTTAGTTTTATTCTATTTTTTTGTTTTTTTTAAATGAAAACAATTTCATTACAAATATTTAAAAAAATTAACAGATATTAAGGCTTATTAGGCTTTAAAATGGAAAAAACTTGCAATTAGGCATATAATGTGTAAATGCTATTGAAAGATGGGAAAATATATGTTAAGATATCATATCTAAAAGATATAAGATTATAATGGATAATTGTGCTTATACATATTATCAAGGATAAAAAATGCAACTAAATTAGTCACTAATATACGAAATGAGGGGTGGATGTATTATGAACAATCATACTGTTATGTATGGTAAGACAGAAAGACAAAGTTTTTCAAGAATCCCAGAAGCACTTCCGTTACCAAATTTACTGGAAATCCAAACAGGAAGTTATAAATGGTTTATAGAAGAAGGTTTAAAAGAGGTCTTTGAAGATATTTCTCCGATTGTAGATCATTCAGGAAATATATTGTTACAATTCGAAGACTATTATTTTGATGAAAAACTTAAATATACTGCGCAAGAAGCTAAAGATAGGGATGCTAACTATGCGAAGTCATTAAAGGTAAAAGTAAGACTGATAATACTAGAAGATGGAAATCCAAAGGAAATTAAGGAACAAGAAGTATTTATGGGTGATTTCCCTCTAATGACAGATTCAGGTACTTTTATTATAAACGGTGCTGAAAGAGTCGTTGTCAGTCAATTGGTAAGGTCCCCTGGAGTATATTATAGTGAAGATTTCGATAAATCAGGTAAGAGATTAGTATCATCAACAGCTATACCAAATAGAGGAGCTTGGCTGGAATACGATACAGACGCAGCGGGAGCTATGACTGTAAGAATAGATAGAACTAGAAAACTACCAGCAACTACCTTGGTTAGAGCTTTAATGTATCAAGATGACGAAGAGATTTTAGAAGCTTTTGGTGATACAGAAACTTTGAGAAAGACCTTGGAAAAAGAAGTGTCTAAAACTCAAGAAGAAGCTTTGCTAGAAATATATAAGAAGTTAAAACCGGGAGATCCTGCTTCAATAGAATCAGCAGAGCCTTTGATTTACAACTTATTCTTCGACCCTAGAAGATATGACCTAGCTAAAGCAGGTAGATATAAATTTAATAAAAAACTAGCTCTAAGAGATAGGATCACAGAAAAATACGCTGCCAGAGATGTTATCAGTGAAGATGGTGAAATCATAGTAGATAAGGGAGACTTTATCACACTAGACAAGGCCATAGAAATTGAAAATGCAGGTGTTAATTCAGTTGATGTTGTCTTGACAGCAGATGAAGTAGGAGAAGTTACTCCTGTTAGGGTAATGGGAAATCACTTTGTTGACCTAGATGCCTTTGAAGAAATAAAAGATTTAGACCTATCAGGTCTAGGCTTGTCAGAAAAAGTATTCTACCCAGAAATGAGAAGAATTATTGATTCCTTCACTGAAGATATGAAGGACAAGCAAAAGATTAGGGAAATTAAAAAGCACAAGGACATACTTTCTCCTAAAAATATCACTGTAGAAGATATTATGGCTACCTTCAGTTACCAATTAAACCTATATGAATGGGTTGGGGAAATTGACGATATAGACCATTTAGGAAATAGAAGGGTTAGAGCAGTTGGTGAGTTGTTACAAAACCAATTCAGAATAGGTCTTTCCAGAATGGAAAGAGTTGTTAGGGAAAGAATGACAACTGGAGACCAAGAAATGCTTACTCCTCAAAGCTTATTAAATATAAGACCAGTTACAGCTGCCATCAAGGAATTCTTTGGTTCATCCCAATTATCACAATTTATGGACCAAACAAATCCGATGTCAGAGTTAACCCACAAGAGAAGATTATCAGCCTTGGGACCAGGTGGTTTGTCTAGAGATAGGGCCGGCTACGAGGTAAGGGACGTTCACAACTCCCACTATGGTAGGGTTTGTCCTATAGAAACACCAGAAGGACCAAACATCGGTTTGATAACATCCTTAACTACTTATGGTAGGATCAATGGATATGGATTTATTGAGACTCCTTATAGAAAGGTAGAAAAGGGAACTGGTAGGGTAACAGAAGAAATAGTTTACTTGACTGCTGATGAAGAAGACAAGTATATCAAGGCCCAAGCCAATGAACCTTTAGATGAAAACAATGTGTTTATAAACGAAAGGGTATCTGGTAGGGGTATTAACGCAGTAAACGACGTTTATCCTAAGGAAGAAATAGAATACATGGACGTTTCTCCACAACAAATTGTTTCAGTTGGAGCTGCCATGATTCCATTCTTGGAAAACGACGACGCGACAAGAGCCCTAATGGGTGCTAACATGCAGCGTCAAGCAGTGCCTTTACTAAAGGCTGAATCACCAATCATAGGAACAGGTATAGAATATAGGGCAGCCAAGGACTCAGGAGTAGTAATTGTTGCTAAAAATTCTGGAGTTATTGACTATGTAGGTGATACTAGGATTAGGATTAAAAAAGAAGATGGTTCTTACGATGACTATGAGGTTCTTAAGTTTAAGAGGGCCAACCAAGGAACAACCTTCAACCAAAGACCTATCGTCAAGGTGGGAGAAAAGGTTAAGAAGGGCGATGTAATTGCCGATGGTCCATCTACAGACAATGGAGAAATCTCTCTAGGTAAGAACATTTTAATAGCCTTCATGACATGGGAAGGATACAACTACGAAGACGCCATGTTATTAAATGAAAAATTAGTTATAGATGACGTTCTAACTTCAGTTCATATAGAAGAACACAATTGTGAAGCTAGGGAAACCAAGTTAGGACCTGAAGATATTACCAGAGATATTCCAAATATCGGGGAAGATATGAGAAAAGATCTAGACGAAAACGGAATTATCAGAATTGGTGCAGAAGTACAGGCTGGAGATATTCTAGTAGGTAAGGTTACTCCTAAGGGAGAAACTGAACTATCACCAGAAGAAAGACTACTTAGGGCAATCTTCGGTGAAAAGGCTAGGGAAGTAAGAGATACATCTTTAAGAGTTCCTCACGGGGAAGCTGGAGTTGTAGTAGATGTTAAAACCTACTCAAGAGAAGGCGGAGATGAATTACAACCAGGCCTTAATAAGGTTATAAGAGTTTATGTAGCTACCAAGAGAAAGATTTCTGTTGGGGATAAGATGTGTGGTCGTCACGGTAATAAAGGGGTTGTTTCCCGTATTTTACCTATCGAAGACATGCCCTTCCTACCAAACGGAGATCCAGTACAAATAGTATTAAACCCACTAGGGGTTCCATCTCGTATGAACCTGGGACAAGTACTAGAAGTTCACTTGGGACTAGCTGCTAAGAAACTAGGCTGGAAGGTGGCAACACCAGTATTTGATGGTGCTTCTGACAAGGATATAGAAGATGCACTTGAAGCTGCTGGCTACCACAAGTCAGGTAAGATACCTCTAAGAGATGGTAGGACAGGTGAATTCTTTGCCAATGATGTAACTGTTGGTTACATGTACATGTTAAAACTACACCACTTGGTAGATGAGAAAATCCACGCTAGGTCAACAGGACCTTATTCCTTGGTAACTCAACAACCACTAGGTGGTAAGGCCCAATTCGGTGGACAAAGATTTGGGGAAATGGAAGTTTGGGCATTGGAAGCATACGGTGCTGCTCATACACTACAAGAGATGTTAACTGTTAAATCAGATGATATATCTGGAAGGGTTAAGACATATGAAGCCATAGTTAAGGGTGAAAATATTCCTGAACCAGGTGTACCAGAATCATTTAAGGTATTGACTAAAGAATTACAAGCCTTGGCATTGGACGTTAAGTTATTAGACGAAAATGACAATGAAGTAGTTTTTGTAGAAGATCCAGATGAAAATGACGATTATTCTCAAATAGAAAGAATGGCTGTTAAGGAAAAAGACTATTCTGAAAAGACCTTTATCAAGAAGCCTGAAAGTTCCCAAGAGGACAAGGTAGAAGATGAAGAAGAAAGAGCAGATGGTTTTTCAATAGTAGACTTAGATGAGTAATAATAATCGCGACGAGAAAGGGGTAGGCTTCTTGAAAGAAACAACAAATTTTGAATCAATGCAAATTGGTTTAGCTTCTCCAGAAATGATTAGATCCTGGTCAAAGGGAGAGGTTAAGAAACCAGAAACAATTAACTATAGAACATTAAAACCAGAAAAGGAAGGACTTTTCTGTGAAAAGATTTTTGGTCCAACTAAGGACTGGGAATGTAACTGTGGTAAGTATAAGAGAATTAGATATAAGGGAGTTATCTGCGAAAAGTGTGGAGTTGAAGTAACAAAAGCAAAGGTTCGTAGAGAGAGGATGGGCCATATTGAATTGGCTACTCCTGTTTCCCATATATGGTACTTTAAGGGCATCCCATCCAGGATGGGGCTTTTATTGGACATGAGTCCAAAGTCCTTGGAAAAAGTTTTATACTTTGCCAACTATGTGGTTACTGATCCAGGCGATGTACCAGATCTATATAAAAAGCAACTATTATCAGAAGCTGAATTCAATCATTACTATGATGAATATGAAGAAGACTTCGAAGCCTTAATGGGAGCTGAAGCCATCAAGAAACTTCTACATGAAGTTAACCTTGACAAGGAATTAAAAGAATTAGAAGAAGACTTAAAGACTGCAACTGGTCAAAAGAGAGTAAGAATCTATAGAAGACTTGAAGTTGTAGAGTCATTTTTACAATCAGGTAACAAGCCTGAATGGATGTGTCTAGATGTAATTCCTGTAATTCCACCAGATCTTAGACCTATGGTTCAGTTGGAAGGGGGCAGATTTGCCACATCTGACTTGAACGACCTTTATAGAAGGGTTATAAACAGAAATAACAGACTTAAGAGACTATTAGATATAGGGGCGCCAGAAATTATCGTTAGAAACGAAAAGAGAATGCTACAAGAATCTGTAGACGCGCTAATTGACAATGGTAGAAGGGGAAAACCAGTAACTGGTGCTTCCAATAGACCATTGAAATCTCTATCAGACATGCTTAAGGGTAAGACTGGTAGATTTAGACAAAACTTACTTGGTAAGAGGGTTGACTACTCAGGAAGATCTGTAATCGTAGTAGGACCAGAACTTCAATTCTACCAATGTGGTCTTCCAAAGGAAATGGCCCTAGAATTATTTAAGCCATTTATCATGGAAAGATTGGTAAGAACTGAGGAAGCTCATAATATCAAGTCAGCTAAGAAATTAATTGAAAGAAAGAAACCGGTTGTTTGGGGCGCCTTGGAAGAAGTTATCAAGGACCATCCAGTACTACTAAACAGGGCTCCGACCCTACACAGACTAGGTATTCAAGCCTTTGAACCAGTCCTAGTAGAAGGAAAGGCTATCAAGCTTCACCCTCTAGTATGTACGGCCTACAATGCGGACTTTGACGGGGACCAAATGGCAGTCCATCTTCCATTATCAGCTGAAGCACAAGCCGAAGCTAGATTGCTAATGATGAGTACTAACAACATCCTAGCTCCAAAAGATGGTAAGCCAATAACAACACCAACCCAAGATATGGTTTTAGGTTCTTATTATTTAACATCCTATGCAGAAGCTGAAGAAACTAACCTAGTTTTTGAAGACTATGACGAGATGATTAAGGCCTATGAAAATAAATTAGTAAACCTACACTCAGTAGTTAAGATCAGAGTAAAATTAAGCGAAGAAGACAGGGGCCAATTGGTAGCTTCTTCAGTAGGTAGATTTATCTTTAACTCAGAGATCCCACAAGACCTAGGTTATGTGGACAGAAATGTTGACAAGTATTCTCTAGAAGTAGACAAGCAAGTAGACAAGAAGGTCCTATCTGATATTATCGAAAGATGCTTTATCAGACATGGCAACATTAGAACTGCTAGACTTTTAGACTATATTAAACACACAGGTTACAAGTATTCAACCTTTGCATCCTATACAGTTTCCATGGGAGACGTATCTGTACCAGATGCTAAGAAGGAAATCCTTAGGAAGGCAGAAGAAGAAGTATACAGAATAGAAGAAGAAACTGACTTAGGTTTCTATACTGAAAATGAAAGATACAACCAAGTTATCAATACTTGGACCAAGGCTACAGACGATGTAGAAGCTGCCCTATTGGAAAACTTAGATGAAACCAACTCTATAGCTGTCATGGCTAACTCAGGAGCCAGAGGTTCCATCAAGCAAATTAGACAGTTGGGTGGTATGCGTGGACTGATGGCATCTACTACAGGTAGAACCATAGAAGTTCCAGTAAAGGCCAACTTTAGGGAAGGTTTATCAGTGCAAGAGTTCTTTATCTCTACCCACGGTTCCAGAAAGGGACTTTCAGATACAGCCTTGAGAACAGCCGATTCAGGTTACTTGACTAGAAGATTGGTTGACGTATCCCAAGATGTTATCGTAAGAGAAGAAGACTGTGGTACTAACAGCTATATCGTTGTTAGAGACTTTAAAGAAGGAAACGAAGTAATAGAAGATCTTAAGAGCCGTATAATTGGTAGAACTTCATTTGAAGATATTCTACATCCAGTAACAGGGGAAATAATCGTTCATAAGAATGAAATTATAAATGAGCACATGGCCGAAGAAATAACTAAGGAACATGTTCTTGATACCTTTGAAGGTCCTAAGCAAGTACAAGTTACTAAGGAAGTAAAGGTTAGATCCGTATTGGAATGTAAGGCAAAACATGGAGTTTGTTCTAAGTGTTATGGTAGAAACTTGGCGACAGGTAAATCAGCCAACATTGGGGAAGCGGTTGGTATTATCGCAGCCCAATCAATCGGGGAACCGGGTACACAGCTTACCATGAGAACCTTCCACTCAGGTGGGGTTGCTGGAACAGCTATCACACAAGGTTTACCGAGGGTTGAAGAGTTATTTGAAGCTAGAAGACCTAAGGGACAAGCTATCATATCCAAGAATGAAGGGGAAGTAATCATTGATGTCCATGAAGGTAAGACTGATGTGGTTATCAAGGGAGATAAGGAAGAAAGATATTCAATTCCTTATAACTCAACTCCAATAGTAAGTAATGGAGACTTTATCTCAGTAGGAGATAAGATTACTGAAGGTTCAATTAACCCTCATGAACTATTAGAGTTACAAGGAACTCAAAGTGTTCAAGACTATATTATCAAGGAAGTTCAAAAGGTATATAGGCTACAAGGGGTAGATATTGACGACAAGCATATTGAAATAATAATCAAGCAAATGCTACAAAAAGTTAATATTGTAGATTCCGGAGATACTGACCTATTGACAGGAACCATGGTCAATAAGAGACAGGTAGAAGACGCTAATGAAAAAATCAAGGATAAGGAAAAGAAGGCTGACTATGAACATGTTCTTCTTGGAATTACTAAGGCAAGTATTGCCTCAGATTCATTCCTATCAGCTGCATCCTTCCAAGAGACAACAAGAGTTTTAACAGATGCATCTATCAAGGGTAAGAGGGATGACTTAATTGGTCTTAAGGAAAATATCATTATAGGTAAGTTAATACCAGCCGGAACTGGAATAAAGAAATACTCCCATGTCGAAATTGATTATGAAGGCAGGGAAGAAAAAGAAGAAGAAGAAGTAGAAGCATAAATTAAATTTTAAATGTTGACAGTATCATTGAGTGATGATAAAATTAAAAAGGTTAAGTTGGAAGGATATTATCCTTCCGATTTACCATGATTAACACAAGGTGTTGATATGTAAATTTAAGCAAGAAGGAGGTGCGATATGCCTACAGTTAACCAACTAATAAAAAAAGGTAGAAAGTCAGAAGTTAAAAAATCTAAAACTCCTGCATTAGGATATAACTACAATACATTGAAAAAAATGAATACTAAAGTAAACTGTCCTCAAAAAAGAGGTGTTTGTACATCAGTAAGAACAGTTACTCCTAAGAAACCTAACTCAGCTTTGAGAAAGGTAGCCAGAGTAAGACTTACTAACGGAGCAGAAGTTCTATCTTATATTCCTGGAATAGGACACAACTTACAAGAACACAGTGTTGTACTTATAAGAGGTGGTAGAGTAAAGGACTTACCAGGGGTAAGATATCATATAGTTAGAGGTTCATTAGATACAGCTGGGGTTGAAAATAGAAAACAAGCTAGATCTAAATATGGTGCAAAAAAAGCCAAATAAGAACGGAAATAATTAAAAATTAACAGAGTGCATATATGTTTAGATTTATATATCAGCAGTTGCACTTATCGGTGTGAAATACCCGAGTACCAATGAAATACTTATTAGTAAGGAGGGAAGAGAAGTGCCAAGAAAAGGTAGTGTTCCAAAGAAAGAAGTAATGCCAGATCCAAAATATGGTGAAGTAGTTATTTCAAAATTAATCAATAATATAATGCTTGACGGAAAAAAAGGAACTGCTCAAAAGATAGTTTACGGAGCATTCGACATGATCGAGCAAACAACAGGTGAAGACGCTTTAGAAGTATTCCAAAGAGCCATGAGTAACATCATGCCACTATTGGAAGTTAAAGGTAGAAGAATAGGTGGGGCGACTTACCAAGTACCTATGGAAGTTAGACCAGAAAGACGTCAAACTTTAGCTTTAAGATGGTTAGTAGGATTCTCTAGAAAAAGAGGAGAAAAAACTATGACTGAAAGATTAGCTAAGGAAATAATGGATGCAGCTAATAACACAGGTTCAAGTGTTAAGAAGAAAGAAGAAATGCACAAGATGGCAGAAGCTAATAAAGCCTTTGCTCATTATAGATATTAATCATTATTAAAGGAGTATGAAGTGCCAGATATTAAACTTGAAAAAATCAGAAATGTCGGAATAATGGCTCACATTGACGCTGGTAAAACCACTGTCACTGAAAGAATCTTATTCTACACTGGAAAAATTCATAAACTTGGTGATACTCATGACGGAACTGCACAAATGGATTCCATGGATCAAGAAAAAGAAAGAGGAATTACAATCGGTTCTGCTGCTACAACATGCCAATGGAGAGATCATAGAATTAATATTATAGATACTCCAGGTCACGTTGACTTTACAGTAGAAGTTGAAAGATCTTTAAGAGTACTTGATGGTGCTGTTGCGCTATTCGACGCTAAGAGCGGAGTTGAACCACAATCAGAAACAGTATGGAGACAAGCTGACAAATACGGAGTACCTCGTATGTGTTTCATCAATAAGATGGACGCTACAGGAGCAGATTTCTTCATGGCTGTAGAAACAATAAGAGAAAAATTAAAAGCGAATGCTGTTCCAATTCAAATACCAGTAGGAGCTGAACACAACTTCCAAGGTATTGTTGACCTAGTTAACATGGAAGCAGAAATTTATCATGACGATCTTGGAAAGGATTTCGAAAAAACTGAAATCCCTGCTGATTTAGTAGAAAAAGCTGAAGAAATGAGAGCTAATCTATTAGAAAACCTAGCAGATAACGATGAAGTAATTATGATGAAATATCTTGAAGGAGAAGAAGTTACTCCTGAAGAGATGCAAGCAGCAATTAGACAAGCGACTACAGATAGACATATATTCCCTGTTCTATGCGGTTCAGCATACAAGAACAGAGGGGTACAATTCTTAATTGACGCCCTAGTTGACTACATGCCTTCTCCAGTGGATATTCCACCAATCACAGGTTCAGTACCAGTGAAAGAAGGAGAAGAAGAAATAATAGAAGAAAGAAGATCTTCAGTAGAAGAACCTTTCTCAGCATTAGCTTTCAAAATAGTTACAGACCCATTCGTAGGTAAATTAACATATTTCAGAGTTTACTCAGGTAAGTTAGATTCTGGATCATATGTTTACAATACAACTAAAGATAAAAGAGAAAGAGTTGGTAGAATTCTTCAAATGCACGCTGACCAAAGAACTGAAATTCCTGAAGTAACAGCAGGAAACATTGCAGCTGCAATTGGATTGAAGAATACAGGAACAGGGGATACACTATGTGATCAAGATCATCCAATAATTCTTGAAAAGATGGAATTCCCAGAACCAGTAATCTCAGTAGCTATCGAACCAAAGACAAAAGCATCCCAAGAAAAGATGTCTATTGCCCTAGGTAAATTAGCTGAAGAAGACCCAACCTTCCAAACATATACAAATCACGAGACAGGACAAACAATTATAGCTGGTATGGGTGAACTTCACCTTGAAGTTATAGTTGAAAGATTGTTAAGAGAATTTAAAGTTGAAGCAAATGTAGGTAATCCACAAGTTTCATACAGAGAATCCATTACACACGAAGCAGAAGCCGAAGGTAAATATGTTCGTCAATCAGGTGGACGTGGACAATACGGTCATGTTAAAGTTAAAGTGGAACCAGGTGAAGCAGGTAAAGGTATCGAATTCATTGACAAAATTGTTGGTGGGGTTGTGCCTAGAGAATATATTAATTCTGTTGAAGCCGGAATCAGAGAAGCTTGTAAGGCAGGGGTTCTTGCTGGATATCCAATATTAGACTTGAAAGTAACATTATTTGATGGTTCCTACCATGAGGTAGACTCATCAGAAATGGCCTTCCAAATTGCTGGTTCAATGGCTCTAAGAGCAGCTGTTGAAAAAGCGGGCCCAGTATTATTAGAACCAACTGAAAAAGTTGAAATAACAACTCCAGAAGAATACTTAGGAGATGTTATGGGTGACGTTTCATCCAGAAGAGGTAAAATCGACGGCATGGATGCTAAAGATGGTATTCAAATCATCACTGCATTTATTCCATTGTCAGAAATGTTTGGATATGCTACAGATCTACGTTCAAAAACTCAAGGACGTGCAACATATTCAATGCAATTCGATCACTATGATAAAGTACCTGAAAGTATAAAAGAACAAGTATTAGAAGGTAAAAAAGCTTAAGGAGGATTATTAAAATGGCTAAAGCTAAATTTGAAAGAAACAAACCACACGTAAATATCGGTACAATTGGTCACGTTGACCACGGTAAAACAACAACTACAGCAGCGATAACATTCGTATTAAACAACAGATTCGGTTCTGGTGAAGCTATCGATTATGCTAACATAGATAAAGCTCCAGAAGAAAGAGAAAGAGGAATTACTATTTCAACTTCTCACGTAGAATACGAAACAGCTAACAGACACTATGCTCACGTTGACTGTCCAGGTCACGCGGACTACGTTAAGAACATGATTACTGGTGCTGCACAAATGGACGGCGCTATCTTAGTAGTATCTGCTGCAGATGGTCCAATGCCACAAACAAGAGAACATATCTTACTTGCAAGACAAGTTGGTGTTCCAAAAATCGTTGTATTCTTAAACAAAGAAGACCAAGTTGATGACGCTGAACTAATCGAATTAGTTGAAATGGAAGTTAGAGACTTATTATCAGAATATGAATATGATGGAGACAATACTCCAATCGTTGTTGGATCAGCATTAAAAGCATTAGAAGATCCATCAGGAGAATGGGGAGACAAAATTGTTAAATTAATGGAAGAAGTTGACGCTTGGATTCCACAACCAGAAAGAGACACCGACAAACCATTCTTGATGCCAGTAGAAGACGTATTCTCAATCACAGGTAGAGGTACAGTTGCTACAGGTAGAGTAGAAAGAGGAGTTGTTAAAGTTGGTGATACAGTAGAAATCGTTGGTATCAAAGAAAAATCAAGAGACGTTGTTGTAACAGGAGTTGAAATGTTTAGAAAACAACTTGACGAAGCTCAAGCTGGTGATAACATTGGTGCTCTATTAAGAGGTGTTACAAGAGAAGATATCGAAAGAGGACAAGTATTAGCTAAAGCAGGAACTATCCACCCTCATACAAAATTCGAAGGTGAAGTTTATGTATTAACTAAAGAAGAAGGTGGAAGACATACTCCATTCTTCTCAGGATATAGACCACAATTCTTCTTCAGAACAACTGACGTTACTGGAGATATCCAATTAGCTGAAGGCGTAGAAATGGTTATGCCTGGAGATAACGCTACTTTCACAATTTCATTAATTTCTCCAATCGCGATCGAAGAAGGTTTAAGATTCGCAGTTAGAGAAGGTGGAAGAACTGTTGCTTCAGGAGTTGTTTCAAAAATTATTGAATAATTTTAATTAGAGATGACTTTAGATTCCCTTTATGAAGACCACCAGGTCTCTCGTAAGGGGGATTTTTTTATGGAGAGAAGGTTGGTATGGCTAAATTATATTTTAGATACGGAGCTATGAACTCAGGAAAATCAACTGCCCTAATGCAGGTGGCCTTTAACTATGAGGAAAGGGGTATGAAGGTGAAAATCCTTAAGCCTAGAATAGATGATAAGGGCCAGGATAGCCTCTTGTCCAGGCTGGGCATTAGCAGGGAGGTTGACTACCTAATAGATGAAGATGATGACCTTTACCAAAGCTATGACACCATAGTAGGAGGAGAGGATATTTCCTGTATTTTAATTGACGAGGTACAGTTTTTGAAAAAGGAGCAGATAGACCAACTCTTAAAGATAGCTGTCTTAAAGGGAGTGCCGGTTATTTGTTATGGCCTGAGAACAGACTTTTTAGCCAATGGCTTTGAAGGTTCTGAAAGACTTTTACTCTTGGCCCATTCCATAGAAGAGCTAAAGACCATTTGTAGATGTGGTAAAAAGGCTATTTTAAATGGACGTAAAATAAATGGTAAATTTGTCTTTGAGGGACAACAAGTAGCCATTGATAATAAGGACTATATAGAGTATGAGGCCCTATGTGCCAAGTGCTATCTAGATCTAAAGGAAGGGAAGTAATCCCTTCCTTTTTTAATTATAGTTAATAATCTTGGAAATTAATTAATTCCTTCTTATCCTATAATGGTATTAGGTGATTAAATGATAGACTTACTTATAAAGATCAAGGACCAGGCCTATAGAGAACGGTTTATAAGGCTTTTTAAGCTTAAATATAAGGAAGACTTTAATGTTTTGACAGAAGAAGACTTTATTTATAGTAGGCAGCTGGTTATTAGTGACTATGAAAAAGGACCTAACATTATCTATCTTAGCTCTAGAAAGGAAGATGGGGCTATCTATAAGTACCAGGATACTTCTCTTATCTATAGAGAGATTAAGGCCTGGGAAAAGGGCCAGCTAGAGACTGTAAAAGGTCAATTGATAGGTGTTTATAACCTTTTATCCTACAGGCTTTACAATCCAATCTTGGAAGACTTGGCAGGCCTGCTTGGGAAAAACAAAAAAATTCTTTTAATAAATTTTAATTCTTTAATTAAGAGAAGGGAAAAATCTTTTTCTCTTGATTCCCTAATAATAAATTATAAGTTAAAACTAAATCCCCTAGCCCTAGTGGACAACCAATTAAACCTAGGCCAGGGCTATTATTATTTAAATCCAGTTGGCCATCCAGAAAACAGGGACCAACTATCCTTTGAAGCCTGGTCAAGTATTTTTAGAAGGCTTAAGTCTATGGACTTTGACTATATACTTGTGGATAAGCACCTGGGCCTGGATAGCTATGATTTTATGCTTTTAAAGCTTCTAGATAGGTCTTTTATTTTCTTAGAAAATAAAAAAGAGGACCAGGATCTTTATGGGAAATTAGCATCCCTCGATCTTGGAATAGAGGCTATAGCTTTAGAAAAGCCCTGGACTAGAGAAGAAGCCAGAGACTTATTGGGAGGCAGACTAAATGTATAACCAAAAATCTGAACTAATAGAAAAATATAAGAATATGGTTACCTCTCAAATAGAAGAAAACATTAGTGACCAGGACCTCTTAGAAAGAATAAAGAGGGTGGTAGAAAAAGACCTATCCCGGGAGAGGTCCTATCTTAAGATTGACGACTACCTGGAGCTAACCAGCCTGGTTTTCTACGAGATTAGAAAGTATGGTCTTCTCAGTGTCTTTTTAGAAGATGACAGGGTAAGTGAGGTAATGATTAATGGTTATGATGAAATATATATAGAAAGGGCAGGGAGGATGGAAAAATCTAAATATAGGTTTAACTCCAGAGAGGACTTGGAAAGCCTAGTCCAAAAGATTGTGGGCAAGTCAGGCAGGGAGGTTAATCTATCCAATCCCATAGTAGATACCAGACTGGAGGATGGTTCCAGGGTCAATATAGTCCTGCCACCCCTGGCCTTAAAAGATCCAGTTATCACAGTTAGAAAGTTCCCAGAAGAAAGTTTAACCATAGATGATTTAATAGGATTTGGGACCTTGGATAGGCCGACAGCTGATTTTTTAGAAAAGCTAGTTAAGGCCAAGTTTAATATATTAATCGGAGGGGGAACAAGTTCAGGCAAGACAACATTTTTAAATGTTTTAACTAATTTTATAAATCCTGATGAAAGGGTTATAACCATAGAAGACTCTAGAGAGCTTCAAGTAAGACAGATAAAAAACCTGGTCTCTCTCCAGTCTAGACCGGCTAATACAGCCAATAAGGGGGAGGTAAGTATAAGAGACTTGATAAAAAGCTCCCTGAGAATGAGGCCTGATAGGATAATTGTTGGAGAGGTAAGGTCAGATGAGACTATAGACATGCTCCAGGCCATGAATACAGGCCACGATGGATCCTTGTCTACAGCCCATGCCAACTCTACAGAGGATATGATATCCAGACTAGAAGTTATGATCCTATCTGGCATAGACATCCCTCTTAAGGCTATAAAGCAAATGATCATATCTTCCATAGACCTTCTAATTCACTTAAAAAGATTGGAGGATTCCAGTAGGAAGGTTATAGAAATAAGTGAAATAGACAAGAGAGAAAAGGACCATGTAAGCTTAAATGTCCTCTATGAATATGACTATGAAAAAGGCAAGTTAGTCAGAACTGAAAATAAGCTGATAAACCAAGTAAAGAGAATAGCAGGTGAGTAGATGAAGGACAAGGATCGTTTAGTGGGGATGGGACTGGGAATATTAATTTTTGGTCTTACCTCCTATCTATTTTTTGAATTAAAGATAGTCAGTCTGGTCCTAGGCCTTCTGGGAGGATATTTTTATAGTCCGACCTATAAGGCTAAAAAATTAGAGGCAAGGAAAAAGAAAAGTACCCTGGAGTTTAGAGAGTTTATAGATCTTTTAAACAACTCAATAGGGGCTGGAGAGAACCTGGAAAACGCCATAAGAAATTCCCATAGAGACCTTTTAGATATGTTTTCTGATAAGGATCCTATAGTTATCTATAGCAAGGATATGGTTTCTTCCTTGGACCTGGGCCAGTCTATGAAAAAGGTCTTGGAGGATTTTGGAGAAAAGATGGACCTGGAAGATGTGGATATCTTTATAGGAACCCTGATTATAGCCATAGATTCAGGTATGAATATTAGCTATATCATAGATAATAGTAAGACGATTTTAAATCAAAAAATAGATATTGAGTTGGAGATAGACAGCATGATGAAGGCCAGCAAGAGGGAACTTACCATTATGACCGTACTTCCCCTTTTAATTATTCTTTTATTAAAAATTACCAGGCCGGACTACCAGCTGGCTAAAGCAGATTACCTGGTAAGATTACCTGTCTTTTTCATCTTTGTCCTAGCCTATAGGATGGGACAAAAAATAGTTTCCTTGGAGTTATAAATGAAGACAAATAAAGAAATACTAGGACTTTTAGGCCTGACTGGATACTTGATCTTTAAGATGGCCCTTTTAAAAATATATGGTTTGGAAATGGAAGAGTTGGCAGACCAGCTTGCTGGCAAGAAAAAGATAACAAAATACTATCAGGCTAGATACCAGGTCCTGGCTAAAAAAATCTTAAGTAAAAAGAAGGCCTATAAGACTAAAAGCTATAGCCTTTTTTACTATCAATATGAGGAAGAAGATATATATGACAAGATAATTGAAAACCTGGCCCTAAAATTACTTATTATAGATAAATTACTTATCCTATCTCTACTGGGCTTAATTTACACAGCTAGCCTTTTTGTATTTTTTCTAGTTCTCGGCTTGGCCGCCCTAATCCCCCCTTTAATAGACATGGACCTGGATATAAAAAGCAGGTCTTATCAGTTGGAAATAAAAAATGAGCTACCCATAGTGTTAACAAAATTTTCGCTTTTAACCAAGGCCAGCATTAATATTAGAAAATCATTTAGGATAGTTGCCTACAGTGGAGATGGGATAATTAATTATAAAATGCAGGAAATAATCAAGGATATAGAAAATGGAATGGAAGAGAGAAGGGCAATTAATAAGTTGAACAAGATGACTAATGCCATGACTATGAAAAAGTTTACTTCGGCCATAAATCAAAATATAGCCCTAGGTACCAAAAACTTTGATAGGAATCTGGATTTAATGAAGGATGAAAGTTGGAATGAAAAAAGGGCCCTTATAAGGGCCAAATCACAAATGGCCAGTCAAAAGTTACTGGTTCCCAATGTGATGATGTTTATAGGAATAATGGTCATGGTAATGGTTCCCATGTTAGCTACTAGTATAGGAGGATAAGATGATTTATTTAGCCAGTAGAAATTTTATAGAAAATAAAGTAGGCCCAGTCCTAAAAAGGATGGTTAGAGAAGAGGATGGAGAAATCAACATGATAGCTATTGTTTTGATTATCTTGGTTGTCATTGCCCTAGCTGTAGTATTTAAAGATGGTATAAAAAAGGTTTTAGAAAAGGCCTTTAAGATTATGGAGGGCGAAGTTGATAAGATTGGGAAGTGATAGGGGGGCTGTAGAGCTGGTAGAGGCAAGTTTAATCTATCCTATAATATTTATTTTTGTAGCCTCTCTCTTAATTTTTTCCTTGAAAATCTATAACTTGGTCTACCTCTATAATTATTCCTATGGGAACTTGGAAAGGCTGGTCCAGGAAGAGGACCTATCCAGGGAAGACTTAATGGATGAAAAGACAGGTGGCTTAAATATTAAGGACTATAGCTACCATATAAAGAAGGGAAGATGGGGTCTTTATGATAGGTATGAGAGTACTATTTCCTATAGGGAGGGCCTGGCCTTTAAGTCTAAGATCCAGTTAGATATAGACAAGTACCACTTGGGAGAGGCCAAGTATATTAGGCAAATCGACTTTTTAAATTCTCTAGGGGACTTATTTTTCAATACTAAGACAAGGGTTGGTGAGGACAATAAAGATATTTTACAAGAGGAGGACTAGGGGATCAGTATCTATTTTTCTCAGCCTTATTTTGATACCAACCTACCTGGTGGGTGTGGGAATAACAGACTTTGCCATGCTCTATGGAGCTTCTAATATAGCCAGAAACAACCTAAATAATATAGTCAATGGAATCTACTACCAGCATGATACTGGTCTTTTGGAGAAGTACCACCTTTTGGCCATCACTGAGGAAAAGGAAATTTTAGAAGACATGATAAGGCCTATAGCCCAAAATAACCTGGAGCAAGAGCCAGACAAGGATCTTTTATTGAGAAAGAAAAATTACTTGGACATGGGACTTGCCAACTTTGAAATAAAAATAGATAAGTCCGGTAGCCTGGCCAGCCCTAGCATATTGGAAAACCAAATCATAGAATATATGAAGTATAAGAAAATCTTAGACATTCCAATCTTTATAGAAGAATTTATTAAGGACTATAATTCGGCTGTGGAAGATGGCAAGGTCATTAAGGAAAAGATGGCCTATGACAAGAAGATAAACAAGGCAGATGCCAGGTTGGATAATATAGGAAGGGATTTTAAAGTTATAAATGAGTCTTCAGATAAGATAAATAAGATAATTGATGACTATAATCAAAGAAGGGTAGATGCTCAGGCCCTGGAGGGCAAGGAAAGTTTGACCATGGATGAAAGAAAAATCATAAATGGCTATGGAGCCTCTAGACAAAACCTAGCCAATGCCATAAATAGGATCAATAGGCAGTATAGCCGGCTGGAAGGTAGGCTTGATGAATTTATAGATTTTAAAAAGGACCTAAAAAAAGATAGGGACCAGTGGCAGGACTATATGGAGAATATAGAAAATGACAAGATGAAGATCATCTATAAAAATGGTGACTTTTTATCCAATCTTATCTTTAAAAAGATAGGAGTAGACTCTAGTAAGGCCCAGTTGGTCTATGATCAAGAAAATCTTTTGGAGATGGGAAAGGCAGTAGAAGAAGAAGGACATATTTACTATGGCCTGGGCAACTACCAGGACGACCCTATAAGTAAGTACTTGGAAAACAAGGAAAAGTTAAAGGGAGAGGGGGATAAAAACCAGGCTAAAAATATAAAAAACAAGCTTACAGCCAGGGTAAATTCTCTTTTTTTCAAGGAAAAGACCGGAAAAAAGCTCTTTGACTTTGTAAGCGAGTCCAGACTGGATTTTTTAGTCCAAGAAGGAGCATCCCTGGAAGAAACCAGACTGGGACCTATTAGAAAGGGCTACTCAGACTCTGAAAAACTAGAGAACTTTATGGAGGTTATGGGGGATAGTCAAAAGATAGAAAAAACTTCTGGCCAGGGCTTTTTGGACAATCTTCTTATAGCTGACTATATAGTTAGTTTTTTCCCCAACAAGCTAGATGACAAGGAAGACTTTAACAGCAAGCAGGAATATATCATATTTGGCAAGGAGAAACTGGATGAAAATGTGGACAAGGCCAATAATAGAATTTTATTAACCAGGTTTTTATTCAATAGCGTCTATGCCTTTACAGATGGAAATATTCAAACACAAACTTCTCTTTTGGCCACCCAGCTATCAGCTGGTTTTGGCTTTGCCATCCCCCTAATACAAATGGTCTTAATAGCAAGTCTAGCCCTGGGAGAAAGTCTTTTGGATGTGGATGATCTAAATCAAAACAAGGCAGTTCCCATAATAAAGAATAAGAAGACCTGGAAATTAGGTCTTACCAGTATAAAGAATCTATCAGAAGAGGACCTGGAAAGAATTGGGGACAAGTTTGAAAGTTTTGATACCCAGGATATTTTCTCCAATACGGTCCAGTCCTTCATCCTATCAGAGGCCATCTTTGAGGGAGACTTTTCCTCAAACTTTGATGACTTTGTCAAAGAACTGGGGGCTGATCTAAAGGCTGGAGACTATGATAACTTACTAGTAAAAAGAAAGCTTACGGCCAACTATGACCAGTTTAAAAATTTGGCTGAAAACGGAAATGTGGAAGAGATAGGAGACTATGTTGAAGGCCAGGCCCAGACCCTGCCCGAGGACAGAAATTCCAGATCTAGTTTTCGTATGGACTACTCTAATTATCTTCTTCTAATTCTTTTAATAAAGCTTAACATGGGCTATAAGCATGAAATGCTACAAAGGGTGGCCCTTTTAATAGAGGCAGACCTAGCCCAATATGGCTACTTTGATATAAGTAGGACTTATTCAGAGTTTAGGGTTGATTATCAGGTCTTTATTAACACTGTCTATGTTCACAAGATAGTAAATAGGAAAAGAGGTAACTATTTTGACTTTAGTATAAGTAAGGGATTTTATGAAAAATGATAGGGGAAGTGTAACAATTGAAGCCTCTCTAGTTCTTTTCACCTTCCTTCTAGGCTTTCTAGCCATAAACTTTATGGCCCTAAATGTTCTAGTAGAGACTAGGACCAAGTTACTCTTGGACAATGCCTGTGTGGATTTAAACAACTATATCTACCTAAATGATAGGTTAAATATAGTTGATGAGGAGAAGATAGATGCCTATGTGGATAAACTCTTGGAAAAAAGTTCCCTGGAGCTGGAAGGAGTTGATGGTAGAAGCCTTAGGAACAACCCTCTCTTTTTAAGACTTAAGCTAAAAACCCTGATGGGTAAGTATCTAAATCTACCCTTGGAAGACTTTATGGAAAATCTAGGAGTAAAAAACTTAAGCTTTATCAGGTCTAAAATTCTAGAGGATAATAAAAATATTGAAGTTGTCATGGAATATGATTTGGACTACCAGGTATTTGGACTAATGGAGAGAAAAAGGCATGTGGTCCAAGTTTCCCACATAGTTACCCATAGACCTCTAAGGGAGGAGGACAAGGAGGAAGAAGAGGACTCTGGCATGTGGCATGAGAGTAATTTTACCAGGGGCAGGTACTATGTAAATAAGATAAGAGAGGAAAACAAGTATAAGGTTTGTCAACTAGGTCAAAAGATAGATCTTTACGATGAGACAGAAGCTACTGTGACAGAAATCTTTTCTGTAAATCTTTTTAATAAGTCCTATTCCACTGAAGAGGGGGCTAGCTATAAGCTTAAAAGTGCCTATCTTAAAAACTTTTTAGAAAATAAGGCCTTAAATCTTTACGATGATGTGGAAAAGCTAGGAGGAAGTTTGAAGATGGAAGACGGGACCAAGGTAAAACTCCATGGAGGGGAAAGAAGACAAATCATCCTGGTAGTGCCAGAAGAGGCCAAGATGTTTGCCAGAGACCTGGATGAGATTAGGAGGGAAATTTTGAAAAACAATAATACAAAGATAATTTTAAGATATAGGGATAAGGCTTTAAAATGATAAATCTAATTTATGGCCAGTCACTTTTGGCCCTCCTTATAAGTTTTCTCTACAAGTATAAAAAATATAGAGAAAAAGACCTGGTCCTTCTAGGCCTTATCTTAGGTCTATCCTTTATAGGCTTGGAAAGAGAGGATTACTTTTATAGGTTGATTTTTATAAGCCTGGCCTATATCGATTTGAAGGAACATAGAATTCCTAACAGGATTCTTCTTTTAGGCCTGGTCTATTGGATTTTATTTGATAGAAGCTTAAGTCCTAGCATGACCTACTATGGCTTTATATCCTTGGGTCTACTAGTAGGACTTTTGGTCCTATCCTTGGCTACAGGTCAAGTGGGCATGGGGGATGTAAAACTCCTAGGCCTGGTTTTACTAGTTTATGGACCGACTATTTTCTTATCCTTATTTTTTCTTTCACTTATATTATTATTCTTTTATTCAATATTTTTACTAGTAGGCCAGGGGCAGGAGGGAGGCTATTCTATAGCCTATGGTCCCTTTCTAGGGCTGGCCTTAATTTACTTGGGGGTCTGATATGAAAAAACTTAGAAGGCTTAATTTTATTCTACTTATTCTAGCTGGTTTATTGGCCTGGCTTTTATTTTTTTATAGTAGGGGAAGGATGGAGCTGGGCTATAGGAAAAACCTTAAGCTGGCCCAGGCCTGCTATGAAGGAGAACTATATGCTAAAAGTAACTATTATTATGAAAAGATTTTAGAAAAAAAAGAACTTTCATCCATTTATGAAAAAATGGCCCTTAATTATGAAAGATTAGAAGACTATCAAAAGGTAGAAGAAATATCTCTTAGGGAGGGGCTAAAGAATAGGAAGGACCTGTCTGATAGCTTAATAAAAATCTATGGGGAAGAGGAAGACCATGAAGCCTTAAGGACCTATCTTAAAAGATTAAAGAAGGTTGACCAAGATCTTTTCTCCCACTACTTGGAAGAATTTAAAGGAAACTATCAAATAAAGACTTATGGCTTTAGTCAGGCAAGGCTAAATAGCTTAAATGATAAATATTTTATAGTGGAAAAAGAAGGGGCTTGGGGAGTTATGGATGAAGACAATAAAATGATAGTCAGTCCTATTTACTCCTGGATAGGAGACTTTAAAAGCCTGGATAGGATACCAGTAAGGACGAAAAAAGGACTTTCCTATGTTGACAAGGAAGGATTTAAACAGGTCAAGATAGAGGGGGGAGAAGACTTGGCTGGCATCTTATCCAATGACTCCTACCTTTTGAAAAAAGATGGAACTTGGGCCAACTATGATTTTTTAGGAAGAAAGTTATCTGAGGACTATAGGGATATGGACCTTATAGAAGAAGATATTTTACTTTTAGAAAATGATGGCCTGGTGGCTAGAGACCAGCTAAAGGAAAAGGACTATAGCCTGGACTACCTAATGGCTAAGGATGGGAAAAGAAGCTATGAAGACCTTATTGTTCTAGAAGATGGGGAAAAGATAATCTATAACTTTGAAAATAAGGCCTATTCTAAAAGATATGACCAGGTAGATTTGGGAAAAGTCATAGCCGTCAAGGTCAAGGGCAAGTGGGGCTATATAGATAGGGATTTTAAAGATCTAATTCAATTGGGTTACGATGGAGCCAAGTCTAGCCAGGGACAACTTTTACCGGTAAAAAAGGACCAGACCTGGGGACTAATAGATTTAAATAACAATCAGGTGGTCGACTATAATTTTGATGATATAAGTTCACTTAATAGGAGGAATATGGCCTTTGTCAAAAGAGAGGAAGGCTGGGATAAATTAGAATTTATACTGGGGGATATGATTGAATAAAAAAGAAGTGCGGATAAGCTATAAGGGACAAGATCAAGTGTTTCTAAGAAAAATGTTAAGAGGAAATAAGATAGAAGGTATTTTAGCCTATGGCTATGAGGGGGAAGAATTGTACTATGACCTTAAGGGACTAAGTCCCATCAAGGATTTGCCAGGCCCCTTGGATAAGAAGACCTTCAACTATATACTAGGAGAAATTATAAGGACCTGCCAGGGGGCTATGGATTATCTAATCTTTGAAGAGGATTTGATCTTAGACCTGGATTATATTTACATGAAGGATAAAAAGATCTATCTCTTGGTCCATCCTGGCCCTAAAAAAACTGGGCTTAGGGACTTATTAGTAGAAATGATGGACTTTTGGGACTTGTC
>JASLJE010000045.1 GCA_030152565.1 Peptoniphilaceae bacterium
TTTAGCTTTTTCATCTTCTGTCATATTCTCCCTGCCCCACTTACACATTTCATCTAGGATGGGAATTACAGTCTTTCCCCTTTTTGTCAGAGAATACTCAACCTTGGGAGGAACCTGATTGTATTGTTTTCTATTTACTAAACCTTCTTCTTCCAGATCCTTTAGTTGCTGACTTAACATCTTATGGGTAATGCCATCAATAGTTTTCTTTAATTGACCATATCTTAAAACTTCCGACTGGGCCAGACTCCAAAGAATAAGAGGCTTCCACTTTCCCCCTATGGTTCTTAAGGTATATTCAACAGGGCATCTATACTCACAATTTACTTCACAATTAATATCCATTATCCACCTATACTTTCTTTTTAGATAGTATGTTACTAAAAAGTACATACTTGTTTTTTAGTTCTTATGTACTAGAATTATAGTACAAGTTGATTTTGATGTAAAGATTATGGAGGTAATTATGAAAAAGAAAAATTTAGGCAAGGTGTTTGCCCTTTATCCAACACCAGACACAGTAATAGGTACAGTTGTAGATGGAAAAGTAAACTGGCTTAATATTGCCCATTTAGGAGTTGTGGGTATGGATAGGATCATGCTGAGTTTAAGCAAGAACCACTATTCCAATGCAGGTATAAGAAAAAATAAGACTGCATCTGTTAACCTGGTTAACAAGGACATGCTAGTAAGAGCAGACTATGTTGGTATGGTATCAGGTAAAAAAGTAGATAAGTCTCAAGTCTTTGATTATTTCCAAGGTGAGCTAGAAGGCGCTCCCATGATAGAAGATGCCAGTATTTCTATGGAGTGTAAACTAGTAGATATCTATGAAACAGAAGGTGAAGATAATTTTATCCTACAAGTTGTAAATACCTATGCTGATGAAAAGGTCTTAAATGATCAGGGAAAGATAGACTATAGTAAGGCCAATCCCCTACTTTTTGAAATGACCAACCAAAGCTATCTAGAAACTGGTAAAAAAATAGGAAATGCCTGGTCAGATGGTAAAAAATATTTAAACAAATAAAGATAGGCTAGTGATGTTACCCCCTAAACCCAAACACGGATTTAGGGAGGAACATCATAAGGTCTATCTTCTTTTTTTGCTTCTCTTATTTCTATTGTTTTTGTTGTTTCTATCGTCTCTATTTCTAGAGTCTCTTTTCTTACCATCCCTATTTCTAGAATCTGGTCTCTTGTTTTTATTATATCTTCTATTCTTATTATTGTTTTTATTATTTCTATTAGATTTTTGATGTCTTCCAACATTTTTTAAGTCTAACTCTTCATAAACACTAATTTCATCCTTGATTAAAAGAGATATTAGGGCCATGGAAATATCATTAGGAGTATAGTCAAGTCTCATTAAAGAATTATAGATCAATCTAATTTTTTCGTCCTTGTCCACATTGATTTCCTTTACAATGCTTAAAAGAATTTCATCTATTTGGTTGTCTACTAATTCATCAACTGTTGGCACTTGGCCTTCCTTGATTTCTGACTTAATATATTTTTCAATTTCCCTTAACTTAGAATAGTCTCTTCTAGTTACAAAACTTATGGCTGTACCAAAGTGTCCTGCCCTAGCTGTTCTTCCTATTCTGTGTACATAGTACTCATTTTCTTGAGGTAGGTCATAGTTTATTACTAGGTCAACGTCATTTACGTCTATTCCTCTGGCAGCAACATCTGTAGCTACTAGAACCTTTACCCTGCCTCCCCTAAAGTTTTGCATAACTTGGGTTCTTTGCCCCTGGTTAATATCTCCATGGATACAGTCAACTGAATAGTTCTTATCCAATAAAAAGTTATTAACTTCGTCTACCTTTCTCTTAGTGTTACAGAAAATGATAGCTCTTCTAGGCTTATAGAAGTCTAAAACTCTATTTAAAACATCATCTTTAAGATTTTCATTTAAGTTATAAAATAATTGTTCTATTTTAGGTACTACTAAGTCCTTCTTTTCTATTCTAATAAATTCTGGATTATCTTGGTAGGACATGGCAAAGTCCTTGATTTTCTTATCTAAGGTTGCTGAGAAAAAGGCACTTTGATATGTATCTGGTAATTTTTCAATTACTTCTACTATATCGTCCCTAAAGCCCATGGCAAACATTTCATCTGCTTCGTCTAAAACGAAAAGCTTTAAGTTGTCTACCTTTAGGATCTTACGTTTCATAAGGTCCATTACCCTGCCTGGAGTTCCTACAACTGCGTGAACCCCTCTTTTTAGTTTTCTTATTTGCTTATCCATAGGGGCTCCACCATAAACTGGTAGGAGACTAAGTCCCTTCTTATATCTTCCAATTCTTTGAATCTCTTCACTTACTTGTACCGCTAATTCTCTTGTTGGGCATAATACTAATGCTTGAACAGAATCGTCATCTAAATCTATGTTCTCTACTAATGGTATACCAAATGCGGCTGTCTTACCTGTTCCTGTTTGCGCTTGTCCTATTATGTCTTTTCCTTCTAATAGTAAGGGGATGGATCTTTCTTGTATATCACTTAACTTTTCAAATCCCATTACATCGATCGATCTTTGTACTTCTTCTGATAAATTTTTTATTATTTCTTTTTGCATTCAATTCTTCTTTCTTGTTATTCAGCTCTTGCCGTTTTTTAATTGTATCACAAAAATCATAAATTATATATCTAATTTCCATATTAAGCCTTTAAACACATTAATTTCATAATTTATTGCTATAATTGTTATATAAATATCAATTATTAAATTTATTTAAAATCTTTTATGACTCTTATAAAAATGACTATTCTTCCCTTTCCCCATCTAAAATACTTATATGCAAATTTTATAATATTTTTATAAACCTCTATTTATCAAGGTTTGGTAAATTTTGCCTCCATCATAAAAAATGACTTTTTTAAAGTCCCCTGCATAAACTTAAAATAATTTTATAGTTTTACTTAATTGTGATAGATTTATCGTTAAAAAAATGCTAATATCTTAATAGGTTAATAAATGACCTATATTTTTTGGCAAATTAGGTTATTTATTTCACAATTTTTAGGGGTAGCTTTACATATTTATTTGGACTAATCTTGCACTACCCCCGTAGCAAAATAAGGGAGGACTTATGTTTTTTGAATTTAACTATGCTGAAGGGGCAACCCTAGGATCAGCAATAGGAATGTGGTTTGTGATCTTTGGCGCACTATTTCTATTTAACGAATTTTCAAGAAGATCAAAAGGTGGAGCATTTGTAAGTTTCATTGTTTTACCTATCGTTTTATCAATTATGTGGTTTACAGTTATGAGAGAAAAAACTTATCTTGACTGGTTCCACTTGGCTAAGGTTTACTCAGCAACTGCTGGTTGTATTGGTTTCTGGTTTATCAGACACTTCGAGAAAAAAGATGCCAATGGCAATGTTATCTGGAAATTATCAGAAAAAAAATGGGCACTAGCTTTCCCACCATTAATTCTTGCTATAAACATTACTGAAGCAGTTATCCGTGACTTCCAAATAGGTAGCCTAGGATTAGCTAAGGAAATGTATGAAGGACAAGTAATGATGAGTGGTAGCTGGAACTATATGAATGGTATTGCAGGTATCCTAAATATTATCACTATAACTGGATGGTTCGGTATAGTAATAAGAAAGGTAACTGACAAGGATAAGAGTAAGGACATGGTTTGGCCAGACATGATGTGGTTCTGGATCATAGCCTATGACCTATGGAACTTTGCCTATACATATAACTGCCTACCAGGTCACGCTTGGTACTGCGGTCTAGCTTTATTATTAGCTCCAACTATTTGTTCATTTACCATTGGTAAGGGTGCTTGGTTACAACATAGGGCACACACACTAGCTATCTGGTGTATGTTTGCACAAACCTTCCCACACTTCCAAGACCAAGGTAAATATATGGTTAACTCAACCTATAACCCAAAAATCTATTTCTGGGTAAGTTTAATAGCTATGGTATTTAATATAATTGTCTTCTTGTATATGTTAAGTCAAATTAAAAAGACTAAGAGAAATCCATATACTAGTGAATTATATGTAGATTCTCCAAACTACAAAAAGGTTAAAGCTTTAGCTGAACCAGGAATCTTAGATAAATAAAAAAATCAGGCATCTACTGAGTAGATGCCTTTTTTACGCCTTCCTATAAAATAGTCCTTCAGACTTAACCAAGGGAAGCAATATATCTTTTATGCCAGCTGATGGATTATAGATTTCAAAGGACAGTTTAGAAAGGTCCCAATCTATAAAACTAGCTTCTTTTTCCAGGTGGATCTTTAGATGATTTCTATCATCCTCCATATACTTTAAAAGCTCTCTAGGACTTTTTAGGTTTAAACAGTCCCCATCATCTCCGTAAATATCAAAATCAAAATAAATTAAAAGCTTAACCAGCAGTCTTTTTATTTTTTCCCTTTCACCAAATAAATCCTTGTCTGATAAAAACATCTCATCTAAGACATCAGCATAGGCCTTTTGATCCTTGGAAACTTCCTTGGGTAGACAGTCAACGACAAATCTTCCCTTTTTCTTGTAATATTCAATAATCTTTGAATTCATATCAAACTCCTCTAAGCTTTCTTTTCATTATACTAGGTCTCTTAATTTATACAAGCTTATAAAAAAAGCATGATAGTAACTATCATGCCTGTCCTTATAAATCTATCCAATATCTTTTTAAATAACTAGCTTCATCATCTTCAACCACAATTAAAGTGCTGTCAAATTGTCCCCCATTGTCTAAGATGATCTTATTAGTTACATAATCTCCTTGTTCTGCCACCAAGATAAGCTTGTCTATTCCCTTTTCCCTGGCCTTGTCTAGTGCTAGGCCTAACATATGTCTACCATAGCCCCTTTGCCTCTTACTTGGCCCTATACTCATGTCTATGTGTCCATACCTAATCTTTGATCTGTCATCTAATTCATGCTTCAAGTTTAGAAAACCTATGGCTTCATTATCATCTACTAGAACATAGGTAGTGTTTGGAAAACCATTTTTCTTGCCAGCTTCCTTAATCCTATTGTTTTTTGTAAATAACAACCAATCATCCACATCCATCTTTTCTAAATTTCCACATCCATTTACCAATTCAGATTCATTGTATAATTCATCGAATAATTCTACAACATCTAAAATCTTAATTTCTTCTGGTAATACTAGTTTCATGACCGTCCCCCCAATTACTTTTTTCTATCCTATCATAATTTAGGTAAAAGTCAAATAATTATCGATGATTTTATTAGTTTTATATAAAGGGTTAAATTTTTTTTATAAGTTGATGATTCAGCCCTTTACCGCTTATATTTAAATAAATAGGCCTACTTATAATCATGTATTTTATTAATTTTATATGACATATTAATCTCTTCTTATACATGAATATACATTCATATCTCTTGAGCTCAGCCTTTATAGGATATTTCTATACTTTATTTATTTTATCTCGATTATAGTTTGTTTTTGATTTATTTTTTACCATAGTCCATTTCTCTCTTTTAGCTTCGCCTTTTAGAATATTAAAATTTTTTTATATTTTTCTGCAAAATAGTCAGTTTTAGTCTTCTATATAATTAAACATCATTTTTTAATGATATCGTTTGATTTTTAGTCTTTTTTTAACTTTTCCATTTTTTAGGGTAATTTTTTAATTTCTAGTTTATAAATAATTATTCTGAAAAAACTTTTTTTTAGTCAGTCATTTTTTTAGGCCTAATTGGGCCAATTAGACATCTAAATTAAAGTCTATCTAGTCAGTTTTTTCTCAAATATGATATACTATAATTGTAATTTATAATTATAAAATAATTTGGGAGGTACATAATGAAAAAACTAATAAACAATCCAGACAATGTTGTTGAAGAAATGGTACAAGGTATGCTTTTTGCTCATCCAGAAAGACTTAAAAGAGTAGAAAATACCAATGTATTAGTTAGAAAAGATGCCCCAGTTAAAGGTAAGGTAGCAATCATAAGTGGTGGTGGAAGTGGCCATGAACCAGCTCACGCTGGCTTTGTTGGACCTGGTATGTTAGACGCAGCTGTAGCTGGTCAAATGTTTACGTCCCCTACTCCAGATCAAATTTTTGAAGCTGTTAAGGCTACAAATTCAGGCCAAGGTGTCTTTATGATAGTAAAGAACTACACAGGCGATGTAATGAACTTTGATATGGCTAAGGAAATGGCAGCCATGGAAGGAATAGACTGTGAACTAGTAATCGTTAATGATGACGTAGCTGTTGAAGACTCAAGTTTTACCACTGGTAGAAGGGGAGTTGCTGGTACTATTCTTGTAGAAAAGGTTCTAGGAGCTATGGCTGATGACAATAAGTCTCTAGCAGAAATTAAAGAATATTCTGATATTCTAGTTAGAAATGTTAAATCTATGGGTATGGCTATACAAGCCTGTACTGTTCCATCTTCAGGTAAGGAATCCTTCCACTTGGAAGATAATGAAATGGAAATTGGTATAGGAATTCACGGCGAACCAGGTATTAGAAAAGAAGCTTTAAAACCAGCCAAGGAAATAGTAGAAGAATTACTAGAAAAAATTCTTCCTGAACTAGAATTAAAGGATGACGATGAGATCGCTTTAATGGTTAATGGTATGGGAGCTACTCCTGAACAAGAATTATACCTATTAAACATGAACGCTCATGAAATATTAAAAGAAAAAGGAATAAATGTATATCGCACATATGTTGGTAACTATATGACAAGTATAGATATGGCAGGTTTTTCTCTAACTGCTCTTAAGCTAGATGAAACTTCTAAAAAATACCTAGATGCGCCAGCTAATGCAATTGCATTTAGGGAGGTTAAATAATGGAAATTAAGGACGTAAAAAAATTATTTTCTCAAATGACAGACCTTATTGGAGAAAATAAAACCTATCTTCAAGACTTGGATACAGCCATAGGAGATGGAGACCATGGTTTTAATATGAACCGTGGTATGCAAAAGGCTAATGAAGATATTCAAGCCATGGAATTTGATGACTTAAAACAATTGTTCAGCAAGGTTGCCATGGACTTTATATCAACTATAGGTGGAGCTTCTGGTCCCCTATACGGAACCTTCTTTATGAGGTTTGCACCTATTTTTGCAGGCAAGACTGAAATAACTAGAGAAGACTTTAATGAAGCCTTTCAAAAGGGCGTTGAAGGCATTAAACAAAGAGGACAAGCTCAAGTTGGTGACAAGACCATGATAGATGTCTTAGAACCAGTAGCAGAAGCCTTAAATGCCGGCAAGAGCTTAGAAGAGATAGAAGAGATAGCTAGAGAAAAGAAAGAAGCTACCAAGGACTACAAGGCCAATAAGGGTAGGGCTTACTACCTAGGTGAAAGATCCATAGGTCATATAGATCCAGGTGCAGCTAGCTCATACTTCTTAATTAAATCATTTTGTGAATATAGAGGTGAATGATGGTAGAGTTATTAGTATTATCTCATAGTAGAGACTTGGCTAATGGTGTAAAAGAGCTTATGGCTCAAATGGCTCCAGATGTTAAAATCACTGCCATCGGTGGAACTAGAGAGGGAGACTTAGGATCTGACGGAGAAAAGATTATAGAACACATGTCTATGGACTATCCTGATGGCCTAATCGTTTTATTTGACCTAGGTTCATCCATGATGAATGCAGAAATGGCCTATGATTTTCTAGATGATGATAAAAAAGAAAAAGTATTTATAGCAGACCAAGCCCTTGTAGAAGGAGCTGTACAGGTTGCTGTTATGGCCCAAGGTGGAGATAGTTTTGAAGATATCAAGGCCTTTTGCCAGGAAAATAAATTTGGTAAATTAAGTTAATAGGTAAAAAAAAGGACCTCTAAGAGGTCCTTTTACTTGTCTATTATTTCATTACTTGTTCGCCGGCAATTCTACCAAATACAACTATGTCAGCAATTGCGTTACCGCCTAGACGGTTAGCACCATGGATACCACCAGTTACTTCACCAGCAGCATATAGGCCTTCAATTACCTTGTCGTCAGTATTTAATACTTGTGCTTGTTCATTGATCTTTAATCCACCCATTGTATGGTGTAGGGCTGGATATCTCAATGTTGCATAGAAAGGTCCTTTTTCTATTTTCTTGCCCCAAACAGCTCTTCCAAACTCATCTTTTTGAGCTTCTACTGATTTGTTGAATTCTTCTGTAGTTTTCTTTAGGTTGTCAGCAGGTACGCCTATTGCTTCTGCTAATTCTTCCAAGGTATCTTTTTCAACTACAATACCCTTTTTAATTAATACGTCTAAATCTTCTCCAGATAAAGTTTTTCTTTCTTCATTAACTATTTGACTATCTGTAATCATGTAGTAAACGCCTTCTGGTTGTGCAAATGCAGCTAGACATAATTCGTCTCTACCACCGTCTTCTTTAACGTATCTATTACCTTCTTTATTTATAAAGAATGAGTCTTCAACGTTTATAGATGGTCCAAATTTATCTCCAGGCATTGGCAATAATTGGATATGTTCCATGTCAATTACCTTAGCGCCAATCTTTTCAGCCATGATTATACCATCACCAGTAGCTCCTGGGTGGTTAGTTGATTCTAATTTTTCTGGTAGGTTGTCATTATTATAAACACCGTCTTTATTTAGATATTTTCTAGCCATTTCAGCATCAGCTGCATAACCACCTGCTGCTATAATAACTCCCTTATCAGCCTTGATTGTGTAGTTTTTATCTTCTGATTCAGCCTTGATACCAACTACCTTGTCTCCGTCAACTATTAATTCTGTTGCCTTAGTATTCAATAAGATTTCTCCACCATTATCTTTAACGTCTTTTTCTAGGGCTGAAATATATCCAGTACCTAGTGGCATTTCAGTTTGGTGAGATCTTGGCCACATTGATCCAACTACTGAACCAATAGTAGGTTTCCATTCAACGCCCTTGTCAGCTAACCAATGAACTGCATCTAAAGCATTGTCAGTTAAAATCTTAATTAATTTTTGGTCCCCAACCTTGTGTCCACCTTCATAGGTTTGTTCAAAGTGTTTTTCTTTTGAGTCTTCTATACCTTGTTTCTTTTGTTCTTCTGGATCAGCAGCGTTAAATGCTCCACCAGCTCTTAGAGTATTACCACCTAGGAAAGGCATTTTTTCTACAAGAACTACTTTTTTAGCTCCGTTTTCAAATGCTGTAGATGCAGCTGATAAACCAGCTCCACCACCACCGATGATAACTACTTCTGCTTCTATTTCTTCATCTGTTTTAGCAACTTCTTCTTTAACATAAGCTTTAGTAGCTAAATCCATGTTAACTTCTGTTTTGCTTAAGGCATCCTTAATAGCTTCTTTTATAGCTGTACTTGAGAAAGTACATCCTGAAACTGAGTCAACACCTACTGTTTGATGCTCAACTACTGCTGCTGGAATAGTTTCAAATGCTAAGTCAGAAATCATTTTAGTTTCTTGTTGTTCTAAAACTTTTACTTCCTTAATAGCTTTTTCATCTACTTCTACTGAAACCTTAACAGTTCCACCATAGCCTATAGCTTCGCCTTCATATGTACCTGGTTTGAATTCTAATTCTCCAGTAACTTCTTCTTTTTCGCCACCCTTGTAATCGTTAACATCTAGCTTAGCTTCTTCTATCGCTTTTTCAACAGCTGATAAGATAGCTTCTGATGTTACAGTAGCTCCTGATGTAGCGTCTATGTCTACTTTTTGGCTTTCTACTATCTTTCCTGGTAATTCTTTTACAGCATTTGAACCAATGCCTTCTGTCTCACTATTTTCACCAACTTCTACCTTAGTGATTTTGCCTTCGCCGTCTATTGAAGTTGTAACTTCAAACTTGCCGCCGTAACCTTCTACTTCTACCTTATAGTCGCCGCCCTTAGCGTCTTCTGCTGGTTTGTCTGTTTTGTTTCCACAACCTGCAAACACTAGTACAAAAACTAAAAGTAAAGCAATCAATCTTTGTTTGTTTTTCATTTCTTGCCTCCTCAACACTTTTGATAATTATTTATTTATCAATTTGATTATACTATAGTTTTATATAAAAATAAACCTATAAATGAATATTTAAATATAATAATCAGCTAATGGCTTACTTGCTAACTCAGAACTATTTTTTTCTTTATATTCTTCTATCTCTAGATAGCCAAATTATGGCATCGTATATCCTATCTATAAAAAATGATTGATTATGGCCCATGTTTTCTTGGAGGATAAAGGATAAATTTTCTTCCTTAAGTCCCTTGGCTAAAAAAACATCCACAACCTTTTTCGTTTCACCTACCACATCCTTGCCCATAGTTGTTCTTCCTGGCCTTTCCAAGTCGCCCACATCCATATAGACCTTCTTATCTGATAGGTCTATGGACCTTTGGTCCAAATAATCTAAAAAGCCATCAAACCAATAGGAGGATGAAACAAATATTCCACCACCCAAGCTATCTGGATATTGGAAAAGTCCATAGCTTGCTATTAGGCCTCCTAGAGAAGATCCGCCTAAAAAGATATTGGAGGACCTAAATCCTATCCCATAAGTTTTTTCAAGTACGTCTAGTATGTCCTTTAAGATATAGGCTAAATACTGGTCTCCTCCCCCTTCATAAAAATCCACATTATTTACTGTCGACTTGTGCTTCCAAGGAGTATACTCTTTAAACCTATCTGGAGAATCGACAAAAACTACCATAATATTTTCCACATTCTCAGCTAGCTTTTGAAAAATATTGTTTTCTATATTCTTGATCATGTCCCCATCATTTATTATAAATAAAAGGGCCTGGTCATCCTTTATATCATTGTAGACATAGATTTTTCTATCTTCCATGTCCAAGCTTTCATATAATTTTTTCATCTTACTTAACTCCTTATAAAAAAACTGATAACTAGGTTATCAGTTTATCTAAATATTATTTTTCCATCTTCATAGCCATCTATTATAGCTTGAGAATATAGGGGTACTTGGGCCTGTCTTAAGTAGGCTCCTCCCTCTTGGAATCCCTTTTCTATTACTATGCCCACTCCACCTACGGAAGCTCCAGCCATCTCACAAATTGAAATCAAGCCCTTCATAGCATTTCCTTGGGCCAAAAAGTCATCTACGATTAGAACCCTGTCCCTTTCTGATAGGTATTTTTTTGATAGGGTAACCTTATAGGGTTTTTTATAGGTATAGGAATCAACTACAGCTTCATATAAATCACCATGCATATTGGCTGATTTACCCTTTTTGGCAAAGACGATATCACAGTCAAAGTATCTAGCACAGGCCATGGCTATGGCTATACCTGATGCCTCTATGGTAACAATCTTATTTATTTTCTCATCTTTAAAATGCTCATAAAAATCTCTTCCTATCTCATCTAAAAATTTAGCGTCTATTTGATGATTAAGAAAAGAGTCTACTTTAAGTATATTTCCTGGAAGTATCTCTCCCTCTCTAATAATTTTTTCTTCTAAACTTTTCACAATAAACTCCTTATATGTATTTGTTCCTTATTATATCACAAATATTATTTTTAACTATAGGTTTTACTTGACCTGTCGTAGTAAAAAATATATAATTACTCTATCAGATGAAGTAGTAGGAGGTATATATGATCTCAAGTGATAGCATGAGGGGTTTTAATGATTTGCTTATACTGATAATTCTTCAAAAAAATGACAGCTATGGTTATGAGATTTCCAAGACCATAGATGAGCTGTCCCAGGGCCGCTATAAGCTTAAGGAAACCACCCTTTACTCAGCCATAAAAAGATTGGAAAAAAATCAGTTTATAGAAGGCTATGAGGCCAAGGAGACCTTTGGAAGAAAAAGAACTAACTATAGGATTAGCCCCGAGGGAAAAAAAGAGCTGGACTTAAAGATAAAAGAATTTGAAGAAATCTCCCAGCTTATAAATAATTTTTTACAATATTAATTTTTACAATATTAAAAGGAGAAAACCATGCAAGATATAAGAAGCTATGTTGAAAACTTGTTTTCTGTATATGAAACCAGTCCCTATATTGAAAACCTTAAGGAAGAGATTATATCCAACCTTATCCTTAAGTATGAGGACTATCTAGGCCAAGGCTATGATAGTGACCAGGCCTTTGGCAGGGTGATTAGGGAATTTGGAGATATATCAGAAATGAGAGAAGAATTAGATGACTATAGGCTTAAAAAGCCCACTAAGAAAAAAGAAATGAAGTTTTTAAAAGACGGGATTATGGCTTTGACAGTCGCCGCCTTTCTCTACAGTGGACTTAAGTATAACCTATGGCTTTACAATTGGATCTTATTTATCCTGGCCGCTGGCATAAATAATTTAATAGACTATAAAATGCAATAAGAGTCCCTAGGGACTCTTATTTTAATATATGTTCTTCTATAAATTTTGCAATTCCATCTTCATTATTACTAGCTGTCACATAGTCAGAAACACTCTTAGCCAATTCACTGGCATTTCCCATGGCAACACCTAGGCCAGCTCTTTCCAACATGTCCTTGTCATTGTCATCATCTCCAAAGGCCAGCAAGTTATCCAGGCTTAAGCCATGAAGCTTTAGAGCCTCTTCCAGACCATTGGCCTTGGTTGTCCTATAGTCCATATACTCATAAAGAAATTCCTGGGTTCTCATGGACATGGCGTCATAGGACTTTTCATCAAAGCTCTCACTTTTTTCCATAACATCATCCATGTAAAGAGAATTACAAACTATCATTAACTTTAACTTAGGCTCTGTCAAGTATTCATCAAAGTCTACAACCACATAGTCCATACCATCTTTTTCAGCCAGGTACTTAACATATTCATCTTCCCTAGGAGTGTAGATTTTACCCTTGTCAGGTATGGCAAAGTTAATATCCAAACCCTTATAGTGGTCGACAATTTCCTTCATAGCTTGTGGAGATAGCTTATGGTTTTCTTTTTCTATACCAAGTTTTCTATCATAGATTTCAGCCCCACCACTGGCAACTATCATATCTATAACCTCTTCTATGCCCCACTCCTTGATCTTTCCTTCTATACCATGTAGGTCTCTACCTGTTGCCAGCCCAAATATATAGCCCTTGGCCCTAAGCTTTCTAGCCACTTCCATAGTACTATCTAAAACCCTTCTATCATCATTTATCAGGGTTCCATCAACATCACACATTATTGCTTTTATATCCATAAAGTCCCCCATATCTTTTACTTTTATCTCTAGTATACCATTTATTTAAAATATAAAAAAACCTCCTAAGAGGTTTACTTATCCTTTATTTCCTTGTGGATCTTTTCTATGGTCTCTTCTGATCCATAGATTTCTTCACTAGTCATGCCGTATTTTTCCTTAGTATAAGAGTCTACATCCGCTCTAGTTACCACTTCTAAAGGCATGGTTATATTCTCATCTACTACCACATAACCAATTTTTTCTAAATTCTTTACAAGAGAAAATATAAGGGCATTTTGCTTGATAAAATTATCTTCATCAACAGCTTCAATACTTCCTTCCAAATATATCTTAATTTCTCTAGCTTCCTTATCAGTTAATAACTCTAAAGACTTATACTTTAAACCTTCCCCATAATCCAAGCCTCCAACTATATTGGAAACCTTAGATGCATCTCCTACATACTCTGTTCTAGTCTCGTAAATTTTACTTTCTTTTTGTCCACATCCAGTGAAAATCATAAGAACTAATAAACTAAGTATTCCTAATCTCTTTAACATATCGTCCTCACCTTATTATTTTTTAATAGTGAAATTCTATAAATTCAGCCATGCCTTCCTTACCATTATATTGAAAAACATAGTCATCTTCCTTACCATCTACAGTCCATCTTAACTTATACATTGGGATACCTTCTGGATAGTCTATATTAAGTATAATGCTTTCTCCGGCTTTTAAAGAAAATCCATCTTTTACACTACTATCTATTAAGTTATTACCATCAAAGGTCATCCCTATTAAAAGAACATTATCTAAATCAAAGTTTGTTGAAAAAACAGTCTCCTCATTTCCCTTATTTCCATCTGTAAATGAATAGGTATAATCACTATTTTCTAAAATTTGATCATGGTAATAGTCTATTCTAACAACCTTTACATCGTCTCCCATAAGAGGATGCTTTATCCTTTTATCCAGGCTATAATTCTCTGGATCTTTATTTTTTTCCTCACCGACCTCTTTATCTAAATCCCCAGTTATCTCTTCTTTCATATCGAATTTATCATTATCTAAGGCCTCAAGTTTAATAGGCTCTTCTATTTTCACTTCTCTCTGACTACAAGCTATAAGAACTAGAGAAAATAAAAATGCCAATGATATTATTTTTACTATTTTCTTTATCACAATATCCTCCTGACCTTATGATAATAACACAATAAATAAGGCAATGCGTTACAATTTTATTACTATTTACATTTAAATAAGCTTAAAACCAATAGTCACACATCTTGGCCAAGAGTTCTTCTGTCAAGTCAAAGCCTGAAGCATCTCCTATAACCGCATCTATCATACAGTAGGGACAAAGGGCAGTCTTGGCATTTCTATCCTGGGTCCAATCTATATCTTGGAGCATGGCTGAGGGAAAAATTCTTTGACAGTAGAAACATCCACACAGTAGGCTCCTATTTATTTCGTCTTCATTTTCAAATGAGTGTTTATGGGCTTTTAAATAATCTTCCATAGTTACCCCCTTTTTTCAAATTATAGTACAAAGGACATTTAAAATAAAGAGAATCCCTACTTAAGTAGAGATTCTTTTTTCTAAATCTTATTGGAAATCACCATTTAAATATCTAAAGAAGGCTTCGTCACACCAGATAGGCTTACTTGCTATATCCAAACTTGGATCTAGTTTCTTAAAGCCCTTTTCAAAGTTTTCCTTGTCATCAATCATGGTAAAGGAGTGAAGTTCATAGCCGTCCTTAGAAATAATGTTGTGAACTATTTCTTCATAGCCTTCCCCCATCTCACTTTCTGAAGTGTATAGAGGTTGCCACCAGGAACCGTATAAAAGTCCTTCTCCATCAGGATTTTCATCATCTTTCTTGGCGTATTTATTAATTAAACCATCAAACTTTTCCTTGTCTTCTAGCTTGTCAAATTCTAAAAGCAAATCAAATTCCAAGGCGTGAGCCAAGTATAAATCTTCATTTACCTTTACTACCTCATAGCTTTCAGTTGGTTCAGGAATTGGACCCCAATCCAACATATATTGGAAAACAGATGTCTTTGGTTCTATTTGTATTTTAGCATCCATATCTTCCTTATTTAATAAGGCTATCAACTGGTTGGCATGCTTTATATCACTATGGCCATACTTTAAGGTTTTATCTGGATTAAAGTTAGCATTATAGCCCTTGTATTTAATATTATAACCAGTAGAAATCTTTTCTGAAATTGCCTTGGTTCCTAGCTTGGCCAAATCCATACCTGTAAAGAAGCTGGCCTGATTAAAGCTTCTATTTATCTTTTCATAGATGTCCTTGTCCTTGGCATGGCCTATAAAGTTTGATGCCTTACCCCTGATGGCTAAAACCTTATAGCTCAACTTGTTTAAGAAGTCCAAGTCCTTCTTCTCATCTTTTTCATTTATAAAGCTATCTACTGCCTCTGGGTTTAAGTCTAAAACTTGAATTAAACTTGCTATATACTTTTTATCCTCATCAGCTGTGTTTTCTGGATAGTTGATCTTTCCTGTTAAGTTTTCAACTTCCTTGTCATCCAAGGTATTGGAAAATTCTACAAATCCTGCCTTGTCTAAGGCTAGTCTTAAAATATTAAGTCTTTCATTTTCCCCAAGCTCTACTGGATTTTCTTCCTCACCTAAGATAACTTCCAAGTCCTTTGAAAACTTTTCTTGGTCTATCTTTTCAATTGGATCCATATAGAAGGAAAAATCTTCTATTCTTTCTTCTTCTAAGCTACCAACCTCTTCCTTGGTTCCACAGGCTCCTAAGCTTAATAGGGCCACTAGTAAAAATATTAATAGTTTTTTGTTTTGTCTCATATTTTCCCCCATAGTAATTTTAGTAAACTATCTTCCGAAAACATTATAACACAAATTGTGGTTATTTGTTGTTTTTTATGTGGTTATTTGTTGATTTGTTAATTTACCCTTCTAAGACTTGATCTTCTTATTATAGTTTCTGGTATTTCATGGTCCATTTTAAGGACCATTTCTATAGGATTACTCCCCTCATGGGACACATATCTAGCTCTTCCCAAGAAGATATAAGGGGCCGCATGTCCATATTGGTTTTTGTTTTCCCTGACAAAAAGTAGGATCTTGTGGTTAGGGTCTTCTGATAGGTATCTTCTCCCCGTATTAGATGTAAGGCTGGTAGTTGTTTGAGACTCCCAATTAAAGTACTTGGAATTTATAGCATAGTCATTGTACATGGTCGTGGGTAGGTAGTCTTCCTCATTCTTATTTATAGTAATGAAAAACAAGTCTGTATGCTTGTCTTCCACATATAGGACTCCCTGCCTAATAGGATACCTATAGTCCTCCCTAGTCTTCCCAAAGGCCACCATCACATCCTGTAGGCTGTAGGAGGCATAGATATCCAAAGGTATCTGGTCATCTTCATAGGAAAGCTCCATATTTTCCACACTGGCCAGGTTAAGGTCTATTAAGTCCACTAGCTCTTCCTTGATGGATCTATTATTAGTCTTAAGCCTTTCTAGATAATAGCCATACCCCTGGTCTGCCACATCTGCCCAAAGGCAGTAGTGAAACATACCCAACATCTTTCTCTCTTGGTAATTAAGCTTTTCCAGGTCCACATCCTCTTTTAAAAGTCTTTTATAGAAGCTTAAAAGCCTATAGGAGTCAACTCCTTCCATCCTTCTAAGTCCAGCCTTAAGCTTGTCCAAATCATCGGCTTTAAAATCTTCTAGCCTTCCAACCTGATTTAGTAATTCATAAAAAGAATATCTGGAATAAAACCTCTTCTTGTCCAAATCATAGTTTTTAAAAAAGTTACCAAGGCTTAGGCCATCACTGAAGTTATAGTCATAGTTTTCTATCATTTTTCTTAGATCATTAACATTAAAGATTGCCGACCTAATATTGTCCAAAATATATTCCTTAGCCACTTTCTCCATCCTAATGTGGCAACCTGCTGGCATATTGGGAAAGTCGTCTCTTATTTCCTTTTCTATACTTCTAGATGTCCTTCCTGTCAGGGCCCTATATTTAAAGGCAAAGTCATAGTTGGCATGGGCATGGCCTACAAAATCTAGGACGGTTAAAACTTCCTTGTTCTCATCTAGTCTTAAACCTCTTCCCAACTGTTGGATAAAAATAGTCAAGGATTCTGTAGGCCTTAAGAACAAGATGGTATCAACACTGGGAAGGTCTACCCCCTCATTAAAAAGATCCACTGTAAATATACATCTTATCTCACCTGCTAGAAGCTGATTTTTTATTTTTATCCTATCCTGTCTATCCACCCTAGAATGTAGGGCTTTTGAAGGTATATTTAACTTGTTAAAGGCCTGGGCCATAAAATCAGCATGGTCAATACTGACACAAAAACCTAGGGCCTTAAAACCTTCCATGTCCTTTAGGTACCTTTCCATAGCCCCCACTATAGTGTTAATCCTTTGCTGGTCCTTAGTATAGACTCTTTCTAATTGACTTATGTCGTAACCCCCTGCTGTCCACTTAAGATTGGCCAGGTCAACAGAATCTGTAACTGCAAAATAGTGGAAGGGACAAAGTAGCTTTCTATCTATAGCATCATAAAGTCTAATCTCTGAAGCCAGCCTATTATTGAAATAGGACTTAATATCCTTGCCATCCATTCTTTCAGGTGTGGCCGTAAGTCCTAAGAGAATATAAGGGTCTAGATAGGATAGGACCTTATCATAGGATGAGGCTGCCGAGTGGTGGGTCTCATCAATAACCACATAGTCAAAATAATCTCTTTTAAAGTCCTTATATCTATCTTGTGATACCAGGCTTTGAATGGATACAAAAACATGGTTATAGTCGCTGGGAAGCTGGCCGTCAACCCATAATTCTCCAAAGTTTTGATCCTTTAAAACATTTCTAAAACTAAAAAGTGCCTGTTCTAAAATCTCTTTTCTATGGGCTACAAAAAGTAGTCTTAAATCTTTTTTAGCCAGGGCCCTCTTATAGTCAAAGGCTGCAAGTAGGGTCTTACCTGTACCAGTAGCCGCCACTACTAGGTTTTTATAAGATCCATAAACTTCCCTTTCCCTGGTTAATTCCTCAAGGATTTGCCTCTGGTGGGAAAAGGGTTTTAAATCAAAAAATACATGGTCTAGCTCCCTGGTCACGGTGGACTTAAGGGCTCTTTTAAGAAGTTTTTGATCTTGGTCTTGTTCTGGGTCAAACCTTATAAAGTCATCATCATTCCAATAGCTGGTATAGGTGGCTACCAGTTTTTTTATAACATCTGGACTAGTATACTCTGATACCTTAAGATTCCACTCTAGACCATTGGACATGGCTGGATTGGAAATATTTGACGATCCTATATAGGCTGTACTAAAACCTGTTTTCCTCTTAAAATAATAGGCCTTGGCATGGAGCCTAGTCCTCTTAGTATCGTAGGATATTTTAACCTCTGTATTGTCTAGCTTGGCCAGTTCTACTATGGCCTTATAGTCTGATGCTCCCATGTAGGAGGTGGTAATTATCCTTAGCTTCTTGTCCTTAGTAAACTCCTTAAGATCATCATAGATAAGCCTAAGTCCACTATACTTGATAAAAGACACTAGAAAATATATTTCATCTGCTGTCTTTATCTCCCTAGAAAACTCACTTTCCAGGGAAGGTCCATCTGATCCTGTAAATAAAATTGTATTAGCTATAGAAGTTCTAGGCCTGTTTTCAGCCAGGTAGTCCAACTTGTCCTCTTCCTCTGAAAAGGCTAGTAACTCTACTGGATCATCTTTTTCATAGTAGAAGTCTTCCAAATCTAGGGATTCATTTAATTTTTTTATATAGGCCCTTTTCTCCTCATCATCAGCTATAGAGGATAACTTGGCCCTGATCTTCCTATCAAAGTTCAAGGATAAATTCTTGTCCAGGTCACTTTTATCAAGTTTTCTCAGCCTGGAATTATCCCTACTTAGTTTTTTCCTATCTCTTATATCAATTATTTTTTCATAAATTCCATCTTCCATATTAACCTCATTTATCTTATATATAATTATTTTTTTCTATATATATGATCATATCAGATTTGTAAAAAAGATCATAAAAAAAGAGACCTAAGTCTCTTTTATCAGCTTGACTGGCCTAGTTATGGCCAATCTATTTTGTCTAATATTGTAGATAAGTTCAAATTTAACCTGGTAGCCTTCACCTCTTACAAGGGCATAAAACTCACCAGCCTCAACCCTAAAATACATGGGTTCAAAATACTTATACTCTCTTGGAGTATCTGACAGGTTGGGTGAATAATAGACCCTGGAATTTTCCAGCCTACCATCCTTGCCCCTGCTAGTTACAAGAAGCATCTCTAGAAGGGTCTCATTTTCCAACTTGACCAGGTCTAATCTAGGCTGGCTGGCACTTTTACCACAGCCTATCTTGGTTTTCTTGTCACTTCCATACCTGGTAAAATATATTTCATACTTATCTTCTGGCCTATATTCTAGATAAAAGACTCCCTTGTAAAGGTCACTTTTATAGCTGGCCTTATTATCCTGCCAAACCAGTTGATCTCCTAGGAAAACATAGCTATCATCCTTGTTTTTTAGGCTTAGTTCCATCTGACCAATCCTGGCTAGAAAATCTTTTTCTAGAAGATAATCTCTTTCCTTGTCATCCAGGTTTTCATAGAAAACTTCTGGGTCTAAGTTTTTTACCCTACTTCTTTCGTCTGAGTCAATGGCCAGCTTAGTATCTCCTGCCACTACATAGAACCTAGGGTCATCCCCTTCTTCCTTCTCATAACTTATAGTCTTATAGAAGGCCTCGTCATCCTTCTTATAGTAAAGAGGGATGGTCACCAACTTATTATCCACCTGCCAATAGTAGGGAGCAAAGTAGGGATAGTCAACTAAAAGCCTTTCCAATTCATAAAGGTCTTCTATATTTATCTTCTCCTGGCTTTTTTCTATCTGGGTCGCCTCTAGGGGAAAGAGTTTATTGGACTTGGCCCCCCTAAAAGATCTGGCCATCAAATTCTCCATGGTCAAGTCTTTTTCCAATTCAAAACCTTGACTAGCCTCTTCCAAGTCGTTGGCATAAGATAGGGAGTCACCATCTGTATCAAACCTAATATAGCTTACAAATCCCTTGCCATTTAAATCCAAGAGGTTTAAAACCACCTGGTTATTGGCATATCTATATATGGAAAATACCAGTCTATTATTTTTTTCTAAAACTTCTAAAACCTTGTTGGCATGCTCGTACTTTCTAAACTGATCCAGGTTAATGGCCTGGCCTCCATGGCTTATAAGTCCACCCACATCCAGGTTTACATAGGAATCCTGAATGGTTACTTGATTGGAGTTTACCTCCTTGATTTCTAGAAGATCAGCCTCTCTAGGATCATATTTTTGCAGTTCAAACAAACTGTCATTATTAACATACTTTATTTGATATTTCCCAGTAACTTGTTTTTTAAAAGACACTATAGGATATCTTTCCTCTATCATCTTAATATTGGTTCCCATTACTGTTACTAATTTTATCTGCGGAAAGTCTTTGTCCTGATTGGAAAGGACTAGAACACTTCCCTTGTCATTGGTAAAAGTTTCTTCCCAGCTATAGTCAGCATAGCGAGGATCTATATTTACCTTGTCCAAGGAATTTTCTGTAAACAGGTAAAAACATGGATCAGTTTCCCTATCCTGTCCATTTAAATATATTAGAAATTCTTCCTTTCCATCTGAACTAAAGTCCCCCCATAATCCTTGGTCTAAGAATTTCTCATCCTTTAATTCTAATAAGACCTTGGCCTCAATCTTTTCCCTAGCATTTCTTTCATCTTTTCCTTCTTCCTGGCCACCTATGTCTTCTGGCTTTATTTCTTGGCAGGCTGATAGGGCTAGGACTAGACTGAGAACAAGAATAACAAATTTTTTTCTCATCCTATCCTTCCATTCTTTATCTTTCTATTTATATTCTACATGATAGTGGTTTTTAATACCATATGATAGGTCCAAAATAAAAGATTGAATCTTCTTTTATTTTATAGTAAGATGATAACTGATTTTAAAAAACACTAGTCAAATAATGAATTAGCATATACAATAGTCTAGTATATTTAAAACAAATAAAGGAGGGCTTATGGCATTTGATAAGAAGAAAAGATATTTAAAAGACACGTTTAGAGTTGCCATACCTAGTATAGTAGAACATATAGCCAATGTTATTGTAGGTTTTGCAGATACAATCATGGTTGCGGTTCTCGGTACAGCAGCGACAGCTTCTGTGGGAATAAATGCTACTATTACCTGGTTTTTACTGGCATGCTCAACTTTATTTGCAGTTGGAACAACTGTTCAAGTGGCCCAAAGCATTGGAGCCAACAATGAAAAGAGAGCTAAGAGGGCTACCATAAATGGTTTATCCAGTGGACTTATAGCCTTTACCATAATTTTTATTATAACCTTTCTACTGGCTAAATTTATACCTGGCTGGTTGGGAGCTGATGGCGAGATAATGGACGATGCTGTTACCTACTTGAGAATATGGAGCCTATCAATTATCCCCATGTTTACCGGTATTGTAGCCTCTAGTGTACTTAGGGCGATTGGAAACACCAAGGTTCCCATGATGGTGGCATTTTTTATTAATATTCTAAATATAATAGGAAACTTTTTACTTATATATGATACTAGGACAGTTACCCTACCCCTTACTAATTATTCTTTTAGGCTTTGGGGGGCTAATTTGGGAGTTACTGGAGCTGCCATATCAACAGCTATGGCCAACTCACTAGGTGGGATTATCATGGTTACCCTGCTTTTTAATGGGTCCCAAAAAATCCACCTGCATTTTAGCGACTTGTTCAAGTTTGAAAAGGTCCTATTAAAGCATATAAATAAGACCGGTACTCCTGCTGCAGGTCAAGACATGGTAACTAACTTTGGCCAGGTTCTATATCAAAAGATGGTATCGACCCTGGGAACAATCCAAATAGCAGCCCATCACTTGGCAACTACAGCAGAATCACTTTCCTACATGCCAGCAGCTGGTTTCTCAGTTGCAGCTACAACTCTTGTAGGCCAAGCCCTAGGGGCAGGAAATAAGGAAGATGCGGAAAACTACGGCAAGATCTGCTTTGAACTTTCTATACTGGCCGGTATTATAAGTGGTATTTTACTTTATATCTTCCCTAGACAATTGATGAGTTTGTTTTCCAATGATCCGGCAGTTATTGAAGAGGGTGTTGGAGCACTAAAGATAATAGCCTTTGTCCAACCCATGTTTAACTCCTCTATTGTTCTTACTGGAGTCCTAACCGGAGCTGGAGATACTAAGGTTCCCCTATACGCTTCCCTAGGCGGTATGTGGTTTGTAAGGCTTATAGCAGCCTATCTATTTATCAATGTATTCAACTTGGGACTTAGAGGGGCCTGGATGGGAATGTTTTTAGATTTGGCCTTTAGATTTGTTATTGTCTTTATAAGATATATTAAAAAAGAATGGCTTAATGCTGAAATAATAGTTGACGATTAAAAAAACCCTTTAAAGGGTTTTTTTCTTTATCAATTTTGCCTGATCGCCCTCTATTTCAAATAAAATAAAGTCTGGATCACTGTAGACAGCCTCCTGGCCATAGGCAAAACTTCTATCTATAATCATTTCAAAATCACCTGTCAAAGGATCTAACTCAAAGACAGGACAGGTATCAAATCTCACATCTCCTATATAAATGGCCCTAAGTTTTTTCATACTAGCTATAAAACTCCTTGCCAAAATAGCAACCTATGGTCTGGTCATTGGCCAAATCCTTATACTGGGCCTTCCACAAGTATGGATTATTTATCTCTCTGTACTCTATGTTTTCATAGACTTTCTTGGATTCAGCCATAAAAGGTTCCTTTAGCATGATAAATAAGTGATCTCCAGACAACTGTCTATAGCCTCCAATAAAGGTATCTTCTACCCTATTTCCAGCCTCTAGTTCCCTGGTTAAAATCTTTCTCATATCATCTGAAAGCAAATTAATGTGCTTTATATGTTTCATTTCCACTCTCCAATATTTACTTTAACTTCCTAAGTCTATTTTATAGCATAATAGTATTTTATTCCAATATAGATTAAACTAATAATAAGAAGAAGGGAAAGGGTTTACATATTAAGAATAGGAGGACTTATGAAATTACTTGCCAGCGACTTTGATGGCAGTCTATATTTTAGGCAGAAAAAACCATCTATCAGTAAAAAAGATCTAGAAAGCATTAAAAGTTTTAGAAAAAAACATATTTTTGGCCTATCTACTGGCCGGTCTAGAGAGGCTCTTTTAAGTGAAACCAACGGACTTATAGACCTGGATTTTTACATATTAAATAATGGGGCCCTAATCCTGGACAAGGACTTATCCCCCTTATATGAAAAAGCCATGGATGTGAATCTGGTTAAAGAAATCCTAGGCTTATATAGCCAGGAAAAGTCTGTGGTTATTGGAGAGGATATTACCTATCTTTATCTTCATGACAAGGGACTTCAGACCACAAAAACCTGTATAATAAATGATTTTGACCAAATAGATGAAAAAAATATTCTAGGCTTTTCCATCAGTCTTTCAGATGAGAAAAAAGCCCAAAAGGTCTGCCAGGAAATAAATGATATGGACCTGGGCGTTAGGGCCTTTCAAAACCTAAGAGTGGTAGACTGTAGCCATGAAGAAAACTCCAAGGGCCTGGCCCTTCAAATCATCCAAGACCACTTTAAGATAAAAGATAAAAATATGGCAGCCATTGGCGATGCCTACAATGACCTACCCATGCTAGATTTGGTAGAAAATAGCTTTACCTTCCACCATGCAAAAGACCCGCTTAAGGCTAGGACCAAGTATGTGGTAGACTCGGTTAGCCAGGCCATAGAAATACTAAAGGAGGACTAGTTTTACCAGTCCTCCTCATCTTATGTTTTTTCTTTTTCTAACTACTAGTTGGTTAAATAAGCAAATAATAGTTCATAGGCTGCATTGGCAGCACTTTCTGTAGATCTTTCCATGCCGTGGGAAGCGTGGACACCTGGTCCAACCAAGGCTCCCTTAATATTATTTCCTGCCCTCAAGGCTGCTGAGACATCTGATCCATACATAGGATAAATATCTATAGCGTGAGGAAGTTCTTTTTCCTTGGCAATATTTAATAGTCTAGTTACCATGTCATAGTCATAAGGTCCTGATGAATCTTTGGCACAAATGCTAACATCGTACTCAGTACAAGATAAATCTTCCCCTATACAGCCCATATCACAAGCTAAAAATTCATCCATTTCTGGTATATAGGAAGAACCATGGCCAACTTCTTCATAGGTTGAAAATACAAATACCATGTCATAGGCTGGTTTGTTTTCTCTAAAGCTATCTAAAAGCTTAAATAAAATACCAACACTTAGCTTATCATCTAAAAATCTTGATTTAATAAAGCCATTAGTTATGGTAGTCTTAGGATCAACACAAATAAAATCTCCATTTTGTATGCCTAGATCTAGAACATCTTCTTTATTTTCTACCTTTTCATCCAATCTAACAATCATATTGTCTTCATTTCTTTCCTTAGATTCAGCATCCTTATAAACATGGGATGAAGGTGATGAAGATAAGATGGTTCCTGTATACTTTCTTCCATCTCTAGTGTAGATGTTACAGTACTCTCCATCTACTGTTGGTAGTTGTAGGCCACCAATTTTTGTAAATTTAAGATTTCCTTCTGGTGTAATACTTCTAACCATGGCACCTAGAGTATCACAGTGGGCTGATATACCAACCCTCCTTGAATTGTCCTTGCCGTCAACAAAAACATGCAGGTTTCCCTTGGGAGTTACTTCAGTCTTATAACCATAAGCTTCTGCCCTTTCCTTAAGAAAGTTAACAACATTTTTTGTATAACCTGTAGGACTATCTATGGCAAGTATTTCTTTAGTAAATTCTAATATATTCATAAGCTCTCCTTCATTAATTTTATCTCTAGTATAGTACAAATCTTTTAGCTATTAAAGACCTAGGCCTTAAAATTATAGATGGGTCTTATAAGCTCTATTACTTGAGCAGTAGGTCCTATGGCATCTAGGATTTCTTCCACAGGCTTATAGGCCATAGGGGCTTCATCCAGGGTTTTCTTCTTTATAGAAGTTGAATATATACCTTCCATAGACTCTTTAAAGTCTTTGAAATCAAGGACCTCCCTAGCCTCTCTTCTAGACATAAGCCTACCGGCTCCGTGGGGGGCTGAATAGTTCCAGTCTTCATTTCCCCTACCCCTGGCCAAAATACAACCATCTCTCATATTAATAGGAATCAAGATCAGCTCATTTTCATAGGCTGCCACTGCTCCCTTTCTAATAATCATTTCGTCTATATCTATGTAGTTATGAACTGTATGGAAACTATGAACCACTTCTAAACCCATTTTCTCCACCAAACTTTGGGCTATAGACTCTCTATTGAGTCTGGCATAGTCCTGGCAAACATCCACATCTTCTATGTAGGCCTTTAAATAATCTCCATATAAATAGCATAAGTCCTTGGGAAGATCCGGCTTAAGAGGCTGCCATTTAATCTTTTTTAAAGCCTTTTCAATCTGGTCTCTTCTTCCTTCTTCTTTATAGGTGGAAATTATTTCTTCTTTTTGCCTAAAATAGTCTTCCTTGCCCCTATGTAGGTCTACTGCCAATTTTTGATAGTAGTCAGCCACCTGCTTGCCCAGATTTCTACTACCTGTATGAATGACCAAATACTTGGTCCCGTCCTTGGCCTGGTTTATCTCTATAAAGTGGTTACCTCCACCCAAGCTTCCCAAGCTCCTCTTTAGCCAGTTCATATTTTTAAGCTCCCTATAGCAATTTAAGCGGCTAAAATCAAAGGGATAGACCTCCCTGTCCCAAACCCTTCTACCCGATGGTATTTCCTTGCAGGCCTGGTCAAACTTTTCCAAATCTATTTCATCTTTTCCCAGTTCTAGACAATAAACACCACATCCAATGTCCACTCCCACTATATTGGGAACCACCTTGTCCTCTACTGTCATGGTAGTACCTATAGTACAGCCTAGACCAGCGTGGACATCAGGCATAATCCTAATCTTGCTATCCTTAGTAAATTCATAGTCACACATTCTTTTTAATTGGTCTCTAGCTGACTTTTCCAAATTATCGGTATAGACCAGGGCTTCATTATATTTTCCTTCAACTCTTGTTATTTTCATTTAACCATCCTTTTTTATTAATAATATACCCATTTAAATCCTATCATATAAATAGTCTTGATAAAAATGACCCTCCTTGTATTTTTTAAGCTTTTTTATTATTATTTAGCTAGGAGGTAGTATGAAAACACTATATTTAATGAGACATGGACAAACCCTATTTAATGAACAGAAAAAAATCCAAGGCTGGTGTGACTCTCCCCTAACTCAAAAGGGTAGGGCCCAATGTAAGATTGCCAGACAATATTTCCTAGATCAAAATATAACTTTTGATAAGGCATATTGTTCAACCTCTGAAAGAACCAGCGATACTCTGGAAATAGTAACTGACTACTCTATGGACTACAAAAGACTAAAGGGACTAAAGGAGTGGAATTTTGGAGCCTTTGAAGGCAAGGATGAATTCTTAAACCCTAAGTATCCCTATGGAGACTTCTTCAAGGCCTATGGAGGAGAAAGTGATGTGGAATTAAGAGAAAGAGTATCTTCTACTCTTTTAGATATTATGAGACAGGATGGTCACGACAGTGTACTGGTAGTTTCCCATGGAGCTTCCTGTGGACAATTTGTCCTAAACTGGGAACATGAAACTAGAGGCCCTAAGTTTAAAAGAGGAATTACAAACTGTGCCATATTTAAATTTGAATTTGAAGATGATAAATTTCATTTGGTTGAAATAATAAACCATGATTTTTCTAGCTTAGAATAAAAGACCCTATCCATATGGATAGGGCCTTCTTATTTATTTCCTATTTAATTTCTATTTTCTTTTCTTCTCTTGCCTTAACAGGTCCTTCTTCAAGCTTTATTTCTAGATTATCCATGTCTGTATAGATAATTGGAATAATAGGGTCATAGCCCTTGTTCTTGATAAAGTCTATGTCCATCAGGGCCAACAATTGTCCCTTGTCCACTCTTTGGTCTAGCTGGCATTTAATGTCATAGCCTGCTCCCTTTAGTTCAGTAGTATCTATTCCCATATGGATTAAGATGTTGGATCCATCATCCCCCTTAATGCCTATGGCATGTTTGGTTGGAAAGATTAACTTTACCTCTCCTGCTATTGGAGAATAGATTTCCTTACTGCTAGGATTTATGGCATAGCCAACTCCTAACATATTGGTTGAAAAGACTTCGTCGGGTACCTTTTTTATGTCCATAAGCTCTCCGTCTACAGCTATTAAAGGATAGCTATCCAAGTCTAAACTAGCTTCTTTCACTTCATCTTTTACTTCATCTTTTACTTCGTCTTTTACTTCCAAATCAATTTCTTTCTTGTCAGCTGTATCCTGTAAATCCGGATTATCCTTGTTTTCTTCTAGAAACTCTTCCAGATAAGACTTAACTATGTTTACCTTAGGTCCATAGATAACTTGAATTCCCTTGCCTTCTGTAAGGACACCTGATGCCCTACTTTGTTTTAAGAGGTCCTTGTCCACCTTGGAAGGATCCATCACTGTAACCCTAAGTCTGGTTGCACAACAATCCACATTGTCTATGTTTTGAATGCCTCCCAGTCCCCTGGTAATTATTTCTGATCTTAGGTCGTTTTCATCCACCTTGCCATCTTTTTCTAAAAAGTCTTTTTTAGAAAATAGTTTAGCTTCTCCATCATCCCTACCTGGGACCTTTACATCCCACTTAACTATAAAGTATCTAAAGATAAAGTAGTAGACAAAGAAATATACAAGAGACAAAAGAACCAAATATGGCCAACGGGTCTTACTTACTCCCTGTAAAAGTCCAAATATGGCAAAGTCTAAAAACCCATCAGAGAAGGTGGTTCCTATGGCTATGCCTAAAACGTGACAAGATAGAAAGGCCAAACCTGCTCCTAGTACGTGAATTCCAAATAATTTTGGCGCTAGGAATAAGAAGGTGAATTCTATTGGTTCTGTTATTCCTGTTAAAAATGAAGTAAAGCCGGCACCAAAGTAAAGTCCCTTTACTTCTTCCCTTCTCATTTCAGGTACAGTATGATACATGGCCAAGGCTGCTCCTGGTAATCCCCCCATCATAAATGGATACTTACCAACTAAAAACCTTACTGCATCCATGCTAAATTCCTTGGTAGCTGGATCTGCTAATTGGGCAAAATAAATATTTTGAGCCCCCTGTACCAACTTACCTCCAATTTCCATCTGTCCACCTAGGGCTGTAGACCAAATAGGTACATAAAACACATGGTGAAGTCCAAATGGTATTAGGGCCCTTTCTATAATTCCGTATAAAAATGTTCCAAAGTAACCAGACCTAACAACTAAATCACCTAATTTACTTATGCCTATTTGTATAAATGGCCAAGTAAGATAGAAAAATCCTCCCAGTAAAATTGAACCTGCCACTGAAACTATGGGAACAAACCTGGTTCCACCAAAAAATGAAAGGGCAGCTGGAAGTTCTATTCTATAGTACTTATTATGTAGGTAAACCACTACTAAACCTAAGATTATTCCACCAAAAACCCCCATCTGCAGGGTTATCATACCAAGCACATTATCTAAAGAACCCGCTGGTACATGGTCTGCTATAGTTCCATCTTCTGAAAGCTTACCGCCTATTATTAAGAGTTTATTTATGGTAGCATTCATGGTCAAATAGGCTATTATACTGGCAAAAGCCGCTGTAGCCTTTTCTCCCTTGGCCAGACCTATGGCTAGGGCAACTACGAATAACAAGGGTAGGTTGCCAAAAACAACTGACCCTACACCATTAAAAACTGTAAATAAACCATTTAAAAATGTCCCCTCTCCCAGGGCTTTTTCCCAACCTAAATTAGCTATATTGGCTGGATTGGTCAATGATGCTCCTATACCCAGTAAAATTCCCGCAAAGGGAAGAACTGAAATAGGAAGGAAGAAGCACTTACCAATTTTTTGTAGAAGCTCAAAACCTCTTTTTCCTCCTTTTTTTTCCTTTGTAGTCATATTATCTCCTTTCTCACAAAGAATCCTCATATCCTTTATAGTCTTATGTTATCACATTTATGCATGTTTATAAAACATTAGGCATGTTTTTAAAGTGTTTTCATCCTGTATTTACTCCTATACATCTTATAGGCCAGACTTTTATCTTTCTTCACTTCCATCAATACACCTATTTCTTCACCACAAGATGGACATAGGAGAAGCTTTTCCTTCAAGTCCACATTGGCTTCTTCAATTCTAGTAATATACATATTTATTAAGTTCCCCCTACCCTTTTTATGGTAGATAGTAAGCTCTTGTCCACAACTAGCACAAGATACTTCTGCCCTAAAGGCCCCTCTCACCTTTCTATAGACTGGATTTTTATATTTCATAGTCCCTCCTTGATTTTCTCCTATTATAAGCCTTAAAGGCTTTTAGGTAAATCTATCCTTCTTAAATCTAATAATAAAAAAGAGAAGGTAATCATAAATTTTATAATTAGCTTCCCATTTTAAATTATTCTTTAGTCTTTTTACTGACTTATTTTACTCAATTAGTAATTTTAATAACTATCAGGTGCTTCAGGTATGATTATGGCCGCTGCTATATAGGCAACTATTCCAAATCCATAGGCTAGGGCTAAAAGGGCCCAGACTAACCTTACTATGGTTGGGTCTATGTCTAAATAAAGGCCTATTCCATTACATACTCCAGCTACCATAGATCCTCTTTTTATTCTATATAGTTTTTTATTACTTCTATTTGGACTATTCATCTTATCTCCCCTATTCTATGATGACCTAATAATATTATATTTAAGCTAATTTTTCAATAAAAAAACTGGCCTGGCCAGTTTTCTCATTAGATATTTTCTTTCTTATCAGAATATTTCTTTGCTAGATAAATTAAAACTAGAGCTAGTAAAAGAAGTAAACTTCTTACTAGTCCACCTTCTCTTACACCTTCCAACTCATAGGAAGCTTTTTCCTGACCTGATAGGTCTTTTTTAGCTAGGCTAATTTTCCCTAAAGCAGGTTTTTTTATTTCTTTAGTTTCTATTCTTTGACTTGGGTATGCCAGGGATGAATGTTCTCTAGATATATCAGTGTTGACCTCTTCTTCTAAAACATAGGAAACTGTCTCTACATTCTTTAAGCTAGACTCTTCTAAGCTAGACTCTTCCAAACTTTCAAAAACATTTATAATTTGACTTTCCAAACTACCTACTTTCTTAATATGTGCCTTAGGTATTTGACTATTGGTAAAGATAAAATTTCCACCATCTTCTTTAACCCCAAAGTTAAAGCCAGTAAGTCTACTAACCTGTATAAGGTCATACTTGATTAGTTTGCCATCTTCATCATACTTGGCTAAATTTGTAAATTCTCCAAACCAAATATTTTCCTTGTTCTTAATCTTACCATCATCCAAAAGCTTATAATAACTATTTCCTGGCTTGATTTTATCAAAAATACTTAAATCTAAACTGTCTACCAGCCTGCCATTTGCATATAGGTTATATCTGATAACCAAGTCTTTATAAGGTTTCTTATTCATTCTAGAATCATTTAGCTTCCAAATATTTACTAGGGAAATACTTATCTTGTCCTTCTTCTTTGAAGAAGATCCTTCACCTGGATCTATCGGATAAATAGGTAGGCTTGGAACTTCTGGTTGCTCTGGTTGTTTAGCTTCCTCTTCCCTATCACTTTCATTTGGTTGAATAGGGTTTTCTGAGATACCACTATCCTCATCCTCTTCTGGTTCTACAATTTCTGGCATTTCTGGAACTTCTGGATCCTTCTTATCATCTTCTTTAGAAGGCTCGTCAACTGGATCTTTCTTATCTTCTGGGTCTAAAGTTCCTGGTATCTCTGGAACTTCAGGTTCTTCTTTTGAAGGTTCATCAACTGGATCTTCCTTATCATCAGGTTGAATAGGATTCTCTGAAAGTCCACCATCCCCATCTTCCTTGCCTTCGGGTTCTACAACTCCTGGTACTTCTAAATCTTCTGGTTCCTTTTTATCATCTTCCTTTGAAGGTTCGTCAACTGGATTTTCTCCTTCTTCGGGTTGAATAGGATTTTCTGAAATTCCACTATCCTCATCCTCTTCTGGTTCCACAACTCCTGGTGTTTCTGAGTCTTCTGGTTCCTTTTTACCGTCTTCCTTTGAAGATTCGTCAACTGGATTTTCTCCTTCTTCAGGTTCACTAGGATTTACTGGTAGTGGTTCTTCTCCAACATACCTATCTATTTTATAGACTAGTCTTAAATTATATTCATCATAGTTTTTATCTATCTCATATCTATGACCATCTTTTTCTATCTCTAAGGTATATTCAATAAGTTTACCATCTTCATCATAGCTTTTAAGGTCATACTCATTAAATTCTACCCCACTATTTAGGTATCTTTCTAAAACTATATCATCACCATTTTTTATTCTCACTAGAATTGGACTAGTAGATTTTTTCCCTTGATCCTTTATGAAAATACTCAAGTTAGTAGTTTCATCTTCATAGTCCTTCTTGTCTTCTTCTCTATCTCCTGGTTGAATAGGGTTTTCTGAAATTCCACTATCTTTATCCTTATCATTAGGATTTACTGGTAGTGGATTTACTGGAGCTTGTGGCTTTGCTCCAACATACCTGTCTATTTTATAAACTAGCCTTAAATTATATTCATCATAGTCTCTAATCACCTCAAAGCTATGACCATCTTCTTCTATGTCTAAACTATATTCAATAAGTTTGCCATCTTCATCGTAGCTTTTAAGGTCATACTTATTAAACTCTACCCCACTATTTAGATATCTTTGTAAAATAACCTCTTCACCATTTCTTATAGTTACTAGAGTTGGGCTAGCAGATTTTTCCCCTTGGTCTTTTATGAAAATACTCAAATTGGTAGTTTCTTCATAATGGCCTTCATCTTCTTTATCCCCTGGTTGGATAGGGTTTATTGAAATACCATTGTCCTCTTCTGGTTCTCCAACTGGTCTTTTATCTATTGGTGGGTTTTCTTCTTCTCTTACAAGGTCAAAGTCTACTCTTAGGTTATGTTCATCAAAATTACTAACTATCCTATAGTTTGCCCCATCATCTCCTCTAGATCTTAAACTGTAGTTTATAAAGTCACCATTTTCATCATAGCTGTCAGAGTCATGAAAATTCTTTTCTTCTCCTGGCTTTAAGCTTATGGTCCTTACAAACATATCATTGGCATAAAGGTCAAAACTTGCCTCTTCTGTTAAGTTGCCTGATAAATCATCAAGTCTAACCCTTATACTAGTAGTGTCATAGCCTCTAACATAAACTTTAAATCCTAAGTTAGCACGGACATCTCCATAGGCCTTAAATTCAAAATTACCATCTGAACTTCCTAGTCCTAGACTGTATCTTGAATAAGGATCCTTATAAACATTCTTTATTACCCCTGTCCAATCATTATCACTTGATAGGATAAGAGTGTGTTCTGTCTGTCCATTATCTTCCATGATTCTAGTTCTAATCTCTGGTCTATTTTCTTTTTTAACATTTGTCCATACTGTTCTAACAGGAACATCAACATAGTTTTCTTCATAAGCCCTTGCTGAATTTCCTCCTAGACCAATAAAAAAGGCTGAAACAGCCATAAAAAAAATTGCTATATTTCTTCTCATTTAGTCCCTCCATCTAATCCTGAGGATTATTATATTAGAAGATAGCAATCTTTTTAATAGCTATTTTTTTCTTTTCCCTAGCATATATTTATAGTTTTTTGTATATTCACATTTGTTTATATAGTAACTGTTATATTTTTATATAATCATGTTATATTTTTATAGTTTAATATATTTTTTTAAAATGAAATTAAAGGGAGAGTAATTTATACTTTCCTCATGATGGCCCTTCATGTCTACCAAATCCATTTGAAAGCTAGGAGTTGAGATAGTCCTAAGATATCTTCTATCCTTAGCTGATAAATATTTATAATTATCCTTAGTTCCTATACTACTTTCCACGCTACCATGTTCGAATGATAACTTTTGTGTTATTACCTTATATTTCCCTTCCAGTCCATCTATTTTTAATTTTATTTCAACCTGGTGTTCCTTAAGGTCTACAAAGTTTTTATCATTTGCATAGCAGTAATCACTGGCTAAGTCCCCATAAATTACAAGATATAAATCATTTTCATTTTTTATAGCCATATAGCGTTTCTCATCTGCTATTAAACTTCCCTTAATTTGACCTAGAAGAAAGAGCGACCAATAAAAGGGGGTGAAAAATCCATAGTCGTCAATTACCCTAGGATAATAGTAGCTAACATCCCTTCTCTTATCTACTACCTTATACTCTGGCAGGTAAATATTTTCCCCCTTGAGAAAATACTTACTTTCTAGAATCAAAGAAATCATTAAAAGATTCCTATACCTTATGTCCATGTCACTTATATCTATGTGTTCAAATAGGCCTCTTATATAAATAAACTGGATTGGGAAATTTATTTCTTTTAAAAGTTGGGATATAGATGAAAATATAGTTTTTTCATAGTCTTTTATATCATAAAAAATTTGTTTTAAGTCCCTACTGGCTTCCCTAGTCCTATAACCTAGGGATATAAACTTAGGATTAAAGTCTTCCTTCCTATCTAAAAATAAGTTGTTTGCCAATATTCTTATTTTATTTAACTTGTCCTCTTCCAGATCACCTATCTCTATGCCCCAATTATAGTCCTTGGTTCCCACCTTCTCGTCTAAAAGTCTTCTTTGACGGTAGATATACTCCCTGTAAAGCTCTAGCTTCTTAGGGTCTTCCATATGGTCAAAAAGATTTTGTATATCTATGGTATAGCCAAATTTTCTCATGTTATTGGCCCCTATAATATTGGATATGGCTGTATAGAACTTATCAAAATCACCAAGTTTCTCTTCTAATATTGATCTAGTTAGATCTACTTGTCCATTATCCAAGTATAAAAGAGCCTCTACCTGGTGTTCTACACACCTATCTAGGATTAAATATAGGTCATCTCTAGAAATTTTTTTCCCCGTATCCTTAAGAACAAAAATATCTTTGTCCTTATAGTATTTAATATTTATTATAATTTGATTGATGCTTATATTTTCCACAATCCTGTCTATCGAATAAATATAATCCCTGCCTAAAGAATTAAACTCTCTTATAATGGCAAAGTCTCTAAAGTAGTCATCATAGGTTACTTGACTTTTAGCATCTACCTCAATCTCAAATCTATCCCTTTTTAACATCCTTTTTAAATAGCCTTCAAAGTCTTCTTCCTCTTCCTCCTCTAGGCCTAAAAAATCCTCATACCTGTAAAGATTTTTCCTTTTTCCATATATTTTTCTGTATTGGGATGGGGTTATATCTAGATACTTTTTAAAAAGTCTATTAAGTGACTTGGTTGAATTAAAGTTTACCAATTCTGCAATCTCTTCCAAACTCTTGGAAGTTGTCAAAAGATAATTACAGCCATAGTATAGTTTTAACTGTTGAACAAACTCTGTAAATTGAATGCCACAAAACTCGTAAATCATCTTAGATATATAGGATTCACTTAAGTGGAGCTTGTCTGATAAACTAGAAAGATTTAACTCTTCAAAGGTTAAACTGTCATAGTCTCTGGATAGGATTTCCAAGTTTATCAACTTATCATCCTTTAATTTCTTACTGTATTCTCTATTTATATAGTTGGATGTTAGGGTCTTTAAAATATTATTAACAGCAGATAATCTTTTTACTTCATCTTCATTGTTTCTAGTATCCTTATAGAGCCCAACTATATTATCTACCAGCCTTCTATTAAGCAAGTTTTTGTCTAAGTGGTTTATAAACCTTACATTGGCCAAAAGTCCATTGTGGGCATCCAAGTATTCCTTTTTTATATCCAAGGATATTATAAGATTGTCCAAGTCCTTACTATAGATAAACCTGCTATCAAACTTATTTAAAAGCAAAACTTCACCTGGCCTAAGACTTATAAGTTGTTCATCTAGCTTATAATCAACCTGTCCTTTTATCAGATAAATAAGTTTTATTCCAGGCTCATAACCATAGTCCAAGCCATTAATGTTTTTTAAGCTAATGCTATAAACATTATCAATTCCATCAAATTTTTTAATCATGTCCCTCATAGTTTATACCTTCCTTGTTATATTATACACTATCTCTAGGGCTCACGGTACTTTGTTTCATCATGCTAGGACTTTCTCCAAAAGCTTCTACAGCCCTTCTTGTCTTCAAGATTAAAATCTACGAGTTTTCCTATTAATTCATAGTCTACTTCCTTGTCCCAGGGAAATCTTATCAACTCTTTAGAGTGGTCATAGCCTCTTTTCTTTACCTCTTCCGAAAATAGATCTAGAGCCTTTTTCTCTGGAGCCAGGGCTAAGTGTTTTTTTGACCTACTAAAGGCTATAATAAAGGTTTTCTCATAAGTATAAATAGGTTGGTTCCAGCCTATTCTAAAGTCTAGCTGGGGATAGGTTTTTTCAACCCAATCCAGGACCTCTTCCATCCTTCTTCTCTCATCTTCTTTTTCTAGACTATCTAGATAGTCTTTTTTCGTCTCCATTAGCTTCTCCTAAAAATTATATTTCTCTATAGATACCCATAAGGACAAAAAAAGCAAACCGAAGTCTGCTTTTTAACTTACTTATTTAATTTATAGTCCTTGTAACCCATAACTACAACCCAAATATAGGCCATGGTCTTAGGTATCATAAGTAGTCCTATTAAAGGATACTTGTCTGCCCATAAAACAACTGGAACATAAAAGGCAAAGGATAGGGTAATGGCTAGCCACATATACTTATAGGCCCTGTCCTTATTTTCCCTAGCCTTTTGATAGAATAGAACTATTAAAATTAGTCCCATTAGGGCAAAAGGAATATTTCTATAGATGGACCAAGACATTGGTTGAACCGCATCTAACCATCTATTTTGTGGAAATAGGCTTATAAGGATCCTAATTCCAGCTAAAAGATAGATGGTCATGTCCATCTTCTTGTCTTTTTCATCATATCTTCTCTTATAGATTTTATATAGGATTAGGTAGAAACCAGTCATGGTAACTGAAGTAATAGCCTTACCCATACCTAAAGCTATCCTATAAATCTCAAATCCATTTTCTGTATTTAAGGCCATTATACGGGGTACCAGGTGAAAACTGTCTCCCAAGCCTAAAACTACAGCCATGATTCCAAATAGTTTAGAATCACTTTTCTTATCGTCAATTTTAATCAAGTATATCCCCATGGATATAACAAAGATCAAATAAAATACATCAAATCCTGTCTCCATTATTGCTCTCATTTTTTAGACATCTCCTTAGAATATTATTTAAAAATCCCAGGTTTTTCTCATTGTTTCCCATAGAAAACATCATATTGTCAAAAATAAATTTAGCCAGATCGTCCAGCTTAAAATCATCATCAAAGTGGTTTTTTATGCTCATATCTTCACTTAAGATAGACTTTATCATATCCTCTATCTCCTTCTTGTAAGAGTCACTTAGGTCAACTACATGTGGATTTTCCATGTGCATGCCTACCAAGTCCCTTATCCAGTCACTGTGAAACTTTCTTGATACCTGCCTAAAACCTATGTAGAGTTGATTTAGCTTGTCTTCGTAGTTGCCATCAAAGTTTTTACTTTCCTGGTCAAGCTCTCTTATAGACTCTTCCCAGTAGTCTTTTACCAAGTAAAGGATTAGATCATCCTTATTGCCTACAATATTATAGACAGACCCAATGGCTACTCCAGCCTCCTTGGCGATTCTTCTAATATTCAAATTAGAAAGACCTTCCTCATGGGCTATGTTTTTTGCTATTTCCAATATATGATCTTTTTTCTTCTTACTCTTATCTACTTCTGTCAATTGATTCCTCCTGGTTGAACACTGTTCAATATCATTATAATACCTAGTGTCTATTTGTCAATAGTCATTTATTATTTCTGTAAATCTTCAAGTTTTTTCTTATCTTCTTTATGGCCCAGTCATAGTGACTGGATGTTGAACTAATTATATAGGAGGCCACATTAGTAGTCTTGGTCCAGCTATAATAGGCCTTACTATAAAGCTCTTCTTCGCCAAAGTCTTCTATGTAGGCTAGGCATCTTTGGTGACTTTTATCTAGAATTTCTTCTGCCTCTTCCAAGGCCATACTCTCATGATCTTTTTGAATTTCTATATTCATCTGAGGATAGGTCCTCCAATTATAGCCTTCTGGTAAAAAGTCCTTATCCCTTCCCCCTAAATTACTCTCTAGCCAGTCTAAAAGAAGTTTTTGCCAGCAGTAAAGATGGACTAAAATATCTTTTAGGTTCTTATCCCTATCATTTTCTATAAAATCACTTCTTTTTTCCTCTTTTGTCATAGTCCCTATAAGGGCCTGCAATTTATCATAGTTTTCTCTTGTTTGGACTAAAAGGTCATTTTTTGTTTTAGGTCTTGCCATAAGTTCTCCTTTTCTAATATATCAAATATCTATTTTAATTAATACTTTCTTATTTTTATAGCCTGTCTTATGGGTAAATTCCCATGCATATATATAAGCCTTATAATTCTATGTACTTATATTATATTGCCTATCTGGTCATTTGCATAGTTTTTAAGGCTATAACTTTTATCCTTCTTCATTAAAATATATTATTGTTTATAAATATTACTTTTCTTAAGATTTTCGCTATTTCTAGGTCTTTCTTAAGGTTTTTATATCTTGACACCAGGCCCCCTATTTGATATTTTTATGTAGGACATTGTTTATTTGTCTACAAACTATAGGAATTTAGGAGGAAAAAAATGAACAAAAAGAAATTATTATCAGTTCTTTTAGTTTTAGCTATGGTACTTAGTTTAGCTGCTTGTGGTGGCGCTAAGGATGACGCTGACAAGGGCGTTACTGGTACATATGAAGGTAAGGCTAAGGGACACAATGGAGATTTAGTTCTTGAAGTTTCATTCAAGGATAGTAAGATTGAAAAAATAGACGTTAAGGCTAGTGAAGAAAGTGAAGGAATAGGCGACAAGGCTATTGAAAAATTATCTAAAGAAGTTATAGATAATAACACTGTAGATGTTGATACTGTTGCTACAGCAACTGTAACATCCAATGCTTTCTTAGAAGCTGTAAAGGACGCTATTAAAAATGCTGGTCTAAAGGAAGAAGATTTTGCCAAGGCAGATGACGCTGACAAGGAAGACGACAAGACTTCTGAAGAAAAAGAATTAGAAGCTGACGTTGTTGTAGTTGGAGCTGGTGGTGCTGGTATGACAGCTGCTATAGAAGCTAATGATGCTGGTAAATCAGTTATCATCTTAGAAAAAGCTGACTTTACTGGTGGTAACACTACTAGGGCAACTGGTGGTATGAATGCTGGTAAAACAGAATATCAAGACAAAAATGAATTTGAAGCTAACGACAAGGAAGCTATTGAAAATAAAATAAAAACAGCTAGGGAAGAATATCCTGAATTAAAGGAACTTGCTGATACAGTTGAAGGTCAATTAAAAGACTATGAAGCTAATCCAGAAGGATACTTTGATTCTAAAGAATTATTTATGTTAGATACCCTAGTTGGTGGTAAAAACATAAACAATAAAGAATTAGTTGAAACCTTAGTTGATAACAGTTCAGCTGCTATTGACTGGTTAAAATCATACGGTATGGAATTAACAGACGTTGGATCTTTTGGTGGAGCATCAGTAAAGAGAATCCACAGACCTTTAGTTGATGGTCAAACCAAGGCTGTAGGATCTTACCTAGTTCCAAAGATGACTGAAATCCTAGAAGAAAAAAAGGTTGATATCTTATTTGGTACAGCTGCTACTGAATTAATTGAAAAAGATGGAGCAATTGTTGGAGTTAAGGCTGGAGACCTTACAGTAAATGCTAAATCAGTTGTTTTAGCTACTGGTGGATTTGCTGCCAACCTAGAAAAAGTTGCTGAAATCAAACCTGAATTAAAGGGCTTTGTAACAACAAATGCTGCTACCCTAATGGGAGACGGTATCTGGATGGCGGAAAAAGTTGGGGCTGATGTAGTTGATATGGATCAAATCCAAATTCACCCAACAGTAGAACAAGAAACTTCTTCTCTTATAACTGAAGGTGTTAGAGGAGACGGAGCTATCTTAGTTAACCAAGATGGTAAAAGATTTATTGATGAAGTTGGAACAAGAGACGTTGTATCTGCTGCTGAAATCGAACAACCTGGTAGTTATGCCTACCTAATCTTCGACCAAGCCATGGTAGAAAAATCTGGTCCTCTTCAAGGCTATATTGAAAAAGGATTCACTAAACAAGGTGAAACTTATGAAGAATTAGCTAAGGAATTAGAAATAGATGAAAAAACATTAGCTGAAACAATGGAAAATTGGAATAAGGCTGTTCTTGCTAAGAAGGACGAAGAGTTTGGTCGTACAGCTTTCGCTGACGAATTAAAAACTGCTCCTTACTATGCAATCAAATTATCTCCAGGTGTTCACCACACTATGGGTGGTTTGAAAATAAATACTAATACAGAAGTATTAGACAAGGATGGAAATGCTATTCCTAACCTTTATGCAGCTGGAGAAATCACTGGTGGAGTACACGGTGCTAACAGACTTGGCGGTAACGCTGTAGCTGATATTATTATCTACGGTAGAATTGCTGGTCAAAACGCAGCTAAAAATGTAAAATAAGCCTTATAGGCTCATAAGAAAAATCCAAGAAGAAAACTTCTTGGATTTTTTTATATAAACTTATCTTTTATCACATCATTGATTATAGCCTCTATAGGAGCTATATCGTGCTGATAGGACTGAACTACCATAATAAAGTCATGGTCGGGAAGGACAACTAGCATTTGACCATCTGTTCCATGGCCAAAAAAGAAGTCTTCCTTGGCCAGCCATGTTCCATAGCCATAGCCATACCTTCTAAAAATAGCTCCCTTTGTATCCACCCCTTCTGTCCTATAGTAGATCTGGGTCATCTTTTCTATAAAGTCCTTATTTATCAGTCTTTCTTTTTCATAGACTCCCCCATCCTTCATTAAGATTCCTATCTTTAATAAGTCTTCTGGGTAAAGCCAAAGCCTGGTTGCTCCAGCCAGATAAGGACCATATCTTTCCCAACTATAGTCTTTTATATCCAACTTATCAAAAAGCTCTCTTTTTATAAAAACTTCCAGGTCTTCTTGTAAGAACTCTTCTAGAAAAACTGATAGAAGATAGAAGCCTGCATTAGAATAAAGGTAGTGATCACCTGGCTCGTGCTTTACAGGATAGTTTAAAACAAAGCTTAAAAAGTCCAGCCCTTCCAGGTCCTTAATATCATCTCTCATCATTATAACCTGGTCATAGCCTATGCTGTGGGTTAAAAGATGTTTAACCTGTAGTTTTTTCAAATAAGGCAGGTTTTCCTTCCTCTTTAGTTCAACTAGACCTTCCAAGTAAGGATAAACATAGGTGTTTTCATCTATTTGGGGATAGACTCCCTCTTGGGATTTTTTCATAACTATGCCTAGAACAAGGGTCATCACTGTCTTACTAATACTTCTTATGTCACTTTTTTCCCTTCTGTCCTTAAAGCGGTGGACCTGGGTCTCATCGCCTTCTTTTATTAAAAGATAGTGGATATTTAATCTAGCTCCCGTCTTATCCCTAGCCTGGTCAAAGTTATCAACTATATCCTTAAATTCTTTTTCCTTCATAGCTTCCTCCTTATTAAATAAGATTATTTGGAAAAACCAAATAATCTTATCCCTTCTAGCCTCCGTATTTCATAGCTACTTCAGCCAAGTCATTATATATATTAGCATCTCTTAGTGCTAAGAATGTCTTTCTAAACATTTCATACATCTCTGTATAGATTTCATGGTTTTTCATATCAGGCTCTATTATACCATGGGTGTGGACCATATTATCAATGGCAAGATCTATACTCTCCAATTGACCTGCTCCTACTCCTCCCAAAATAGCTGCCCCTAAAGCTGCACACTCTGATACCTTAAGTCTTTCCACAGGCCTGCCATAAATATCTGCCTGCATTTGACACCAAAACTCAGATCTGGCCCCTCCTCCTGATAGTCTAATAGTATCAAAAGGCCTTCCCAAAGACTTTTCCATGGCCTCTACAGCCATTCTAAGTTCATATATTATACCTTCCAGAACTGCCCTGGCAGTATTTTTCCTATCGTGAACCTGGGTTATTCCAATCATACCTCCCCTGGCATTATCATGATAGTAAGGGGTTGCCTGACTATTAAAGAAAGGAAAGAAAAGTAAACCTCTACAACCTATAGGTGCCTTGGAAGCCTCCAGGGTTATTATGTCATAGGCACTCATATCTAACTTTTCTGCCATCTCAACTTCTGTCTGTCCAAAGGTATCCCTCCACCATCTTAAGGCAACTCCTGCAGCATGAGAGGTTCCTTCCATATCCCACTTGCCTGGTATGGCGTGACTGCCAAATAAGACTCCAGTATCTAGAGACTCATCTATAGAGTTAATATCATCAATTTGGGCAACCATAACAGCAGCTGTTCCCAAGGATAGCTCGGCCATTCCTTCCTTATTGACTCCTGAACCTACAGCTGCACACTGTTGATCCCCCCCTCCTGGTGATAGGATGGTTCCTTCAGCAAAGCCTGTTAATTCACTTGCTTTTTTTGAGATTTTACCCACTGGTCTTAGCTCATGCAGGATAGGTGGAAGTTTATCCTTGTCCAGGCCTATCTTGTCTAAAAGCTCATCAGACCAATCCAAGGTCTTCACATCAAACATTCCATTATAGTTAAGGGCTGATGGAACTGTAAAAAGTTCTTCTGACCCTAGATTATGTAGTATCCATTCTTGACCATTTACAAATTTCCAAGTTTTCTTGTATAGGTCTGGCTTATTGTCTATTATCCACTTAAGTTTTGGATATACCCACAGGCTGGATGGTATAAGTCCACTATGTTGATAGTATTCATCTCTTCCTATGTTTTCTTCTATCCAATCTGTCTCCTTAGTTGCTCGTCCATCTGACCAAACTATAGCATCACTTAAGGCCTGCCAATTTTCATCTATGGGAACAAAAGATCCCCTTTGACTAGATAGGCCTATGGAAACTATGGAGCTTAAATCTCCCTCAAACTTCCTAGTAGCCTCCTTTGAAGCCTTGCAAACCCCCTCCCAAAGTTCATTCATATCCTGGTCTACCCAGCCTGGATAAGGGTGTTTTGTATTGTATTCACTATAGCCACTGCTTACTATTTTTCCGGTTTTATCAAAAATTATTACTGAAGCTCCCGTAGTACCTGAATCAATTCCTGCAAAATATTTCTCCATATATTCTACTCCTTCTCTTATTAAATAATTGTTGGTAAAATCTAAAACTACTCCTTTCCCTATCATTTT
>JASLJE010000046.1 GCA_030152565.1 Peptoniphilaceae bacterium
AAGCTAAGTTTGACTATGTCCTAGTGGATGCTCCTTGTTCTGGACTTGGTATAGTAAGGAGAAAACCTGACATTAAATTAAATAGGACCCTAGATGATATTAAGGAATTGTCAAATATTCAATACAAGATTTTAGAAAATGCCTATAGGTATTTGAAAAAGGGAGGCCATATGGTCTACAGTACCTGTACCTATGGTAAAATAGAGAATGAAGATAATATAGAGAAAATTCTAGCCCAACATCCAGACTTAAGCCTGGTAGAAACAGATGGAAATAACCCTAGGATAATAAGGACAGACCTGACTGGATCTGATGGGTTTTTCATGGCTAAGATATATAAACATGACTAAATATGCTATAATATCTTAATGAGGTGTGTTATGAATAAGATAGAAATAAATTCATTATATCTTGATGAATTAGAGGATTTTTTCCTCTCTTTGGGAGAGAAAAAATTTAGAGCAGGACAAATGTTTGAATTTTTACACAAGAATAAAAACTTTGACCTACAAGATAATACAGTCTTTTCAGAAAAGTTAAAAAACAAAATCTCTGAAAATTCATATATAAATAAGCCGGTGATTGAGCAAAAATTTAGCTCAAATTATGACGGTACAGTAAAGTATTTATTAAGACTTGAAGATGACCAAATAATAGAGTCTGTCTTTATGCCCTATGAGGATAGAAATACCATATGTATTTCCAGCCAGGTAGGATGTAAGATGGGCTGTAAGTTTTGCGCTTCAACCAAGGCCAGCTTCGTTAGAAGCCTAAGTCCAGCAGAGATAGTATCCCAGGTATACTTAATAGAAAATGACCTGGATGAGAAAATCTCTAGTATTGTTTTAATGGGCATAGGAGAACCCTTGGATAACTATGACAATGTGATAAAGGCCATAAGGATCTTAAATGACGAAAAAGGAAAAAATCTAGGCCAAAGGCATATTACCCTATCTACCAGCGGACTGGCAGACAAGGTAAGAGACCTGGCAGAAGAAGATTTAGCCATTAACCTGGCCATATCTCTTCACTATCCTTTTGACGATCAAAGAGCCTCCTTCATGCCAGTAAACCACAGGTATAAGATTAGGGATATAATTGCTGCCAGTGACTACTACTTTGAAAAGACAGGTAGAAGGGTCAGCTATGAATATGTCCTAATAGAAGGTCTAAATGATACAGATGATCACATTAATGAACTTGTAAATCTTTTTAGGGGTAAGAACATACATATAAATTTAATCCCCCTAAATGAAATTGCTGAATTTGATTATAAGTCATCTGAAAATAGCAGAATAGAAGAGTTTAATAAAATACTTAATAGCAAGGGTCTCAATTCAACTGTTAGAAATAAGAAGGGCTTTGATATAGATGCAGCCTGCGGTCAATTGAGAATATCCTATAAGGAAGAGAGGACTCAAAAATGAACTATTATTCATTGACAGATAAGGGCAAGGTCAGAAGTGTAAACCAAGATAATTATGTAAATATCATAGAGAAGGATTTTTCTCTTTTTGTGGTTGCCGATGGAATGGGGGGCCACAATGCAGGGGAAATAGCATCTTTTATAGCTGTAAAGTCTATTAAGGAGTTTATTGAAAAAAACCATCCCTATGAAGACTATAAGGATTTACTCTTGATGGCCATTAAATATGCTAACAGGCAGATTTATAATAAGTCCCGACTGGATGAAAAGTGTGAGAATATGGGGACTACCATTGTGGCCTGCCTAGTGGCAGATAATGAGGTTCATATAGCCCATGTGGGAGATAGTAGGGCCTATTATTTTGATGGGGCCAAGTTAAGTCAGTTTACCAAGGATCATTCCTATGTACAAAAATTAATAGATACAGGAGTTTTAACTGAAGAGGCTGCCAAGACCTATGAAAATAAAAACTTGGTGACCAATGCAGTTGGCATAGAGGAAAATGTTGAAATTTCCTATGGTTCTTTGGACATTAAGGAAAATGACATGTTGTTATTAACCACAGATGGCCTAACTAACTTGGTAGACGACAAGGATATTATAGAGATAATAACCAGTGATAGGGAATTGGAGGATATGACTAAAACCTTGATTTCCATGGCTAATTCACTGGGTGGATATGACAATATAACTCTGACCATAGTAAAGAAGATGGGGTAAGACATGGAAAAAATAGTATTAGACAATAGATATGTCTTAGGAGAGAGAATTGGCGTTGGAGGTATGGCCTATGTTTATGATGCCTTTGACCAGCTCCTAAAGCGCAATGTAGCAGTTAAAATATTAAAGGATCAATTTGTAGAACAGGAAGATTTTTTACAAAAGTTTAATGTTGAAGCTCAATCATCTGCTTCCTTAGCCGATGATAATATAGTTAGTATATACGATGTAGGATCTACTGTGGTAAATGACAGGGCCATCCATTACATAGTTATGGAAAAGGTAAATGGTCAAACCTTAAAGGATGTCATAGAAGAAAAGGCTCCTTTTTCTGACCAGGAGATTGTCTATTATGCCAAGCAAATAGCGAAGGCCTTGAAAACAGCCCATAATAATGGAATTGTCCATAGGGATATAAAGCCAGCCAATATCTTATTGACAGAAAACAATAAGGTTAAGGTGGCAGACTTTGGAATAGCTAGAGTATCATCTTCAGCTACCATTACCTATACCAGTTCAATCCTGGGTACTGTTCACTATATATCTCCAGAACAGGCCAAGGGTCAACACATAGACAATAGATCAGACCTTTATTCCCTAGGTATAGTCATGTATGAAATGGCAACGGGAAATGTTCCCTTTGATGGGGATAATTCAGTGGGTATTGCCATCAAGCACATTCAAGAAGACGTGCCTATGGCAAATTTGAAAAATGAAAAAATAAGTAAGAATTTAAGCTATATAATAAATAAATGTTTGGAAAAAAATATAAATAATAGGTACCAAAATGCTTCAGAATTAATTTATGATTTGGAGAACTACAAGGACCTAAAGATGGCTGACACAGTTGAAATAGTAAACCCAGACCTGGCAGAAACAGCTGTTATCAACACTAAACAGGTCAAGTATCAGTCAAAAAAAGAAGAAAAAGAAATAAGCCCTAAGAAAAAACCTAATAAAAAATTAATAAATAAGATTTACGTACTAGTGGTATCTCTTCTAGTCCTACTATCTGCCTTCTTTATTATAAACAAGTATACTAGAAGCCAGGTGGGCAAGAACTATGTTAAGGTACCCAACCTGATAGATATAGCCGAAGACGAAGCCATGGAAAAGCTCAAGGAAAATGACCTTAAGGGCAAGGTGGTAAAAAGAGAGAACAGCGATACGGTTATAAAGGGCAATGTAATAGACCAGTTGGAAGAAGCCAACACTGAATTGAAAAAGGGCAGTACTGTTGAACTGATAGTAAGTGAGGGCAAGGAAGAAGTAACTGTTCCAGATATTACAGGCTATGAAATAAAATATGTTGAGCAAATGTTAAATGACCAAGGCTTGGAATTGGGTAGAACTACCACAGACTACTCAGATGATAAGAGAAAAGACATGGTTATTAGGCAGGAGCCAATGGCAAGAGAAAAGGTTGAAAAGGGTAGTAAGGTTGATATTGTAGTAAGTTTGGGTAAAAAGATAGAAAGAGTTCCTGTTCCCAGGTTGGTTGGTCAAAAACAAGAGACAGCCATTCAAAGCTTACAGGCCTTGGGCCTATCTGTAGGTAAGATTGACCAGGACTACAGTGATGAGTTTACAGAAAACTTTGTAATTAAACAGTCTATAAAGGCTGGCAAGGAAGTAGACCTTAACACCCAGGTTAATATAGTTATTAGTCTTGGACCTAAGCCGCTTCCTGAACCAGAACCAGAGCCTGAACCGGAACCAGAACCAACACCTGAGCCAGAACCAGAGCCAGATGAAGAATTAAAGGATAAAAAGTTTATCCTAGACCTACAAGTTCCATCGGGGGATGAGGAAAGCTTCAAGGTAGACATATATAATTTGGTTCCAAGTAAGACCTTGATTCACAGCCAAGTTTATAATAAGTCAGATGCTAGTGATGGGGTTATAAAGGTAGAACTAATAGCCAAGGAAAATGCTGAGTTTGAAATCTATTATGATGGCAAACAAGTACAGGTTCACTTTGATTAGGGGTGAGATTATAAAAGGGATAATAATAAAATCACAAAAAGATATATACTATGTGGATACAGAAGAGAATATTTACCTATGTAGGGCTAGAGGGGTCTTTAGGGAAAGAAAGATCAAGCCCTTGGTAGGAGATAGGGTAGAAATCCAAATAATTGATGACAAGAATGCCTATATAATTGATGTTTTTGATAGGACATCAGAGACTATTAGGCCTCCTGTTGCAAATATGGACCAGATTATGCTAGTTCAGACTATAGATGATCCCAGCCTTAATCTAAATACTTTAGACAAGTACTTAGTTATGTTGGAACACTATCAAATAGATGTTTTTCTAGTTATAAATAAGATTGATTTAACCAGTCCAGACCAGGTTGAAAAAATAAGAGACCTTTATGCAAGTGCAGGCTATGATGTAGTCTTAGTCAGTGCCCAAGAGTCTATAAATATAGATGGGCTAAAGGCCAAGCTAAAGGGTAAGATAACAGCCATGGCAGGACCGTCAGGAGTTGGCAAGTCATCCTTATTAAACTCCTTGTCCCTAGACCACCAGGTTGAAACGGGCAAGGTTAGCAGGAAGACTTCCAGGGGTAAACACACTACTAGACACAGTGAGCTTTTCCTAATAGACAAGGACACCTATATCTTAGACACTCCAGGTTTTTCATCAATAGATCTTTCCTTTATAGATGAAGAAAGGGATGTTAAGTCCTACTTTAGAGAGTTTAGGGACTATGAGGACAAGTGTAGATTCCAAGATTGTATTCACGTTAATGAACCACAGTGTGAAGTAAAAAAACAAGTGGAAAAAAATATTATTAAAAAGAGTAGATATGACAACTACTTGTTTATCTACCAAGAAATAAAAAATAAAAGGAGATATTAATGATAGAATTAGCACCTTCACTACTTTCTGCAGATTTTTACAACCTGCAAAAAGACCTAGAAGAATTAGGGGAAACAAGAGTAAAGTACCTACACTTAGATGTAATGGATGGGAACTTTGTTCCAAATATTTCATTTGGACCAGGAATTATTAAAATTCTTAGGAAAAACACAGACTTTATATTTGATACCCACCTTATGATTGAAAATCCAGATAAGTATATCAAGGATTTTGTTGACGCTGGAGCAGATATAATTACTGTTCACGCTGAAACCACCAAACACCTACACAGGACCATTCAACTTATTAAGTCCTATGGAATAAAGGCTGGTGTGGTTTTAAATCCGGCTACATCTGAAGATGTTTTAGAATATGTTATTGAAGACATAGATCAGGTTTTAGTCATGAGTGTAAACCCAGGCTTTGGAGGTCAAAGTTTTATCGAATCATCCTTAAAGAAAATATCTAGAATAAGAAAAATGATAGATGAGAGAAATCCTGGTGTACTTTTACAAGTAGACGGAGGAATAAAGGCCGATAATTGTAAGATGGTAATTGACGCTGGTGCAGACCTTCTAGTATCAGGTTCAGGTGTCTTTAACAAGGACGGCATAAAAAACAATGTGGATGAATTCTACAAGGTATTTGAGGAATATAAATGAGAATATTAATTATTGCAGGAGGTAATTTACCTCCTATTTCTCTATTAAAAGACTATTACACAGAAAAAACCTATGTAATTGCTGTAGATGGGGGAGTAAAGTATTGTTTTGACCAAGACTTAAAAATAGATTTGGCCGTAGGTGATTTTGATTCAATAGATGAAAAGACTAAGAAAAAAATGGTTGATTTGGGAATCAATAGAAGGGAATTTCCAGCTGACAAGGACATGACTGATTTTGAATTGGCCCTGGTCCTGGCTGTGGAAATGGATGTTAGTGAGATCCTTATTTGGGGAGCAACAGGGACCAGGCTAGACCACACCATGATAAATGTCCAGTTGCTTAAAAAGTACTATAGGCCCAATATAGCCATGAAAATTATAGATAGGACCAATGAAATCATCTATACAGATAGAAGCCTTAAAATCGACAGGGACGACAAGTATTATATATCCATAGTTCCCACTGACCAAAGGGCGGTTTTTACTCTGAGAGGGGTTAGGTGGCCTCTGACAAGGCATGAGATTGAATACGGGTCATCTTTTACCATATCCAATGAGATAGTAGAAGACCAGGCCTTAATAGAAATAGAAAAAGGAGATATATTCATCTTTCTAAGTAGAGATTAATATATCTCCTATTTTTATATCCCCCTTGATTAATTTTAACTTGTCTGATCTTTTTAATTTCTTTATCCTATATTCTAGTTTAAGGGCCTGGGACTTGGACTCACACTGGTGGCTAAAGACGTATTCTACAGGGAGTCTAGCCCTGGTATACTTGGCCCCCTTGCCACTATTATGGACCTTTATCCTATTTTCCAAGTCATTGGTATAGCCTGTATAAAGACTTTGATCACTACATTTAAGAATATAGACATAGTTTTTAGTCATAGATTTGTCCTAGGGCAGAGGATATGGTTGATGAGTCAAAACCATTTGAAGCCAGATACCTATAAACCTTGGCCTTTTCCTTGTAGTCACTAAGGTCCAGGTCCTTGTATTTTTTATTTATTAGATACTTGCAATTTTCCAGTTCAAGATCTGGGTCCATCTCATCTAAAACCCTGTCAATAAGATTGGAACTCAGGCCTTTTTGCCTTAATTTATACTTGGTTTTTTTCCTGGAAAACTTTTTATTTAAAATGTAGCTGTCCACTATTTCCCTGGTATATCTCTCGTCATCTAAAAGATGGTTTTTCTTGTAAAGGTCTATGACCTTATTGATTACACTATCGTCCATGCCTTCCTTATAGAGCCTGTTATAAATCTCATTTTCTGTTCTAGGCTTATAGTTTATAAAGTTTCCAGCTATGGACTTGGCCCTGATAAACATGTCATCCTTTTCTATTTTTTTAAGGCTGTCTTCTGGAAGATCCTCGTGTTTTTTTAACTTTAGTTCTTCGTAGACCTCATAGGAGACATGGTAGATTTTTTTATTGTCAAAAGTTAATTTAAAGGCCGACTTGGCCTCATCATAATTTATATGTTCAATAAACATTTTTCCTCCATAATAAAAAAGGCGACTAAAAGTCGCCTAATAATAATTACTATTTTCTTTTGAAGGAAGCTTTTTGTTTTTCAACAAAGGCTGTCATTCCTTCTTTTTGGTCTTCAGTTGCGAATAGGGTACCAAACATTTCTGCTTCCATTACGATACCTTGATTTATTGGCATGTCTTGACCTAGGTTGATTGCTTTTTTAGAAGCTTCAACAGCTAGAGGAGCATTGGAAGCGATCTTCTTAGCTAATTTCTTAGCTTCTTCTAATACGTCTTCTTCAACTACCTTATTTAATAGGCCTATTTCATAAGCTCTATCGGCCTTGATGATACCTCCAGTAAAGATTAATTCTTTTGCTATACCATCGCCAACTATTCTAACAAGTCTTTGAGTTCCACCAAATCCAGGAGTTATTCCTAGACCAACTTCTGGTTGACCAAATCTTGCTGAACTATCACCTAGTCTAATATCACAAGACATGGCTAATTCGCATCCACCGCCTAGAGTAAATCCTCTAATAGCAGCAATAGTAGGTTGTCTTAAGTTTTCTAATTTATGGAAAACATTATTTCCTAATTCTGAGAAGTTTCTTCCTTCGTAAGCATTTAAGTCCTTCATTTCTTTAATGTCAGCACCGGCAACGAAAGCTTTTTCTCCAGCTCCTGTAACTACTACGGCGTTTATTTTTTCATCATTATTAACTTGGTCAATAACTTCATCCAAGGCCTTTAAAACATTAGAGTTTAATGCATTAAGGCTTTTTGGATTATTAATAGTAACAACAGCTATATTATCTTCTCTTTCAAGTAAAACTAAATCTGTCATTGTATATATACTCCTTTATTATTTACTGTAGTCGTAGAATCCTCTACCAGTTTTAATTCCTAAGTAACCTGCTTCAACGTGTTTAACTAATAGTGGGCAAGCTCTGTATTTAGGATCTCTAAATTGAGTATATAAAACATTCATGATTGCAAGAACAACATCTAATCCGATATAGTCTGCTAGTGCTATAGGTCCCATTGGGTGGTTAGCACCTAATTTCATTGAAGTATCAATTTCTTCAGCTGTAGCAACGCCTTCATATAGGGCAAATATTGCTTCGTTTATCATAGGTATTAATAATCTATTTACAGCAAATCCTGGTGAGTCTTTAATTTCAACTGGTGTTTTGCCTAATCTTTTACTTAATTCAACAACTAAAGCTGTTGTTTCATCACTTGTGTTTAATCCTCTAATAACTTCAACTAATTTCATAACTGGTACTGGATTGAAGAAGTGCATTCCAATAACTCTATCAGGTCTATTAGTTGCTGCAGCAATATCAGTGATTGATAATGATGAAGTGTTTGTTGCTAAGATTGCTCCTTCAGGTGCATATTCATCAAGTTCTCTAAAGATAGCTAATTTAATATCTCTATTTTCAGTTGCTGCTTCAATTATTAATTGACAGTCTTTAGCGTCTTTTTTATCAGTAGAAGTAGTGATTCTCTTTAATGAAGCTTCTTTATCTTCTTCAGTCATTCTACCTTTTTCAACGTTTCTTCCGTAGTTTTTTTCAAGTTTAGCCATAGCCTTATCTAATGATTCTTGTCTCATTTCGTTCATAACTACTTCATAGCCATTTTGAGCTAAAATTTGAATAATTCCTGAGCCCATAGCTCCAGATCCAACTACCATAACTTTTTTAATTTCCATAACAGTATCCCTCCATAAGTATAAGTTATATTTTCAGTTTTTTAACAATTTGGCAATCGATATCAATTGCCCTCAATAAACATAATAGCATAGACTAATCTTTATTTAAAGCACAAGTTTAAATTTTAACAATTAATTATATATCCACTAATGAAGATGATGATGATTATTAGCGGGATTAGGTAACTATAATAAAATTTACTTTTACTAGGAAACCTAGGTCCTTGTCCACTATTAACTTCTGTTAGGAAATTATCAAATCCCCAACCCCTTTTGGAAGTGGCAAATAGGACATAGCCTAGTGACCCCAAAGGTAGGAGGTTGGAACTTACAATAAAATCATAAAGGTCTAACATATTTGATTGGCCCCCCAGTGGATGGACATGGCTTAAAAGGTTGAAGCCAAAAATCACAGGTAGGGAACCTAATAAAATTATGAAAAAATTAATAAAAATGCTCTTCTTCCTAGACATCTTAAACCTAGTAGTAAAGTTGGCTATGATAGATTCAAAGACAGCTATAACTGTAGATATGGATGCAAAGGTCATAAAGATAAAGAAGATTACCCCCCAGAATCTGCCAAAGGCCATATTGTTAAATACTTCAGGTAGGACTATAAATATAAGGCTGGGTCCAGTCTTAGCATCTATAGAGTAGGCTGTAGTAGCAGGAAAGATCATAAGTCCTGCTAGAAAGGCAATCAAGGTGTCCAAGGAAGCTACATAAATAGACTCCTGTAAAATAGTGTGGTCCTTGTCTGTCCTAGACCCAAAGATGGCCAAGGCTCCAACTCCCAAACTCAAGGTGAAGAAGGCCTGGTTCATAGCCTCATAGATGATTTTTAAAAGTCCTATCTCTCTTATAGAATCCATATTAGGCACTAGATAAAACCTAAGTCCCTCTCTGGCATTATCCAATCTTAAACTGTTAAAGACTAGAAGGATGATGGTTACAAATAAGAGAATCATAACCTTGGAAATTATCTTTTCCACCCCTTGATTAAAGCCCTTGGATAGGATATAAAAACCTATCACTATGGTAAGAACTGTGAAAAACAACATGGATTTATAGTCTAGAAGCATGGTGGTAAAACTTTCTTCTGTAGTTTGTAGAAGTATATCTCCACTTATAAACTTAAAAATATAAGATATTATCCAGCCGGTAATTACAACGTAGAAAAACATTAAAATATAAGTTCCAATAAGTCCCATCCAGCCTAAAATATTCCATTTTTTATTATGATCTCCAAGTTTACCAAAGGCTTCTATAGGAGGACTCTGGCTGGCCCTGCCTACGGCGAATTCTGTATTCATTACAGGAATACCTAGTAAAAGTAAGAAAATCAAATAAATAATAACAAAAATAGCGCCTCCATATTTACCTACGACATAGGGAAAGCGCCAAATATTTCCTAGGCCGATTGCTGAACCGGCAGATAGTAAAATAAAGCCGATTCTTGAATTAAATTTTTCTTTTTCCATAAACACCTCCAAATTATTTAGTCTATTCTATCATTATTTACTAGAAAAATATAGTTATTACAAAATAATAATATATATTCAGCTAATAATTTAGTCATTAGTGTTATAATAGTTGTAGTTATATTGCTAGGGAGGATTAAATGGTAAAAGATTTATTTAAGAAGACTAGAACTATATATTTTGATTTTGACGGAACCTTGCACAATACCATAAAAATTTATGGACAGAGTCTTAGAAAGGGCTATGAATTTTTAGTAGAACAAGGGGCGGTAGAAGACAGGCATATCTCAGATGAAGAAGCAAAGTCCTGGTTGGGCTATAATGTCCATGAAATGTGGGATAATTTTTTACCCCAGGTAGATGACCAGTTAAAGGACCAGGCCAAGAAGATAGTTGGACAAAACTTAAATAGTTTATTGGTGGAGGGCCATGCTGAGCTTTATCCCAATGCTAAAAAAGTTTTAGAAGAGCTAGACCATAGAGGTTATACAATGATCTATCTAAGTAATTGTAAAAATGTTTACAAGGATTCAGTGATGAAGGCCTTTGGCATAGAAAAATACTTTGATAGGACAATTTGTTCTGAGAGCTTTAATTGGATGTTAAAGGAAGATATAGTTAGACAGATTAGGTCTGATTATCCTGAAGAGCAGATTTTTGTGGGGGATAGGTTCCACGATATGAAGGCGGGAAGGGACAATGGCTTAAATACAATTTTTTGCTCTTATGGGTTTGGAGCTGAAGAAGAAGGCAAGGAGGCAACTCTTGCCATTAGTGATATAATAGAATTATTGGATATATTACCATAAGAAAGAAGGATTTTATGAAGATTGAAGGAAAAGAAGTATATATTGGAACCTTAGAAAAACAAGACTTTGACACAATATGGCAGGACTATGAGTATGACTTTGAAGAGGATTGTGAAAATCTTTATCTAGGCTACTCTAAGGAAAAGGCTGATGAGCTTTACCAAGCCATTCAGGCTAACCAGGGCAGGGAAAGTCTATATTTGGGTATTTTTAATAAAAAACCCCTAGGCTACATAGCCCTTAAGGATATGGATATGGTTAATAGGTCATGTTCTATAGAGCTAGCCATCTCTAAAATAGCCAATAGAAATAAGGGTTACGGCAGAGAGGCCCTAGAATTAATGGTCAAGTATGCCTTTGACTATATGGGCATGGAAAGATTGACCATAGATATTTTAGAAAATAACAAGAGGCTAAAAAACATTACTGAAAAAGAAGAATTTAAATTGGAAGGCATAGAGAAAAAAGCTGTTTACCACAAGGGACAAAAGTTAAACAGACTAAATTATGCCCGCCTAAAATAGGGATGATAGGTAGCAGGAGGCCTGCTACTTTTTATTTGACATATTCTAAATTAGATGTTATTCTCAATTCATTATTAATGAAGGAGGATAAAATGGCGGGACTAAAGTTTGAAATAGTAGAGAATTTAGGCGTTTTATCAGAAAACGCAAAGGGCTGGAGAAAGGAATTAAACCTGGTTTCTTGGAATGAGAGGGAAGCTAAGTACGACTTGAGAGAGTGGAATCCGGATCACACCAGGATGAGCAAGGGAATTACTTTCACTGAAGAAGAGGCCAAAGTTTTATTAGAAATCTTAAAAGATGAATTTTAAGCACTTTTAGTGCTTTTTTTTATGCTATAATATATGGGATAAATTATAGGAGAAAATATATGATATATGCGATTTCAGATCTTCATTTAGACATTACCAAGGACAAGGACATGAATGTGTTTGGAGATGTTTGGATGGATTATGAAGAAAAGATTTTTAATAATTGGAAGTCCTTGGTCAAGGAAGACGACCTGGTTTTAGTTCCAGGGGATATTTCCTGGGCCATGACCTTGGAAGAGGCCTATGAGGACTTGCGAAGAATAGATGAACTACCGGGAAGAAAAATATTGTTGAAGGGAAATCACGACTATTGGTGGCAATCACTAAATAAGATAAAAAAATTGGGATTTGAAAGTATGGAATTTCTACAAAATAATTCCTTTATCCACGATAGGACCTTGATAGTAGGAACTAGGGGCTGGGCAGACCCAACTTCTAGTGAATTCAAAGAGGCCGATAGGAAGGTCTTTGAAAGAGAGCTACTTAGGATGGAGCTATCTATTAAGGATGCTAAGAAAAAGGACTATGATGATGTTATAGCCATCATGCATTATCCTCCTTTTACCAAGGATAGGATGCCTAATGATTTTGAAGAAATCTTTAGAAATAATGGGATTGACCAGGTTATTTACGGCCACCTTCATGGCAAGGGGCTGGAAAATGTGGTTGAGGGACATATAGAAGGAATAGAATATTTTTGTGCCTCAGCAGACTACCTTGAATTTAAACCAATAGTTATTAAGGAGTAAGATGAGAGAGTTAGTAAAAGATATAGAATTTATAAATGAATTAGAAAATATGAAAAAAACCTTTCGTAAGACCAAGGTTGTAGGAACTGACAGGTATGAAAATGATGCAGAGCACTCATGGCATGTAACCATGATGGCCTTAATTTTAGACAAGTATAAGGAAGTAGAAGCAGATTTAACAAAGACTTTAGAGATGCTTCTAGTCCATGACCTGGTAGAACTATATGCAGGAGATACCTATGCCTATGACACAAATGGTTATGAGGATAAGCTGGACAGGGAGAAGGCTGCCATGGAAAGGATAAAAAACCAATTGAGTGAAGATAATGCTAAAAAGATAGAAGATCTTTGGTTGGAATTTGAGGCAATAGAGACCAATGAGGCCAAGTTTGCCACCAGTATGGATAGACTTCAACCAGTTTTTCTAAATGCATCTAGAAAAGACGGGGGAACCTGGAAGGAGCATGGCATTAAAAAATCTCAAGTTGTGGCCAGATTAGAAACGGTAAAAGAGTTTAATGAGGACCTTTATACTTATTCGATGAATTTATTGGATGAATCAGTTGATAAGGGCTACCTAATAAATGGCTAATAATTGACATATAAACTTATAATTACTATAATACTTTAATGATAATCATTAATAGGAGAGATGTATATGACTAATGATAAGGTTCTTGTAACCAAAGAAGGTTATGCTAAATTAAAAAATGAACTTGAATATTTAAAGACAAAAAAAAGAGCTGAAGTTTCAGATAAAATAAGAATTGCTAGGGGATTTGGAGACTTGTCTGAAAACGCTGAGTACGATGAAGCCAAGGCCGAACAAGCCAAGGTAGAAACTAGGATTGCTGAGCTAGAACTTCAAATTAAAAACGCGTCAATAATTGAAGAATCTAAGGGAAATGGTGGAGTTGCCATAGGGGACACTGTTAAAATCTTAGATCAAAAAAGAAATAAGGAAATGAAATTTACAATTGTTGGTACAGTTGAAGCAGATATTACAGAAGGTAAAATCTCAAATGAATCACCAGTTGGCAAGGCCTTGATAGGCGGTAAGAAGGGCCAAGTTGTAGATGTTACAACAAGAGCAGGCGTATTGAAATATGAAATTATAGAAATAGTAAAGTAGGTGTATGAATGACTCAAGATAATGTAAATGAAATGTTACAAATTAAAAGAGATAAGCTTAAGGAACTAAAGGAAGCTGGCAATGACCCGCATATAATTGAAAAGGTAGATGTGGACACTAAGGTTGAAGAAATCTTAGCTGACTTTGAAGCCTTTGAAGGAAAAACTGTTAAGGTAGCGGGTAGAATCATGACTAAAAGAGGTCACGGTAAAATTAACTTTATGGACCTACAAGATTCAACTGGCAGAATCCAATTGTTTAATAAGCTAGATCAAATAGGCAAGGAAGACTATGACAAGGTTAAGAAGTTTGACATGGGAGACATTATATATGTAGTAGGAGAAGTTGTTAAGACTAAGACTGGTGAAATCACCATCCTATCCCACCAAGTAACACTTTTAACTAAATCCTTACAAATCCTTCCAGAAAAATGGCATGGTTTAAAGGATGTGGACTTAAGATATAGACAAAGATACCTAGATCTTATTGTTAATCCTGAGGTAAAGGATGTATTTAGAAAGAGAAGTCAAATTATTACTGAAATAAGAAACTTCTTAGATAGTAGAGGCTTCCTAGAAGTAGAAACTCCTATCTTAAATACTATAGCAGGTGGTGCTTCAGCAAGACCATTTATTACCCATCACAATACTTTAGACATAGATATGTACTTAAGAATTGCCAATGAATTATACTTAAAAAGATTGATTGTAGGTGGCTTTGATAAGGTTTATGAAATGGGTAGAATGTTTAGAAACGAAGGAATGAGCCATAAACATAATCCTGAATACACCGCAATAGAATTATATCAAGCATATGCTGATTATGAAGATATGATGGAAATAACAGAAGATATGGTTGCTACTGTTTGCGAAAAGGTAAATGGTTCAACTAAAATAGATTACCAAGGAACAGACCTAGAATTTAAGGCTCCTTGGAGAAGAATTACCATGGTAGGTGGAATTAAAGAATACTCAGGAGTTGACTTTAATGAAATAACTACTGATGAAGATGCTAGAAAAATAGCTAAGGAACATGGTATTGAAGTATCAAAAGATGCTAAGAGAGGAAATATTATTGAAGAATTCTTTGATAAATACGTTGAAGAAAAATTAATTCAACCAACCTTTGTCTATGAATACCCAGTGGAAATATCTCCTTTAGCTAAGAGAGATCCAGAAAATCCAAGTATGACCCACAGATTTGAAGCCTTTGTTTATGGAGCTGAATTAGGTAACGCCTTTAGTGAGTTAAATGACGCAGAAGATCAAAGACAAAGATTTGAGTCTCAAATGGCCCTAAGAGAAGATGGGGATGAAGAAGCTCATATGATGGATACAGACTTTGTAAATGCCCTAGAAGTAGGTCTACCTCCAACAGGAGGCCTAGGAATAGGTATAGATAGACTTGTAATGTTCTTAACTAACCAAGTTTCAATTAGGGACGTATTATTATTCCCAACTATGAAACCAGTTGATAAGAAGGAAAACAAGGATGCTGCTCCAGAATTAGACCTAGTAGAAGAAAAAGAAGAAAATATCGATTTTTCAAATGTAGTTGTAGAACCACTATTTGAAGATATGGTAGACTTTGACACCTTCTCTAAATCAGATTTCAGAGCTGTTAAGGTTAAGGACTGTGAAGAAGTTCCTAAGAGCAAGAAATTATTGAAGTTTACTTTAGATGATGGATCTGGAGAAGATAGAATTATCTTAAGTGGTATTAAGGATTACTATAGACCAGAAGACTTGGTAGGTAAAACCTTAGTAGCCATAACAAATCTACCACCTAGAAAAATGATGGGTATAGATTCTTGTGGAATGATAATATCAGCTATTCACAATGAAAAAGATGAAGAAAAATTAAATCTTCTTATCTTAAGTAATAGAATACCAGCTGGTGCAAAACTATATTAA
>JASLJE010000002.1 GCA_030152565.1 Peptoniphilaceae bacterium
AATAGCTATGAGTGGGGCCCTAATGGCCCAATACAATGGCTATGTGGATGCAGCCATGGGCAAGGGAAGCTTGGTTGTAGCTCTGGCAGCTATTATAATTGGGGATACAGTTTTTAGGAGAAGGGACAAGGTTAAGTTTACTAGTAGGGCCTTGGTAGGAGCCATACTTTATAAGCTTATAGGTGGCTTGGCCATAGATTTAGGCCTAGACCCTAATGACCTATCAGCCATAAATGCCCTAATAGTGATACTTGTTTTAGTTTATAATAACTTTTTTATTGATTTAATAGATGGTTGGAAAAAAAGAAGTCTGAATAAGGAGAAAAGAAATGCTTGAGATAAAAAATTTAACCAAGACCTTTAACAGGGGTACAGATAATGAAATCAAGGTCTTTGAAGATTTTAATATAAGTTTTGAGGAAAATAAGTGTACGGCCATCATAGGCCATAACGGTTGCGGCAAGTCCACACTTATGAATATAATTGGAGGAAATATAAGGCCTGATGGGGGAGAAATTCTTATAAATGAGAAGAATATAGCCCCTCTTAAGGAAGAGGCCAGGTCAAAATATATAGGAAGAGTCCACCAAAATCCTTCTATGGGAGTGGCCCCATCCTTGACCATTTTAGAAAATATGGCCATGGCCCACAAGAAAAATGAAAAGTTTTCCCTTAGGCCCTTGGTTGACAAGAAAAATATAGATCTTTATAGGGAACTTTTAGGAAGTCTTGATTTAGGCCTGGAAGATATGATGGATACAAAGGTAAAGTACCTATCAGGAGGACAAAGACAGTCCCTATCCTTGATTATGTCAGCCATGAAGCATCCAGACATTATGCTTTTAGACGAGCATACAGCTGCTCTTGACCCTAAGACATCTTATTTGATTATGAATAAGACCAAGGAACTAATAGAAGACTTTAAAATGACAACCCTTATGATATCCCATAATATGGAGGATGCCCTAAAGTATTCAGACAGGCTGATCATGCTAAAGGAAGGCCGTATAGTCTTGGATGAGGCCAGTGAAAATCTGACAGTAGAGGACCTACAAACAATCTACATTAACTGACTATGATAAAAAAACAACCAACCCTGCTTGGTAAATACTTATAGAGGGTATAAGTATTTTATATGAAAAGGGGGTACATATGTCAGAAAAAATTATTAAATCATTTGATGGAACAGGACTTTTTGTTAAAAAGGAAGTAAGACCTAGTGATAGGGCTGTTTTAGTCATAGTCCATGGTCTTTGTGAACACCAGGGAAGATATGATTACTTTGCAGAAAAACTTCATGACCAGGACATAGGAACCTATAGGTATGACAATAGGGGACACGGCAGGTCAGAGGGAGAAGAAGTATATTTGGATGACTTTAATGACCTGCTAGATGATGCAAACTTTATAGTGGATATGGCCATAAGGGAAAATCCAGACAAGGATATTTTTTGCCTAGGCCATAGCATGGGAGGCTTTACCATATCTTTATTTGGAGCCAAGTATCCTAAGAAGGATATAAAGGGGATTATAACCTGTGGAGCTTTAACCTCTAACAATAGTGATTTAACCAAAAACATTGAAGAGGGACTAGATCCTAAAATGCAGATTCCCAATGAATTAGGAGATGGAGTTTGTTCAGTTAAGGCGATTATGGATGACTACCTGGCTGATCCTTTAAATAAAAAGTTTATAACCATGGGACTTTTCTACCAGCTATTAGAGGGAATAGACTGGTTTAGTGAAAGAAGAAAGGACTTTTCTTATCCGCTTCTAATCCTACATGGGGAAGACGACAGCTTGGTTTCAGTTAAGGATAGCTATGAGTTATTCCACAAGGCTCAAGTTAAGGACAGGCAAATGAAGATTTATGGAGGTCTCTACCATGAAATTCTTAATGAATACTGTAGGGATGAGGTAATTGGAGATATTATAGGCTGGATAAAAAATAGAATAGATTAGGCTGGAAAGGGTGTGTTTATCACACCTTTTTTTCTGCCATAAACTTTGACAAGAGACTGGCTTAGGAATATAATGAACAGTGTTCAATGGCGAAAATGTTCATTATAGGAGAGTAAGATGGAAAAAGAAGGAAAAATTGAAATATTTGAATCATATGAACCTAGAAAAGCAGTCTTAAAAATGTCCTTACCCATAGTTTTTGGTATGCTAATCCAAATTCTATACAGTATGGTTGACATATATTTTATAGGTAAGTTAAATGATCCAAATCAAATGGCAGCGGCAAATATATCCATGCCAATATTTATGATAACCATGGCCCTAGCCTCCATAGTTGGGGTTGGAGCAAGTTCAGAACTTGCCAGGGCCCTGGGCAAGAAAAAGGAAGAAAAGACAGAAAAAATCCTGGGTACAGCCCTGGTTTTAAGCTTTATTATAGGCTTGGTATACTCTATACTAGTCCTTGTTTTTAAGGATAAGATAGCCCTTCTTCTAGGAGCTAACAACCAAGTGACCCAGGCCTATACCAGTGACTATATATCTATTTTAGGCCTGGGATCCCTGGCAGTTATTTTTAACTATGTTATGGGGCAGATGTTAAGAAGTGAATCAGATGTTAAGACTTCTGTAATAGGAATGAGCCTGGGGATAGTGGCTAATATTATCCTAGACCCTATCTTTATCTTAAAATTAAATATGGAAGTTAGGGGTGCTGCTATAGCAACCATCTTGGGAAACCTACTTTCCTTTATCTATTATTTGCTTAAGTACTTGAGAAAGAAGACCTATGTAGGTCTTGAAAAAGACTATGTAAAGCTAGATAAAGAAATAAGTATAGATATTTTAAAGATTGGTATACCAGCATCTTTAAACCAACTTCTTATAAGTGTGGCCATGACGATTAGTAACAATATAGCCAAGGGCTATGGGGTATCCACCCTGGCAGCCATGGGGATTGTAAGTAAGATCATGTCCATAGGAACCTTTATATATATAGGTTTTGCTGCAGGAAGCCAGCCTATAGTAGGCTATAATTTTGGGGCTGAAAACATGAAGAGGTTAAGGGCTATACTTAGGACTACCTATAGGATAGTTTTTCTTATAGGCCTGGTTTTATTTGCTAGTTTTCAAATCTTTGCCAGTCAAATTGTAGGATTTTTAATCAAGGATCCTGAAGTTATAGAGATAGGTAGTTTTATACTTAGAAGGGTTTCTCTTTCCTTACTAGTGGTAGGGTCTCAAATGGTTAGCGCATCAGCCATCCAGGCCATGGGTAAGGCCAAGGCCTCCCTATTTTTATCGGTGGCTAGACAGGGAATTTTATTTATTCCCCTAATCTATATCTTAAATGCCAGCCTGGGCTTTAATGGCTTTGTCTTTGCCCAACCCTTGGCAGATGGGATAATGATTTTTATAACCCTAACAGTCCTACTTAAAATATTAAATAAAACAGAAAGAGAATTAGCTTCCTAATTCTCTTTTTCTATATTCTGATGGGCTTAGGCCCTTGTAGTTTTTAAAGGCCCTACTAAAATAGTGCTGGGAACTATAGCCTACATAGTCTGATATGTTTTTTAAAGTTTTCTTAGGGTCCTTCATCATCTCTATGGCTGTGTTTATCCTAAGAATATTAACATAGTCAGTAAAGTTATAGCCAGTTTTTTCCTTGATATACTTGCTCAGATAAGAAGTACTCAAGTAGAGCTTACTCGAGACGTCAACCAGGGTTAGGTCCTGGTTCTTATAGTTTTTCTTAATATAGTCAAGAGGATCAAGGGCTATTTCCTGGTCATCCATATTTATTTTAAGCAGGTCTTTCTTATAGGCATCCATGGCAGATATTAGGATGTCCTTAAATTTTTTATAGTTGATGGGTTTTAAGAGATAGGCAAAGACCCCTAATTCTATGGCCCTTTGGGCATAGCTAAATTCATCATAGCCTGAAATTATTATAATCTTAGACCTGGGACTGATGGTTTTTATCTCTTCGATTGAGTCCAGGCCATTTAGTCTGGGCATATTAATATCCATAAGTATTATTTCAGGCCTATATTCTTCCACAAGTTCTATGGCTTCCAGCCCGTCCTGGGCTAGAAATATGGTTTGAATGCCCAGCTTATAGGAATTTATAAGATTTTCCAAGCCATGGGCTATGGTCTTTTCATCATCGGCTATTAAAATTCTAAACATCTTCCTCCTCCTTTATGGGTAGGATAAGCCTTATAGAGCTTCCCTTGTCCAGGCTGCTATCTATAGTAATAGTATAGGACTTTCCATACTTGTTTTTTAGTCTTTCATTTACATTATAAAGGCCATAATTATCAGTAGCTATAGAGTTGGCCAAGTTTTCTCTAAGCTTGTACAAGGTTTTTTCATCCATGCCCTGACCATTGTCAAAAACTTCCAGTTCAACAAAATCCTTTTTATGAAGGATGGATATATTTATTAACCCCCTTCTATCTAAAGGCTTTATGCCATGGTAGATAGAGTTTTCAACCAGTGGTTGGAGGATGAGTTTGGGTAGAAAAATATTTTCCAGGTTTTCATCCTTGGTCAAATTAAAGTCCAACTTGTCCTCATAGCGGGTTTTTTGTATGTAGAGATAGGCCAGAGTTTGGTTTATCTCCTCTTCCAGGCTTATTAACTCCCTGCCGTCATTTAAGCTTAGCCTGAAAAACTCAGACAGGTTATTGATTAAATCAGCCACCTCATAATTATCCTTTTCCAAGGCCTTCCACTGGATGGTATCCAGAGTATTGTAGAGAAAGTGGGGCTTGATTTGTGACTGGAGGATCTTTATTTCCAAGTCTCTTTTTTGTTCTTCCATTTTTGAGGTCTTAACTAGAAGACCCTTAATATCATCTAACATTTTATTAAAGTAGTGGCCTAGGGAGGATATTTCATCCTGGCCCTTAACCTGGTAGTAGGAGTCTAGCTTGCCCTGGGAAACCTCCGACATATTGTATTTCAACTCTTGTATGGGCCTTACTATGGAACCAGATATGAAAATGGATGTTATGATTGAAATTAAAATAAATAAAAATCCAATGGAGAGGATTATATTTATTATACTGTCAATCTGCTGGTTCATAGAGTCCTCCTTAATCATGGAACACAAGATCCAGTTGGGCGAATGGGGTATGTAGTTGTAATAGACCCTGGTCATTTGTCCATTTACATTTTCCACCTGGAGGGACCCTTGTCTTTTTACTTGAAAAGAATCCTTAATTAGTTGAAGATCTTCTTCCTGAATATAGCTACTAGTAAGTTTGTTCTTATTTACACTATAGGGTTCTAGGTCTGTATTCATTATCCAGGAGAAGCCATCGTAGATCTCAATATTATTGACTATTTGAGATATGTTATCCAGGGGAATGGCCCCATTAATAAAGCCTATCTTTTTATTCTCTTCATTCCTAATGGCATAGGAGAGTAAAAAAATTGGCCTGCTATCTGATCTGGAGATAACTGGTTCAGAGACGACATAATCTACATTTGTGGTCATGAGCTTATTAAAATAGTCTCTTTTAGATACGTCAATATACCAGTTTTCCCCGACAAATCCTATTCCATCTGTCGCTCCAAGGGCAAATCTATACTTAAAATCATCTGATTGGTTTAGCTTTTCTATAAACCTATGGACCTCTTCCTTGTCCAAATTATTGGCCAGGTCAAGTCCCAATAGGACCTTGATCTCACTTTTTCTCTTGTCCAACCAAGATCCGACCTCATGGGCCTTGGAATCTAAGAGTTGGCTAATCTCTTCATCTAGCTGGGCCAGGTGCTTTTCCTTGACCTGGGTCTGCATCATATAAAGAAGGGGAGAAAAGGTAAGTAGTATACATAGGATAAATATAATAATAATTTTTAATCTAAGGGACATAAAACCTCCTTTTTTCTATTATAAACTAAATAATTAAAAAATAAACAAATAAAGCTTAAAGTATAAACTTTATAGTTATTTATGCAAATAAATATAAACAATTATGTTATATACTTAACACATAAGAAATCAGGAGGGTGTAATGAAGAAAAATTTATTAATCTATTTATTGATTTTTGCCATGGTTTTTACCAGCGTAGGCTGTCAGTCCCAAGACAAAAAACCAGAAGATGCAAAAGTATCTGAAAACAAGATAGAAGACGGTACATATGAAGGTAAGGGAAATGGTAAGGGCGGAGAAATTGCCATTGAAATGGAAATCAAGGATGACCAAATAAAGGCTATCAAGGTTTTATCCCACAATGAAACAGACGGTTTTGAAAAGGCCATGGATACTTTAACAGAATCCATAGTTAAGTCTAATTCCTTAGATGTGGACATGGTAGCAGGCTGTACCCTAACTTCAACAGGCTTTATGGAAGCTGTTAAGAATGCTTTAGAAAATGCCAAGGCAGATGAAGGCATGTTAAAAAAGATTGAAGTAGAAGCTAAAAATGACGACAAAAAAGAAGTTGAAGAAGAGTATGACATAGTGGTTATCGGAGGCGGTGGAGCTGGTCTAACAGCTGCAATCCAAGCCAAGGAAAAGGGAGCCAGTGTTATCCTTCTTGAAAAAATGCCACTACTAGGTGGAAATACCTTAATATCAGGGGCTGAAATGGCTGTTGCCAATAACTGGTTACAAGAAAAAGAAAAGATAGAAGACAGTGTAGACCTTCACGTAAAAGACTTTATGGAAGGTGGAGACAATATAAGTGATGAAAAGTTAGTTAGGGTTATAGCAGAAAACTCCCTAGCAGCTGCAGAATGGCTAAGAGATGACATAGGTGTTGAATGGGAAGATGAAATGATGCACTTTGGTGGCCATAGTGTTAAAAGATCTCTAGTTCCTAAGGGAGCAAGTGGTAAGGAAATAATAAGCAAGTTGGCTAAAAAGGCTGAAGAACTTGAAATACCAGTAAAGTTAAATACTAAGGCCTTTGAATTAATTCAAGAAGACAAGAAGGTTGTTGGAGTTAAGGCTAGCTCTGAAGATGAAGAAATCACCTATAGGGCTAAAAATGTAATTATAGCATCTGGTGGATTTGGATCTAATGTGGAAATGAGAGTTAAGTACAATCCTGAAATAGATGACAAGATACTTTCTACCAATGGACCTGGTATTACAGGTGATGGTATTGTTATGGCAGAGGCTGTAGGAGCAGATTTAGAAGGAATGGAACACATCCAAACCTACCCAATTTGTGACCCCCTTACAGGAACTCTTCTATACTTTGATGATGCCAGACTATATGGCCATACCATCATAGTTAACAAGGAAGGTAAGAGATTTGTTGAAGAATTAGGAAGAAGAGATGAAATGTCCATGGGTATTAAGGCCCAAACAGGATCAGTTTGCTATGAACTTATAGACCAAAATGGCTATGAAGAAAGTAAACTTGAAGAAAACCATAAGCCAGAACTTGACTATCTATATGAAAACAAGCTTTTAGTTAAAGCAGATAGTTTGGAAGAGGCAGCTAAATTCTTTGAAATAGACTATGAAGCATTAAAGGAAACAGTTGATAATTACAATAAGTATGTAGAAGAAGGAAAGGACCCTGAGTTTAATAAGAGAAGCCTACCTTCTAAAATTGAAAAGGGACCTTTCTACATTCTTAAGGCAGCTCCAGCAGTTCACCACACTATGGGTGGGGTAAAGATAGACACAGAAGCTAGAGTTTTAGACAAGGCTGGAAATCCAATTGAAGGTCTATATGCAGCTGGTGAAGTTACAGGTGGAATCCACGGTAAGAATAGACTTGGTAGTAATGCTATAGCAGATATTATAGTATTTGGTAGAATAGCAGGAACCAATGCCAGTAAATAGTTAAAAGTTAAGAAAAAGTTATAAGGAGAAGTATTTTTAAATACTTCTCTTTTTTTTGTAACAAAAGAGAGATAGGCTACACTTATATATAGGAGGTGGATATGGATAGGATTGAAGACCTATATTATGAATACAAGGATGATGTCTATAGATATGCTTTAAGCCTATCCAAGGACAGCTACCAGGCAGAAGAGTTGGTCCAGGAGACCTTCCTAAGGGCACTTAAGGGAATCCTTAGCTTTAAGGGACAGTCTAGTTTAAAAACTTGGCTTTTCTCTATATGTAGGAATACTTATTTTGAAATGATTAGAAAGAAAAAAGACTTTTATAATCTAGATGAATTATATGATCTAGAAGGAAGGGAAAATACTGAAGATAGGGCCTTGGAAAGAGAACTCTTGGACCTAATAGATGACTATCTAAGGGACAAGGGGGAGAAAAAACAGAAAATATTTTATATGAGGCTGGGAGGATATTCCTACTATGAGATAGGAGAAGAGCTTAAAATATCTGAGACTTCAGCCAGAGTTAGTTTTTTTAGGATGAAAAAAGAATTGGGAGAAAGGGTGGAAAAATGAAAAATTGTGACTTGTGTAAGGACTTAATCCCCCTAGTGGCAGATAATTTGGCCAGTCAAGAGTCTGTGGACTTGGTAGAGAAGCATATTTTGACCTGCCCTGACTGTAGGGACTACTACCAGGCCTATAGCCAGAAAGACTGGGGAGACTTTAAGAAGCTGGAGGATGAAAAAATAATGAAGAATATAAAAAAGAATCTTCTAATAAGAGGGATAATTTTAGTTTTACTGGGAAGTCTAATAGGTATTTTTACTGTAAACACTGAGTATGTATTTTATAATATGCTACTTATGCCCCTTATAGGAGGCCTGTCCTACTACTATTTAAGAAAAAAATCCTACCTGGTCTTGGTTGGAGTTTTTCTAATCTCTAGTCTGGGAAGTATTATGGTCATGATAATAGATGATCCATCCTATGGGCTGGGATATATTAAGGCTGGCCTTAGCATGGGACTTATTTATACAGGTCTGGTTCTTCTGGGCCTGGGATTAGGTTTCTTATTTGTAAAGATGGCTAGTAGAAAGGAAAAACTATGGATTAGGCTTCTTTCCCTACTAGTTGGAGGAGGATTTATAGTCTATATTATTCTTCTCTTGAATGGTTTTTATGGCAACCCTATAAGTAAGGCCCAGGCCAAGAAAAATGCCCAGGCCTATATAGAGGAAAGATACCCAGGTGAAAACCTAAGGCTAGATGACCTAAGTTATAATTTCAAAGATGGGGCCTACCATGCCAGATATGTTAAGGAAGGTTCTCTAGACTATAGGCTGGATCTGTACTTTGACCAGAAAAACACGGTTAGGGATGACTCTTATGAAGAGGCTATAGATGGAGGATTTAATACCTATATGAGATTATCAGAAGCCTTTAATAATGATATTCTAGGCCAATTAAAAACAAGCTTGGCTAGTGAAGAACTATTTGGTTATTTTTCATCAAGTTTGAATAGTGAAGAGCTTTATAAAAAGTTTAAGCTGGACGAAGTCTACGATAGAAAAAAGATGGCAGAGCTTATGGATGAGTCCTTCTATATAAGTATAGAAAGAGAAAAGTTAAACTCTGACCAACTCTATAGTGATCTTATGATAGTCTATAATTTCTTAGAGGAAAATAAGCTTTCAGTTAAGAGAATTTCCATAGCCATAAGCAGAAAGGATGGCAAGGAAGATGCGGGACCTTCTATCCTAGCTGCCAGTGACCTGGACTGGGATAAAATAAAAGATAGGGACTATGTGGAAGGAAAAATAGAAGAATAAAAAAAGTCATTGCTAGCTGGCAATGACTTTCTTATTTTTTTCAAGAACCTTTAGCCCTTTTTCACTAATTGTATATACTTTAATGGGCTTGGAGTCCAGCACAGGACAGCTGCTTGAGCAGGATCCACAGGCTGCACTACAGGCCCCAGGACCATAGAGATTCTCTTCAATTATTAAGTTTTTATCTATCATTTTTTCAATCAAGTGGGAGACCACTTGTTCATCCATGTCTAAACTCTTGGCTATAAGGCCAAGGGAGAAGGACATGCTGTGATTCATTTCGTTTAAAATCTCTATAATCATTTTTTACTCCTTAATTAAATCCTAGTAACAAGCCAACTTGATAGAAGATAGTAGCTACTAGCCAGGCAATGGCAAAGGTAAATACTATCATAAACCACATCCACTTTCTTGAATTGGTTTCAGTTCTAATAGCGGCTATAGTTCCTATACAAGGTATGTATAGAAGGGTCATCAGCATATAGCTATAGGCTGATAGGGGGGTGAAGGCCGCCTGAATACTTGAGGCTAATTGTGCTCCTTCAGATACTCCAGCATAAACCATACCTAGGGTGGCAACAACGGCCTCCTTGGCAACTATACCGGATAAAAGTCCCACACTGGCCTGCCAGCTACCAAAGCCTGCAGGTTTGAAGATTGGTGCTATAAAGGAACCAATTTGACCTAGAATACTGTATTCACTATAAGGTTCAACTCCATTAGGAAGAATAGCAAGTAACCATAGTAGGGATACTACTATAAAGATCAGAGTTCCCGCTCTCTTTATAAAGCCAATAACCTTGTCCCACATATAGATTAGGGAGTTTTTAAGGGTTGGCATCCTATAGGGAGGTAGCTCCATGATAAAGTCTGTAGTTTCTCCTTTAAATAAGGTCTTTGATAAAATCTTTGCAAAAATTAGGGCCAGGATAATTCCTATAGCATAAAGGCTAAATAGGACTAGAGCTCCATTTTTGGCAAAGAAGGCAGCTATAAATACCAGGTAAACTTCCAACTTGGCCCCGCAAGATATAAAGGGGTTAATCAAGATGGCAATCATCCTATCCTTCTTGCTTTCCAAGGTCCTAGTAGACATGATGGCTGGTACGTTACAACCAGTTCCCAAAAGCATGGATATGAAGGTTTTTCCTTGTAGGCCAAACTTTCTCATAAATCTGTCCATTACATAGGCAGCTCTTGCCATATAACCACTGTCTTCTAAAAGTCCAAATAAAAGGTATAGAACAGCTAGTAGGGGAACAAATTCTAGTACAGCTCCCAAACCGCCAAAGATACCGTTGGCTACAAAGGAAACTAATAGGTCTGGAGCATTCCAGGAAATAAGAAGCCCTTCAGTAGCTTCACCTAAATATTCAAAAAGTCCAGCAACTCTTTCTCCTAGAACATCTTCTCCTAGGAAGAAGGTTAACTTAAAGATGGATAACATTAAAAGTGCAAAGATGGGAAGCCCCCAAATCCTATGGGTAAGAACCTTATCTATCTTGTCAGATGTGCTTTCAAAGTCCTTGTCTGGTCTTTTTACAGCAGGTCCAACTAATTTTTTTATATATTCATATCTCTTATTTACAATAATTAAATCAGAGTCTAAAATTTCTTCCTCTTCAATTCTTTCTATGGCCCTATCAGCTTCTTCTAAAAGGCCAGGATTTTTTTCCTTGGCCAAGTCAGTCACATAGGGATCCTTTTCTATTAATTTTAAGGCTAGCCAGTTCTTGTCATAGTGTTTAACTTGATTTACTATATGGCCTGAAAGAGCCTTAATTTCCCTGTCGCTTATATCTCCGTAGGAGATGGGAGGATAGCTCACTTCCTTGTCTAGGGCCTTAACTGTAGCTTCCTTAAGCTGGTCAATACCCCTTTGCTTGTGGGCTATGGTTTCCACTATTGGTATATGTAATTCCTTAGATAATTTTTTTGTATCTATAATCAATTGGTTTTTCTCTGCCTCATCCACCATGTTTAAGGCTATAACCGTCTTGACATTTAATTCCATTAATTGGGTTGTCAGATATAGATTTCTTTCCAAGTTGGATGCATCTACAACGTTGATGACAACATCAGGGTTCTCATTGATAATATAGTTCCTAGCTACTACTTCATCTTCGGAATATGAACCCAAACTATATGTACCTGGCAAATCTATTATTTTATACTTATCATTTTTATAAATAACAAGGCCTTCTTTTTTCTCTACAGTCACACCTGGCCAGTTTCCGGTATGTTGGTTTGTTCCTGTCAAGGCATTAAATATTGTTGTCTTACCCGCATTGGGGTTACCGACTAATGCTATTGTCTTCATATTAACTCCTAATAATTTAATTCTTGAACTAGTATTTTTTCACAAAGGCCCCTTCCTAGAGCTATCTTTGTATTTTCAAAGTTCACTATAATAGGTCCCACATCGTTTTTGATTACTTTTACACTTGATCCCCTATTAAGACCAATTTCATACATTCTTTTATTTAGTTTCTTGCCGGCATCGATACCAGTTATTTGCAAACTATTACCTTTTTTTGCCTTGGCTAAAGTTAAAGTCATCTAATCACCTCTTTCTAAAAGTTAGACATGCCTAATTAATTACTAATTAAAGATTAGCATAGCCTAACTATAAAAGTCAATAGCTTTTAAGCGATTTTGAGCTTGTTTTTTTAAAATTAATTTATAATTTTGTAATATTATAATAATCTGATAGATTCAAGGTCTATAGGCCTATAAATTGATAGATTTACAAAAAAATGAATTAATACTATTGAGACTTAGGAATATATGAGATATATTAGCATTGGGATCAAAAAATATTCAGGTTGTTAATGGTTTAACCCATTATATTAATTTTTTTTAATATTGAAAGACGTTTTCCTAGGAAATATGAATCAGAATTCATAAAGTACTTGAATTATCATTCAGACTGAGTTAAATTATTAACATGAGATGATAAATTTTTATCAAACTTGAATAGGGCATAAAATAAAACAAAATATTAGGAGGAATAAAATGGCTTATTTATTAAACGATGACAGTAAAAGTTTAGTTGAAATGATGAGGGACTTTGGTGAAAAACAATTAAGAGACCAAGTTGCCGAATATGACAAAAATGGTGAATTCCCAGAAGAATTAGTTGAAATGGGTAAAGAAATGGGATTACATTTACTAGAAGTACCAGCAGAATATGGCGGAAGTGGACTTGACTACAGAACACTTGCAGCAATATATGAAGAATTAGGAAAATATGATGCAGGTTACTCAACTACTTTTAGTGCATCAGGATTAGGTATGAAGCCAGTACTTATAGCAGGTAATGACCAACAAAAGAAAATGTTCTTTGACATTATAAATCAAGGTAACTTAGCAGCATTTTGTTTAACAGAACCTAATGCAGGATCAGATGCAGGTTCAGGTCAATCAACAGCAGTATTAGATGGTGATGACTATATAATCAATGGTAGAAAAACCTTTATAACAAATGGTGGAGTAGCTGGTGTTTATACAGTATTTGCCTTAACAGATAAATCTAAGGGAGTTAAGGGAATGTCAGCATTTATAGTTGATAGAAACACTCCAGGTGTATCAGTTGGTAAAGAAGAAGACAAGATGGGAATTAGATTATCAAATACTACAGACGTTATTTTTGACAATGTTAGAGTTCCAAAAGAAAACTTATTAGGTAAAGAAGGACAAGGTTTCGGTATTGCTATGAAGACCTTAGACTTGGCTAGACCTTATATTGGAGCAATTGCAGTTGGTGTAGCTCAAAGAGGCTTAGACGAAGCTGTTAAATACTCAAAAGAAAGAGTACAATTCGGTAAACCAATAGCAAGATTACAAGCAATTCAATTCAAACTTGCAGATATGCAAATTCAAATAGAAACAGCAAGACAAATGGTATCACATACCTTTGATTTAGTTGAAGCTGGTCTTCCATATACTAAGGAAGCTGCAATAGCTAAGGCTTATGCTGGTGATATAGCAATGGAAGTTTCAAGTGAAGCAATCCAAATATTAGCAGGTTATGGTTACAGCAGAGAATATCCAGTTGAAAAGTTATTAAGAGATGCTAAAATATTCCAAATATTTGAAGGAACTAACGAAATCCAAAGAGTTGTAATAGCAGGTAATTTATTAAGATAGGAGCATGAAATATTATGAATATACTAGTATGTGTTAAACAAGTACCAGATACTACTGAAATAAAAATTGATCCTGTAAAAAATACATTGATCAGAAAGGGAGTGCCAAGTATAGTTAACCCATTTGATGGATATGCTTTGGAAACTGCCTTAAGAATAAAAGACAATAATTCAGACGTTAAAATAACTGTTTTAAGTATGGGACCTCCACAAGCAGAAGCAGCTTTAAAAGAATGTTTAGCTGTTGGAGCTGACCAAGCCTATCTAATGACAGATAGGATGTTTGGTGGATCAGATACTTTAGCAACAGGCTATATTTTATCAGAAGGTATTAAATATATAGAAGAAGAAAAAGGTGAAAAATTTGACCTAGTTTTAGCTGGAATGCAAGCTATAGACGGAGATACAGGTCAAGTTGGACCAGGTATTGCAGAAAACTTAAAATTACCAGTAATCACTTATGTTTTTGAAGCTGAAGCTATAGATGACAAGGTATTAAAGGTAAAAAGAGAAAATGAAAACGGCTATGAAGTTTATGAAGTTCATGCCCCAGCTCTATTTACAGTTATGAAAACACCTTACGACCTTAGATTTGCAAATATTATGACTAAGATGAAGGCTAATAAGGCTGAAATTCCACATATAACTATGGAAGAATTAGGACATATAGACACTACTAAGATTGGATTAAAGGGTTCACCAACTAAAGTTAAGAAGACCTTCACTCCTGACCTTTCTAAAAAGGGAGTAATCATTAAGGATGAAGATGCAGAAACAGCAGTTGATAAGCTTTTAGAAGAATTAACAAGTGAGGGATTATTATAATGAGTAATTTAAACGAATATAAAGGAATCTGGGTTCTATTCGAATTATTCGAAGGTGAAGCTAAAAAGGTTTCATACGAATTATTAAGCCCAGCTAATGACATAAAAGAACACACAGGCGAAGACGTAGTAGCAGTAATCCTAGGATCAGGTTCTAAGGATATAGCTAAAAAAGCCTTAGAAATGGGAGCTGACAAGGCCTTGGTTGTAGACCATAAGGACTTTGATAGATACGACAGTGACCTATATACAGATACAGTAGAAGCTATGGCGAAAAAATATCAACCATCATCCATGTTAATACCAGCTACTAACAATGGTAGGGATATGGCGCCTAGACTAGCTGTTAGACTACAAACTGGTTTAACTGCTGACTGTACTAGCATAGCTTACGATCCAGAAGTAGAAGCTGTAGCATGGACAAGACCAGCCTTTGGTGGTAACCTTATGGCTCAAATCTTCTGCTCAGAACACAGACCACAACTGGGAACTGTAAGACCAGGAGTATTTAAAACTCTAGAAGCTAAAGAAGAAGATGGAGAAATAGTAGAGTTCCCTTACGAATCTAGCGAAGACGTTCATAGAATTAAATTTATTGAATACGTTGAAGAAGCAGGTGGACAAGACGTAGACCTTGAAGGCGCAGAATTCATCATATCTGGTGGTTTTGGTCTAGGTAAGAAAGAAAACTTTGAAATGATAGAAGAATTGGCCAACGCTTTAGACGGTACTGTAGGTACTTCAAGAGCAGCAGTTGATGCAGGCTGGATATCCCATATTCACCAAGTAGGTCAAACTGGTAAGACAGTTCAACCAAAAATATATGTGGCTATAGGTATTTCAGGAGCTATCCAACACTTGGCTGGTATTTCTTCTTCAGATACAGTAATAGCAATCAATAAGGATCCAGAAGCTCCTATCTTTAAGGTGGCAGACTATGGTATAGTTGGAGACTTATTTGAAGTTGTACCTTTATTAACTGAAAAAATTAAGGCAATAAAAGCACAATAGTCTTAAATGAAAGGAGACATTTATGGTAGGCAAAACTATTAATGAAATTAAAGTTGGAGATAAGTCACAATTTGCAAAGACAATAACTGAGACAGATGTTATCTTATTTGCAGGCATAACCGGAGATATGAACCCAGCCCATACCAACAAGGTAGAGGCAGAGAAAGGTATTTTTAAAGGTCGTGTAGTACATGGAATGTTTACAGCATCAATGATTTCAACCATTCTTGGAATGTATTTGCCAGGACCAGGAACAATATTTTTAGGACAAGAAACTAAGTTTCTTAAACCAGTTAGGATCAATGACACTATAACAGCTGAAATAGAAGCTATAGAAGTAAATGTTGAAAAGAACATGGTAGTATTTACTTCAGTTGCCCACAATCAAGATGGGGAAAAAGTGTTAGTTGGTAAAGCAACAGTAATGCCTCCTAGGAAATAAGAGTAATAAGGCAGTCAAGGCTGCCTTATTTTTATATAGAAGTAGAAGACCAGGAAAACCAAGAAACATTATAAAAACCTAATATTTCCCAAATGGCTCAACCATGCTAATGAAATTAATAACACAATCTGTGAAAAGGATTTCTTATTTTCCTTGACGTGTATTTTTAATTGGGTTATTATCATAGTAAGGTGAACATGTATTCATAAATTCATTGTTTACTAATATATTTTATGGGAGGACAAGATGGGATTTGAAGGAAAAGTAGCTGTTGTAACAGGTGGATCACAAGGAATAGGTGCATCTATTACAGCTAAGTTAGCAGGAAAAGGTGTTAAGGTGGTTTCTTTATCAAGAGGTAACCAACCAGAAGATACAGAAATGATCAAGTACCTAGACCTTGATGTAACAGATAGAAAGGCTTGTAAGGAAGTCTTTGATACTATAGTGGCAGACTATGGCAAGATTGACTACCTGGTAAATAATGCAGGTATAACCCAGGATGCTATGACTAGAAAGATGACTGATGAGCAATGGGACAAGGTAATCGACGTTAACTTAAATGGTTTATTTAACTTAACGAGATATGTTGGACCTCACATGGAAGCAAATGAATTTGGCTCCATTGTAAATATTGCCTCAGTAGTAGGGGTTTTTGGTAATATAGGCCAGGCCAACTACTCAGCAACCAAGGGAGCTGTTATATCCTTAACTAAAACCTGGGCAAAGGAATTTGCTAGAAAGGGTGCAAATGTTAGGGTTAATGCAGTAGCTCCAGGCTATACAATGACAGATATGATGAAGACTGTACCAGAAGACTTGTTGGAGAAGTTTGCTCAAATGACCATGTTAAAGAGACTGGCTCAACCAGAAGAAATTGCCAATGCGGTAGTTTTCCTATTGGGTGAAGAATCCAGCTATATAACAGGTCAAACAATTCAAGTTGATGGAGGAATGAGACTATAATGAGAGATTATCCCGTCCGTTATATTCATATCCCAACGGGCGAAAGGATAGCTTTTAGAAAGACAGGTAATGCTAAAGAGGTAGTCTTATTATTGCATGGAAATATGAGTTCCTCAGTCCATATGCAAAATATTATGTCCAGGCTAGAAGACAATTATACAGTCTATGCCTTGGACATGGTGGGCTTTGGAGATAGTAGTTATAACAGGCAGATCGATTCTCTGGCAGATTTTAGTTTGGATGTAATAGAATTTATCAAGGAATTAGATTTGAACCAGGTAAACATCCTAGGATGGTCTACTGGTGGAGGAGTGGCCCTAGAAGTGGCTGCTGCCCTACCAGACAGGATTAGAAAGGTGTTCTTACTATCCTCAGTAGGAGTTGAGGGCTTTACCATGTATAAGAAAGATCAAATATTAGACGCCATGCTAAAGAAGAGACTATATAAGAGAGAAGATATAGAAAGAGATCTTATACAGGTCATACCCCTGGTAAAGGCTATTGAAAGCAAAAACAAGATGTTTATGAAGGCACTTTGGGATACGACTATATATATAAATAAAAGACCAAAGAAAGAAGAATATGATAAGTATTTTGACGCTATGTTTAAGCAAAGAAACTTAATAGACGTAAATGTAGCTTTAACAAATTTCAACATGACCAAGAATGATAATGGAATAAATCAAGGAAGTGGTAGGATTGAAGATATCCAGGCTCCTGTGATTATTTTCCATGGGGATAAGGACCTGGTAGTAAAGTTAAAAGACGCAGAGTTGACTGCGAAAGAATTTGGAAAACAGGCCACTTTAGAAGTGTTTAGAGGTCTTAGCCATTCAATAATGACAGATGACCTGGACTTATTGATGGAAAGATTTTTATATCATTTAACTTAACTTGTGGAAGGCCACAAGTGTACATATGGGAGTATTATATGAAGAAACCAAATGTGGGAATTGCAGGAATTGGAATATACTTACCAGAAAGAACCTTGTCGGCAGGCCAAATGGCAGAAAAAACCAAGGGCCAGTGGACAGAAGAAGACATAAGAGACAAGTTGGGCATAAACCAGATCTATCTAGCCTCCAAGGAGGATGGCACCCAGGAAATGGGGGCTAGGGCTGCTAAAAGGGCCCTGGAAGACGCCAAACTAGATCCCTTGGATTTAGACCTAATAATATCCTTTGGTGAGGAGTGGAAGGAATATCCCTTGACCACTTCAGCCATCTATATCCAGGATAAATTAGGGGCGAAAAATGCCTGGGCCATAGATATGCAAAATAGGTGTTGCAGTAGTATATCAGTCTTAAAAATTGCCAAGGATATGATCATAGCAGATCCTGATATTAACCATGTACTAATAGCAGGTGGCTATAGGAATGGGGACTTTATAGACTATGAGGACAATGATATGTCCATGATGTACAACCTATCTGCAGGTGGTGGAGCCATGGTTTTAAGTAGAAATCTAAATAAAAATATTGTTTTGGAAAGCCATATAATCTCAGATGCCAGCCTATCTAGGACGGTAGCTGTAGAGATTGGCGGAACAGAAAATCCCATAAATAAGGACAATTTAGACTATGCCTATAAGTCTCTAAAGATTTTAGACAAGGAAAAGATGAAGACTAGACTAAATCAAGTATCTACAGACAATTGGATGAAGTGTCTGGACAGGTCCTTGGAAAAGTCTGGCTTGAATAGAAAAGATATTGATTATTTAAATATATTGCACATAAAAAGATCTGAACATGAGAGAATACTGAAAATGTTAAACCTGGGGGAGGAAAATTCCATTTACTTAAGTGATTATGGACATATTGGCCAGGTTGACCAAATACTTTCCCTTAAACTAGCCCTGGAAAAAGGCTATGTAAAGGATAACATGGTGGTAGCATCTCTGGCAGCCGGCATTGGCTATGTTTGGGCCAGCAATATAATAAAATGGGGACCAGTAGATTATTAAATAAATAACTATAAACTAATTGAAACATTTAGTTTGTAATAAATACCACTGAATAAAGTGGGTGTTATTCATTAGATATGTAATTATCAACAAGCATGAATGGATGAGCATGCGAAGAAATGAATAATTAAAAGATAAATAATAAACGAATTAAAATAAAATAGTTAGTTATATGAAACTTTATTATATTAGGGTATAATAATTTTATATTAATTATGTAATATTTAGGAGGATTTTGTATGTCAAATTACAAGGATAAGGTTATCACAGTTGAGGAAGCTTTAAAATTAGTTAAGGACGGAGACAACATAGCAACTGGTTTGGGAGCATCCGAATCATATGTATTCATGGAAGAATTGCATAAAGTTGTTGATATGGGAATTGAAAAAGTAAGAGTTACTAACTATTTACCACAAAGAGGCCACAAGTTCATGGAAGCTAAATACAAGGGTAATTTCTTTGTTGATTCTATGTTCTATACAGGAGTGAGCCGTAAGCTGGAAGAGCAAGGCATGGGTTACTTTGTACCTAATAACTTGAGTTTATCAGGTGTTGACAGATTAAGACATAGAAAGCCTAACATCTATGTAGGAGTTGCTTCAAAGGTTGATGAGCACGGTTATATGTCATTATCTACAAGTAACGTTTATGAAAGAAGAATGATTGATGCTGCAGATATTGTTATTTTAGAATCAAATCCAAAATACCCAAGAACTTTTGGTGACGTTTTAATCCACCATAGTGAAGTAGATTATATAATTGAAGCAGACTATGAACCACCAGTATTACCAAGTGCAGAACCAAGTGAAAAAGACATGATCATCGGTAAGTTAATCGCTGATGTTATCAATGATGGGGACTGTATCCAATTAGGTATTGGTGGAATTCCTAATGCTGTTGCAAAGTTCTTATATGACAAGAAGGACTTGGGAGTTCACACTGAAATGTTGACTTCAGAAATAGCCAACCTTTCAGAAGCAGGAGTAATCAACGGAAGTAAAAAGACCCTACACAAGGGTAAGATAGTAACTGCCTTTATCTTGGGAGATAAGAAGTTATATGAATTTGCAGACAATAACCCTGCAGTAGAAGTATATGATGCAAGATATACTAATGATCCATTTGTTATTGGTAAAAACGATAACCAAGTGTCAATAAACACAGCTATAGAAGTAGACCTAACAGGTCAAGTATCATCAGAATCAATAGGTTCAAGACAATTTAGTGGTACAGGTGGACAAGCTGATACAGCTAGGGGAGCTATGTTGGCCAAGGGTGGTAGATCAATAATTGCCCTTTACTCAACAGCTATGGTTAAGAATAAGGAAACAGGAGTTAGGGAAGAAAAATCTAAGATTGTTTCAAGATTGACACCAGGAGCTTATGTAACTCTTCAAAGACAAGACGTAGACATGGTAGTAACTGAATACGGTATAGCCAACTTAAAGGGTAAAAACGTAGGTGAAAGAATAGAGTCATTAATTGAAATAGCTCATCCTGACTTTAGAGATGAATTAAGAGAAAATGCTATGGAATATGGTATTTTAAGATAATAATCTACTGGTAAGTTTGCTATATAAAGGGGATATTATGGAATATGTAAATTTACCTAAGACTGAGAGAGGTCAAAAAACATTAGAAAAAATTGTGGAGGCAGCCGAAATAGTCTTTTATGAAAAAGGCTATAATGGCTCCACCATTAGAGATATATCCAAGGAGGCGGGAGTCTCCGTGGGTACTATCTATATATACTTTAAAGACAAGAAATGTATATATGATCATTTATTAGAGGAATACAGTAAGTTGATAAGAAGTAGTATATCCAAGAGGATAGAAGGGGTAACTTCAAGGAAGGAAGCCGAGAGACTGGGGATTTTAGTCTTTTTGGAAATAGCCAAGGAAAAGAAGTACATCTACAATATTATCTGGGAATCCCTTTATATAGACAAGGGAAAATTTGTCGACTACTATACTAATTTTGCCAAAAACTATACTGAACAGGTTGAAAAGGCAATTGGTAAGGGGGAAATGAAGGATCATGACCCTGAAATAGTTGCTTGGACCTTGATGGGCGTGTCTAACTTTATAGGCTTAAGATATGTAATGTTTGACGATATAGACGACCTAGAGGCCGTAGCAACAGAAGTAATAAATGTATTAGATGAAGGACTGTTTAAATAAAATTTTGACAATTTTCAAAAGTGTGTTAAAATTAAAACAAGTAAGAAAAGTATGTTAAAATAAAAACACATACATAAATGAAATCAAATGAAATTTCGGAGGGAGATTTAAAATGAGTAAGGTATTTATTACAGCGGCAAAAAGAACAGCAGTAGGATCATTCATGGGAACATTAAAGAACGTTCCAGCAGCAGACTTAGGTGCAGCTGTTATTAAACAAGTTTTATTGGATAGTAAGGTGGATGGAGCACAATTAGACGAAGTTATAATGGGTAACGTATTGTCAGCAGGAGCTGGACAAGGTGTTGCACGTCAAGCTTCAATCAAGGCTGGAGTACCAGTAGAAATACCTGCATACGGCGTTAACATGGTATGTGGATCAGGTATGAAATCAGTTATGAACGCTTATGCATCAATCAATGCAGGCTTATCAAATGCTATCGTAGCTGGTGGTACTGAATCAATGTCAATGGCACCATTCTTAGTTCCAGCAGGAACAAGATCAGGTGTTAAAATGGGTAATATGACTATGGTTGACCATATGATCAACGATGGTTTATGGGATTCTTTCAATAACTATCACATGGGTATTACAGCAGAAAACATTGCTGATAAACACAATATCTCAAGAGAAGCTCAAGACGAATTTGCTTATGACTCACAAAGAAAAGCTATAGAAGCTCAAGACGCTGGTTTATTCGATGCAGAAATCGTTCCAGTAGAAGTTAAAATGAGAAAAGAAACAGTTGTATTTGACAAAGACGAATACTTAAATAGAAAAACTACACCAGAAATACTTACTAAATTACGTACAGCTTTCAAAAAAGACGGTACAGTAACTGCAGGTAACGCATCTGGCTTAAACGACTCAGCTTCAGCAGTATTAGTTGCTTCAGAAGCATTCGTTAAAGAAAATAATCTTGATCCAATGGTTGAAATCGTTGGCGTTGGCCAAGGCGGAGTTGATCCTTCAGTAATGGGATTAGGTCCAGTACCAGCTATAAGAGCTGCCCTTAAAAATGCTGATATGACATTAGATCAAATCGACGTTTTAGAATTAAACGAAGCATTTGCTGCTCAATCACTTGGTGTTGTAACTGAATTAGTTGAAGAACACGGAGTAGATAGAGAAGAATTAATAGCTAAGACAAATATTCATGGTGGAGCAATCTCAATTGGTCACCCAATAGGAGCTTCAGGAAACAGAATTATGGTTACTTTAATTAACATAATGAAACAAAACAACTATAAATATGGTTTAGCAAGCTTATGTATCGGTGGCGGTATGGGTACTTGCGTAATCTTAAAAAACGTAGATGCTGAATAAGAAAAGAAAAGATAAGAGTGGCTTAGCCACTCTTTTTTTATTATAATAAAAAAAGGAGGCGATGGGATGAAGGATAGATTAAACCATATGTTGGAAGGCTACAGGAAGGCTGATATGACCTACCAGTTGAGAATGGATAGGTTGGTCAGGTTGGAAAAGGCTATAAAAAGCCATGAAAAAGACCTTAACCAGGCCATCTACAAGGACTTAAATAAGTCGGAAGCAGAGTTTTACATATCAGAACTATCTATTGTATATAAGGAAATAGACTATTTTAAAAAGAACTTAAGAAGGCTTATGAAGCTAAAGAAGGTGGGGCCCTTTATAGGTAACCCTTTTTCTAGAAACTATAGCATGAGAGATCCTCTAGGATTGGTCCTAATTATAGCCCCGTGGAATTATCCGGTCCAGCTAAGTTTGAACCCTTTAGTGGGGGCCTTGGCAGGAGGAAATATTTGTATTTTAAAGACTTCTAAAAAATCCAAGTATAGTTCCCAGGTCCTTCGCCTTATTATAGAGGAAGCCTTTGATGAAAAGGAGGTAATTATGGTTGTAGATGACTATTCCTACGAAGAAGTTCTAGACTTTAATTACGACCTGATCTTCTTTACTGGTTCTTCCAAGGTGGGAAAAACTATTATGGCCTCAGCAGCCAAGTACTTAAGTCCAGTTATCCTTGAATTGGGAGGCAAGAGTCCAGTCCTTATAGACTCTAGTGCAGATTTGGAATTAGCTGCCAGAAGGCTGGTCTTTGGCAAGGGACTGAATGCAGGCCAGACCTGTATAGCCCCAGACTATGTTTATATAGAAGAAAGCCTTCTAGATGACTTTATAAGGCTTTTTAAATATGAAGTGGATAAGCAATATGGAAAGGCTTTGGAAAATCCTTCCTATGCGAAAATAATAAGCCAGGAGGAGTTTGATAGGCTTATAGATCTTATGGATGGAAAAATCTTAGGTGGAGGCTATGATAGAAGTTTAAGAAAGATAGAGCCCAGCCTAATCTTGGATGTTAAGGAAGAAGATAGGATCATGGAAGAAGAGATTTTTGGTCCCCTTCTACCTCTTATAAGCTATAAGGACAAGTATGAAGTTATAGAAAGATTAAGGGGCAAGGAAAGTCCTCTAGCCTTCTATATCTTTAGTCAGGATAGGGCTTTTATTGACTATAGTCTAAAGGAACTTTCCTTTGGTGGAGGCTGTGTAAATGACACTATCATGCACATAGCAAATGATAGGCTGCCCTTTGGTGGAGTAGGTAAAAGCGGCATGGGAAACTACCATGGAGCCTATAGTTTTAAGGCCTTTACCAGGGAAAAAGCCCTAGTGGAAACTAGAAGGCCAGACCTGGCTCTAAGATATGGTCCCTATGGCCAGAAAAAACTGACCTGGTTAAAGAAACTTCTTTAATAAATTTTTTGCCTATGTTATTATAAAAATGGTTGTTTTTAAATTAAGGAAGAGAAGGGAGATGTGGAATGGAAGATAACGCAACACATGAGTTGGTAAGACTCTTAGAAGAAAAAAAATTAAGAGAGTTAAGAAGTCGATTAATCAGTATGAACGAAGCTGATATCGCAATATTTTTAGAAGAAATTGGTGAAGTTCAAGCACTCGCCGTCTTTAGAATACTACCTAAGGAGATAGCTGCGGAGACATTTTCATTTTTCGCCCCAGAAACTCAGGAACACATCATAAGTTCCATGACCAATGCAGAGACAACAGAAATAGTTGAGAGCCTATATATAGACGATGTGGTGGACATGCTGGAAGAGTTACCTGCAAATGTAGTTAAGAAGATCATGCTTAATGTGGACAAGGACAGAAGAAAGATCATCAATCAATACTTGCAGTATCCAGAAGATTCAGCCGGAAGTATAATGACTGCTGAGTTTATAGACTTTAAGAAGAATATAACTGTTGGGGAAGCCATAAAAATAATAAGAAAAAGAGGTGTGGATAGTGAATCTATTTACACTTGTTATATAACAGATAGCAGCAGGAAGTTGGAAGGATTCGTATCAGTTAGGACCCTTTTGGTTAACAGTGATGATACCAGGGTGGAAGACCTGCTGGAAGAAGACGTTTTGTATGTTACTACAACTGATGACCAGGAGTATGTAGCTAGACAATTTATCAAGTATGGTTTCTTGGCCCTACCGGTAGTAGACCATGAAAAAAGACTTGTAGGGGTTGTAACCTTTGACGACGCTGTAGATATTTTAGAAGAGGAAACCACAGAAGACTTTGAAAAGATGGCAGCCATGGCTCCATCAGAAAAACCTTATCTAAAGACATCAGCCATAGAGCTTTCTAAAAACAGGATAGTTTGGCTTATGGTCCTTATGATATCAGCCACTCTTACAGGCTTTATCTTGGACAAGTATGAGGCTACCTTTGCGGCCATACCGGCCCTTGTTACCTTTATACCCATGTTGACAGATACTGGTGGTAATGCTGGTTCCCAATCATCAACCATGGTAATTCGTGGTCTGTCCTTGGGAGATATTGAAAGTAAGGACATAATGAAGGTTTGGGTAAAGGAATTAGTTGTTTCCTTAATGGTTGGTTTTGTTTTATCCCTGGCTAACTTTATCAGGATTTTGATCATAAGACCAGGTGAATACAGAATGGCCTTAACGGTCTCATTGAGTATGTATGCAACAGTAATCTTGGCCAAGACCATAGGTGGTATCCTACCTATAGCTGCCAAGAAAATGAACTTTGACCCAGCTATTATGGCGGCACCACTAATTACAACCATAGTGGATACAGTTTCATTAATTGTATATTTCTATATAGCCAATGTCCTATTAGGACTGTAAAGATAATTCTTTTGAATTATCTTTTTTTTTAACTATATTAGTAAATATCTGATATAATTAAAGGTAACAATAGATGTATTGGAGGAAATATGGAGTATTTAAGAGTTAGAAAAAGCCCTCCTTTAAAAGGAGAAGTTGAAATAGATGGTGCGAAAAATGCAGCCCTTCCCATTCTAGCAGCAACCCTGCTATGCGAGGAGGAAACTATCTTATACGATGTTCCCCCATTAAAAGACGTACAAATAATGGTGGAAGTACTGAAGACTTTAGGCGCAGAAGTAGAATATATAGATGAAAAAACATTAAAAATTAAAGTAGAAGAAATAGCAACCCACGAAACACCCTATGAACTTATGAATAAGATGAGGGCCTCTTTTTTAGTAATGGGACCTCTTTTATCCAGAGTAGGTAAGACCAAGACTACCATGCCTGGCGGATGTAATATAGGGGCCAGACCAGTAGACCTTCACCTAAAAGGATTTAAAGCCTTAGGAGCTAAACTAGCTGACGACTATAATGAAATTGGAGCCGATGTGGAGGGAAAGCTAAAGGGAAATAACATTTACTTAGACTTCCCATCAGTTGGAGCTACAGAAAATATTATGATGGCAGCAGTCCTAGCTGAGGGAGAAACCATTATAGAAAACGCAGCCAAGGAACCAGAAATCATAGATTTGGCCAACTTCTTATCCAAGATGGGGGCTAAGATTAGGGGAACTGGAACCAGTACTATAGTTATAGAGGGAGTTGAAAGACTTCACGGAGCCAAGCACAATATTATACCAGACAGGATAGAGGCAGCTACCTTTATGGTTGCAGCAGCCATGACTGGTGGAGATATCCTAATTAAGAAGGTAATAGCTTCCCATATTAGGCCAGTAATAGCCAAACTTTTAGAAATGGGCTGTGAGGTAATAGAAAATGAAGATGAGGATGAAATCAGAGTTATAGGTAGAGAAAGACTTAAGGCTACCAATATAAAGACCCTTCCTTATCCAGGATTCCCAACAGATGCCCAATCTCAATTTATGACTCTTATGACCATATGTGAGGGAGAATCTAAGGTAGAAGAAACTGTTTTTGAAAATAGATTTATGCATGTGGAAGAACTGCAAAAAATGTCAGCTTTAATCATAACTGAAGGAAATGAAGCCAAGGTTATGGGAGTTCCAAGTTTAAAGGGAGCTCAAGTAAGGGCTACTGACCTAAGGGCAGGAGCATCCTTAATTCTAGCGGGACTAGTTGCAGAAGGAGAAACAGAAATCTATGAAACCTATCATATCTATAGGGGCTACCATGACGTAGTCAATAAGTTTAAGAAGATAGGTGCAGACATAGAACTAATAGAAGAGTAGGGGTAGTTATGATAGATATTGAAGGAGTAGTCACCGATATAAGGTTTAGGAGTGAAGAAACCAACTTTACCGTATTTCAAGTGGACAGCCAGGACGGCCCTATAAATGCCGTAGGTAGTCTGATGAATATAAATGTAGGTGACAATATAAAAATATCTGGAGATCTGGTCTATCATAAATTATACGGTGAACAAATACAAATAAGAACTTATCAATTAATGATGCCAAAGACCGGTCGAGAGATAGAAAAGTACCTGTCTTCTGGCATCATTCCTTTTGTGGGAGAAACCACAGCCAAGGAGATAGTTAAAAGATTTGGAGAGGCATCTTTGGAAATTATCCAGGAAAATCCTAATAGGCTCTTGGAGATAAGAGGGATTGGGGAGAAGAAGAAGGAGGCCATCCACCAGGCTGTTGTCAAGGAAAAAGAGAGTAGGGAGGTCTTTATCTACCTTCAGTCTCTAGGTATAGGCAACAAGATGAGTATGCAGATCTACAAGGAGTACGGCCAGGAGACTATGGAAAAAATCCAGGAGAATCCCTACAGGCTAATAGATGATATCCAGGGTATAGGCTTTAACATAGCCGACAAGATAGCCAGGAAGAATAATATTAGCAAGGATTCAGAATTTAGAATAGCAGCAGGTATTCTCTACTACCTATCATCTGAAGCCAATAATAATGGCAACTGTTATGTGGAAAAAAACACTCTTTTAGAAGAGGTGGAAAGACTTTTACAGGTGGATAAGAGCCTGGTAGAAAACCTATTTTTCACCCTGGAGTTAAATGGCAAGATAAAACTTAGTAGGGTGGAGGAAGAAAGTTACATATACCTGGCAGCCATCTACGATAGGGAGCTTAATATAGCAGGCAAGTCCCTAAGGCTTTTAAGCCATAATAAGCTGGATAAAAAATTAGACTTGGACCTTTTAATAGAAGAATTGGAAGAAGATTTGGCCATAAACTATTCAGCCATGCAAAAAGAGGCCATAAAAGAGGCCTTGGTCCACAATATGCTAATTATTACAGGAGGGCCAGGAACTGGTAAGACCACCATAATAAAGGGGATTATCAAGGCCTTGGACAAGTTAAACCAGGTTTACTTTCTAGCGGCCCCAACAGGCAGGGCTGCCAAGAGGATGGAAGAGTCCACCTCCATGCCAGCCCAGACTATTCATAGGCTTTTAGGCTACAAGTCCTTGCAAAGCTCAACTGATCTTTTAGAATACCATGAGGACAATCCTCTGCCGGCAGATGCCATTATAGTGGATGAGGTCAGCATGATAGATATATTCTTAATGGATAATCTGATGAAGGCAGTAGACATGACTACCAAGCTTATTTTGGTAGGAGATATAGACCAACTTCCATCTGTAGGTCCAGGCAATATATTAAGTGATTTAATTAATTCTGGAATTATAAAGACCATAAAATTAGATACAATATTTAGACAGGGGGAAGAGTCTAATATTGTCTTAAATGCCCATAGGATAAATAAGGGCCAAGGACCCATCTTAAACCAGGAGGGCAAGGACTTTTTCTTTTTAAAAACCAGAAGTGAAAGAGAGACCCTGGCCACCATAAAAGACCTGGTTAGTACCAGGCTTCCATCCCACTATGGCATAGACGGACTCAAGGACATTCAGGTTCTGGCCCCTATGAAGAGGGGAATTTGTGGGGTAGAGGCCCTAAATAGGGAGCTACAGACCAGGCTTAATCCCAAGGAGTTTAACAAGGTGGACCTGGAGTATAAGAACCTTATTTTTCGGGAAAATGACAAGGTTATGCAGATAAAGAACAACTATGAAATGGACTATATAACTGACGATAATATTAAGAGCAAGGGAATCTACAATGGGGACTTTGGCTTTATCAGAAGCATCTATGAAGACCAGGATCAATTGGAGGTTGTCTTTGACGACAAGAGGGTGGTTTATAATAATGCAGACCTGGCAGAATTGAATTTGGCCTATGCCATAACTATTCACAAGTCACAGGGCTCAGAATTCCCTGTGGTGGTTATTCCTCTAGTTAGAGGACCTCATATGCTCTTGACAAGAAATATTCTCTATACAGCCATTACAAGGGCCAGAGACCTGGTTGTTTTAGTTGGGGATGAGGAAGTTCTTTATAAGATGATTGGCAATAATCAAATTAAAAAGAGAAATTCCAGTCTGGACTATAGGATAAGAGAATTGCAGAAGGTATATGAAGGGATTTTCAATGTTTAATATTAGGGACTACTTGTATTACAATCAGACCTACTGTCTTTTCTGTAAAGAAGAAAAGGCCTTGAATTTAATATGTAAAAACTGTTATGATAGTTTAGACTTGATAAATGGTGAATTTAATATGGATAATAGTATATGCTATTATCCATTATTTTATAACAATTTTATCAAAAGGATAATATCAGACTATAAATTTGGGAAAAATACCTACCTGGCCAAGCCCTTGGCCCTACTTATGTATAAGTTTATCAAGGACGAGGACTTAATTGGTAAAGTTGATTATATTAGCTATATACCCATGGATCCTAAAAGTGAGTATAGGAGGGGATTTAATCAAGTTAAGCTCTTGGCAGAAGAGCTGTCAACTTTACTAGACCTACCAGTTATTTCTATACTTTATAAGAATAGAAGGACCAAGGAACAGAACAAACTTAGTTTTGAGGCTAGAAAGGACAATCTAAAGGGAAGTTTTTCCCTAGTTAAAGATTGTAATATTTCAAATAAAATAGTATTATTAATTGATGATTTGATTACGACGGGAACGACTATGGAAGAGGCAATAAAAACCATTTCTAGCCTGGATAGGGTGGAGGTAATTGGCCTGGTTCTCGCTTCGAGTAGAATAGAGGAGGAAGTATGATAAGTTTTTACAATGATTACAATGAATTAGCACATCCGAAAATTATGGAAGACCTTGTGAAGTTTCAAGGGGAAAAAAATGTCGGGTATAGTGAAGACTATCATGTGGCTACTGCAGTTAAATATATAAAGAATCACTTGAATAGGGAAGATGTGGATATCCACTTTATCCACGGTGGAACCCTAACCAATATTATGGGTCTAATGACCATGCTGGCTAGGCACGAAGGTGTTATAGCGGCAGATACAGGCCATATAGTAGGCCATGAAAATGGTTCTATAGAGGCCATAGGAGCCCAAATAGTCCAAGTACCTAACAAGGACGGAAAGGTGACTGTAGAGGAGATAGAAAAAGCCCTTTACAATAACAGACACGAGTGGTCTGTAGATTTAAAAGTAGTATATATATCTAATGCCACGGAGTTGGGAACAATCTATACCAAAGATGAATTAAAGGCCCTACATGCCTGCTGTCAGGAAAATGACTTGTACCTATTTATTGATGGGGCCAGGATGGGAACGGCTATCACGTCCTATAGAAGTGATGTAAACCTTTCAGATGTTTGCAAGTATGCAGATGTATTTTCCATAGGGGGAACCAAGAATGGAATGCTTTTAGGTGAGGCCCTAGTGATAGTAAATGATAAGTTTAAACCGTCCTTTAGAAGGATTCTTAAACAAAGGGGAGGCCTTTTAGCCAAGGGTTATTTAATGGGTATCCAGTTTGAAACCATGTTTAAAACCAACCTATACTTTGACTTGGCCAGCCATGCCAACTTGATGGCTGAATACTTGGCCTATAATTTGGAAGAAAAAGGTGTTAAACTTTACAAGAGACAGGAATCCAACCTGGTATTTGCCATCCTATCCAAGGAGCAAATAGAAAAAGTGAGTAAGGAATTTAAGATTGAAGTAAATGAAGCCTATGACGATGACCATATGATAGTTAGATTGGCCATGACCTGGGCTACAAAAAGAGAAGAAGTAGAAGCCTTTATAGAGGCATTATAAAAGCAATCCCTAGGGATTGCTCTTTTTTTATCTTAATTAAATTTTCTACCCTTGAAGATTTCCAGGTAGCTGGCTATTATTTCAGCCCCTATAATAATTATTTGGCAGATCATTAAAAGCCAAACTAAAAGGGCCATTATCCCAGCTAAGGACCCATAATAAAGGTTTAGCTTGGATATATTATTCATCATATAAGAATAGATGGTGGTCACCAATTTTACTGCTATAGTGGCAAAAACCCCACCTAGAAGAGAGGCGTCCAAAGGGATCCTAGTCTTTCTAGTGGTAGAAGGTGCCAACTTGTAGAAGAAGGTGAAAATAATAGTCATGATTATATAGGGCATAAGATAACCTATACCATTCTTTAAAAGATTAAAGAGGATGGGCATCTTTTCGTCCAAGGGTACATACTTGGTTATCAGGTCTAAGATGGACTCATTGAAAACACTAAATAGTAAAAGTGTTGCTGTAAGTAGAATAAAACCTATCATGTAAAAGATGGCTATTATTCTTTGCGTAATAAAATTTTTTGAATCCTTTAGACCCAGGGTCTTGTTTATAGTCTTTATAAGGCTGACAAAGCCCCTAGATCCCAGCCATATCCAAGATATAATACTCAGGGATGAAACGGCAGTGGACTTAATACTTACAATCCCCTCTAAAATAGGCGTTACAATGGCTTCAGCATTGTCTGGTAGAACCTTAACCGCATTAAATAAAAGGTCATCAAAGGATTCCATCACATAGGAAAGCATTTGAGACAAGAATATTAAAAGTGGTATAAAGGAAAGGATAATGTGGTAGGCCAGGTAGGATCCCTTGGTCATAATATCCGTTTCCGTCAACCTGGCTATGAGGCGGATAATAAACTGCCTCATTTTAGATTGATTTTTAGGTGTAGGTGTCTTTCCAGTTTGCTGGGCCTTAATATTGTAGGAGGAATCGTAGAAGGACAATTTCTCCGTATCCCTATCAACTTGCTTGTTACTGTCTAAGTGCTCGTTCATAATATCACTTTCTATCTATATATTTATCGAACCAATCAATAATTTCTTCCATTCTCTTAATCCTTGACTTAGGTTTACCAGATCTTGATAGCTCGTGGTTTTCCCCCTTGAAGATTACCATTCTAGTATCCACATCATTGGTTTTTAAGGCATTAAAGACCTGCATGCCTTGTTCTAAAGGACATCTATAGTCTTCATCTGAGTGGATTACTAGGGTTGGGGTCTTGGCCTTGTTCAAGTGTTTCAAAGGTGATGACTCCCATAAAAGGTCAAAGTCATTCCAAGGATTGGAATTGTTTTGGTCTTGGGCAAAGTAGTAGCCTATATCAGATACTCCATAGAAACTAGTCCAGTTGGATATGGACCTTTGGGTATTGGCCACCTTAAACCTATCTGTATGGCCTATGATCCAGTTAGTCATAAAGCCTCCATAGGAACCTCCAAGAACAGCTAAGTTATCTTGGTCTATTTGTTCATATCTTTCTAAAACTTGGTCTGTAAAGGCCATTAAATCATCATAATCAATAGTTCCATACTTGCCCCTAATATCTGAAAAGGCAACTGATCTACCACTTGATCCTCTAGGGTTGGTATAGAAGACAAAGTAGCCTAGATTGGCTAAGACTTGCATTTCGTGATGGAAAATACTTCCAAAGGCTGTCTTAGGTCCACCGTGGATTTCCAAGACACCAGGATATTTTTTAGCTGGGTCAAAGTCCACAGGCTTGATAAGATATCCTTCCAAGTCTATGCCATCATTTTTGAAGTCAAACTTTTCTATAGGAGAAAGGCTTATATCTTCAAGGACTTGGGAGAAGTTAGTAAGCTTTCTATCCTTTCCATCTTCCCTTAAATAGATTTCTGCTAAATCCAAATCTCTCATGGCTATATAGGCCAACTTATCGTCCTTTATATCAAACATTTCAACAGTGCCTTCACCGTCAATAACTTTTTCTAAACTTCCATCAAGATTTATTTTTCTTAAATAGGAGTTATCAAATTCAGTTGTTACAAAGTAGTAGTCATCTCCTAGGACCTTGGCTTCACTACCTCCTCCATACCTGCTGTCAGTTCCTACAGAATTATAGAAGGCCAGGTCAAAGTCTTCATCATTTAACATTTCCAAGCCACTTCCATCGTGGTTTATAGTATAGATCAGAGAGTCTTCGTTTAGACCGTGTTTTTTCATATCAGTTCCGGTAAAGACAATCTTATCTCCCATCCAGTCATAGAATCTATAGGAAAACTCCATAGGACTAATGTCCTTAAGTTCTCTTTTTTCCAAGTCGTAGATTCCTAATTTATTGGTCATAGGCATGATTGAATCATATTCATCATAGCTTACTAGGGCTAGGTTTCTAGCCTTATTTAACTTAAAGGAAGATATATTTAGAGGCTTCTTGGTAAGTTCTTCTAATTTATCTTCTTTTTTATTGTAGATGTAAAGATTGGATTCTTGGTCATAGATAAAACCAGCTGAGTTTAGCCAAAATGGTAGGACGTCTATTTGGTGGAAGTCAGACTCTTCAGAAGCCTTGCCCCCAAGTAAAAGGAAGTTGTCCTCATCAATTTGTCCAAGTTGGGAAACCATTAGTTCAAGATCAAAAAACTCCTTGGCTTCTCCTCCGAAAGGACTTATTTCATAGTAGCGGCTAAAGTTTTCCTTGGCCTGCCTAGCTGATGAAAATAAGATATGGCCATTGTCTAAGAATTGAAAGGCCCCATCCTTATTAGAGTTGGTCAATTGGTAGTGCTTATCTTGATCTAGATTATATATCCATATATTTGTATCATATTTATTTTCTTCCATGTTTACACTGGTTAAACTATAGGCTAATAAATTGTCTTTATTAGATAGTTTAAGAGAGTGAGGAAATTTATAGTTTTTAAAATAGTCTATTGTTAGTTTGTTCATATTATCCTCCTAAACTTATAATTATAACTATAATACCATAAATGAAATATATTATATAATACTATGGTATAATATTAGATAAAGGTTGGGGTGTTATGGAAGATAAAAGAGACTTAGACAAAAGACGAAGACAGAGAAGAAAAAACATAATAAAGAAAAAAAAGAGACAAAAGAGGATTAGAATAGCCTTAATAATAGGAGCTATAGGCTTATCTTTTTTCATTTTAAATAGACTTAGGAAGAAAGAACCAGAAAAAAAACCTGACTTGGAAAAAAACCAGGAAGAAAAGCTGGTTGAACCAGTTCTAGATGAAGAGCTGGCCAAGGAAAAAAAGGCTGACCTGGATAAAAGGGTGGAAAATTACCTTAAGAAGAACAAGTTGGAAGAGGATGAACTTGCCCTTGCCTACTATGATCTTTTAACTGGTGAAACCTATCTTAAAAATCCTAAAAAAGAGTTTCCTGCAGGAGGGACAACTAATATAGCCTTAAACTTTCTCTACTATGACTTGGCCAAGGAAGGTAAGATAAACCTGGAAAAGACAGTTACCAGTGTCAAGGAAGACTTTGAAAATGCCTATGGGCCCTTGGCTGAACTAGGACCAGGAGAAAAGTTTAATATGCAAAAACTTTTGCATACATCCATAGGACAAATGGATACAGTAAGTAGGAATGTTTTGATGAGGACCATGGAGGAAAAGACTGGCCAGGCCTTTAATCAAGAGGTTTTCAAAAAGTATGGAATAAGAATTAACAAGGATAACAAACTGGCTGTTGACCAGGGCCTAAAGATGGTCAAATACCTGGAAGATAATAAAAATACAAATAAACTTTACAAGATTATTATTTCTGACATGTTGGACAAGGATCAAGATTCCTATGCTAGCAAGTATATCCAGGATAGAAGGATTTGCCATAAGCCAGGAAATATGGGAGCTTCTTATAGTGACCTGGGTATAGTCTATGGAGATAAACCCTATATTTTTGTTATTTTAACCAACTATAATAGCCAGGAAGTTGTTTCAGATATGGGGTATTTAATCAACGATTGGCATAATTATTATAATTGATCTATAAAGATTAAAGAGAAAAAAAGTTGACAAGTGTATAAATACTTGTTAATATAGGCTTAAATTCATAAATGCTTAGATGAGACGAGTATCTATTGCCACTTTATTTACAGAGAGTCCCAGTTGGTGAAAGGGGACAATAAAAGTAATGGAGAATAAAGACTTTGAGCAGCAGACCGGATGTTTGATGGTCTGACGTGGTTTGCACGTTACAGCGAAGGGGTATGATAGTACCTGCTAAGATATATATTGCAAAATATATATGAACATGGGTGGTAACACGAAGTTTATAGCTTTCGTCCCAGGTCAAGGACCTGGTACGGAAGCTTTTTTTATGGAGGAAAATATGAGAAGGTTAAGTTCTTTAATACTAAGTTTAATATTAATATTTAGTTTTTCGCCTTTTGTCGAGGCTGAAAGTCAGGATGAAAATGTATTTAGAGTTGGGATGGAATGTGCCTATGCTCCCTATAATTGGACGCAAAACGACGATTCAAATGGGGCTGTTAAGATAGAGGGCAGTGAAGAGTATGCCAATGGTTATGACGTTAAGATAGCCAAGCTTATAGCTGAAGGCATGGGCAAGGAACTAGTGATTGTTAAGACTGAGTGGGATGGACTTCCTCTTGCAGTTCAATCAGGCAAGGTGGATGCCATAATTGCTGGTATGAGCCCAACAGCTGAGAGAAAGGAACAAATAGATTTTACAGATACTTACTATAATTCAGACTTGGTTCTAGTGACCATGGAAGACAATAATTTTGCTGGTGCCAAGACTAAAAACGACCTGGCAGGTGCTAGAGTAGTAGGACAACTTAATACCTTCCACGATACAGTTATTGATCAAATAGAAGGGGTTGACCATCAAATACCTATGGCAGACTTTGCCACCATGAGGGTAGCCTTAGAAAGTGGTAAGGTGGATGCCTATGTTACTGAAAGACCAGAAGCCATCAGTGCTATTAAGGCCAATGGAAAGTTTCATATTCTAGACTTGGAAGATGGTTTTGAAACAGAGGCTGAAGATACAGCCATAGCCATAGGTATAAAAAAGGGTTCTGAATTAAAGGCCCAAATAAATGATATTTTGGCTGACTTGGACAAGGACCGTCAAGAGGAAATTATGGACCAGGTTATAGATGAACAGTTGGGCCTGGGTGGAGGTATTTGGTCAATCTTTGTAAATAATAAGGCCATGTTTGCCAAGGGGGTAAGAAACACCTTGATCATATCCCTAGTGGGAACCTTTATAGGTCTTTTGATAGGACTTTTAATTGGTATTATAAGGACCATACCAGATCCTTCTAATCCAGTAGGTGGTTTTTTCCTAGGCTTGGTTAAGCTTATCTTAAACCTTTATATACAAATATTTAGGGGAACTCCAATGATTGTTCAATCCATGCTTTTCTACTATGGATTACAACAATTTTTCAACATAGATATGTCTCCTATGGCATCTGCCTTTATCATAGTTTCCATCAATACAGGAGCCTATATGGCAGAGGTTGTAAGAGGGGGAATCATGTCCATAGAAAAGGGGCAGTACGAAGCTGCATCAGCTATAGGTATGACCCATTTCCAAACCATGTTTTATGTAGTAATTCCTCAGGCTATGAAAAATATTCTACCTGCAACAGGAAATGAGTTTATAGTAAATATTAAGGATACATCTGTCTTGAATGTAATTTCAGTAACAGAATTGTTCTTTACTACCAAGTCTATAGCTGGAGCAAACTTTAGATATTTTGAAACCTATGCTATTACCTCTATTATCTACTTGATTTTAACCTTGAGTATAGCAGGTATCCTACATTTAATAGAAAGAAAGTTATCGGGTCCAGACAATTATGAGAAGGTTAGACCATCAGTTTTAAAAAGTAGTAATTAGGAGGAAGCCATGACTGATAAGACAATAATAGAAGTAAAAAATTTAAAGAAGAACTTTGGTGACAATGCCATTTTAAAAGATATAAACTTTACAGTTAAGGAAGGGGAGGTGACCTGTATTATAGGTCCTTCAGGATCTGGTAAATCAACCCTTCTAAGGTGTTTAAACCTTCTAGAGGAACCTAGTGGGGGCCAAATAATATTTGATGGTGAGAATGTTTTAGACCACAAGGTACACCCTCATGAATACAGAAAGAACCTGGGTATGGTCTTTCAACAATTTAATCTTTTCCACAATATGGATGTGCTTAAAAACTGTGTTCTACCCCAAGAAAAAGTCCTAAAAAGAGATAGGAAGACGGCTGAAGAAAAAGCCCTTCACTACCTGGACTTAGTAGGCATGGCTGAGTATATAAATGCCAAGCCTAGCCAGTTGTCAGGGGGACAAAAGCAAAGGGTAGCCATAGCTAGAGCCTTGGCCATGGAGCCTAGGATGATGCTATTTGACGAACCTACATCAGCCCTAGATCCAGAGATGGTAGGGGAGGTTTTAACTACCATGAAGGACCTGGCTCAAATGGGACTTACCATGATAGTGGTAACCCATGAGATGGACTTTGCTAGAAAGGTAGCCAATAGGATAGTCTTTATGGATGATGGGATAATATTGGAAGATGGAAGCCCAGAAGAGGTCTTTGACCATCCAAAACATGAAAGAACTAGAGAGTTTATCAATATTTTATAGAAAAAGCATTGTATAAAAAATAAAATAGATCATAAAAAAAGGGATAGCCTAGGCTATCCCTTAAGTTTATAATTTTTTACTTTTCTTCTTTTTTGAAAGATTCAACTATTGTATCCACAAGCATATCCATCTTGTCAGCGTCTAATTCCTTAGCTGCTGAAGTGAAGTTAAATTCATTGTCTAAGATTTCAATGTTTCTCATACTTTCAAGTATAGCTCTCATTTCTCTACCTGAAGTAGGTGCCCATGAACCGTTTTCTACTAATGCAACTTTTCTGTTTTGTAAGTTAAGCATCTTCATATCATGTAGAAGTGTCTTCATAGGTGGGAATAAGTTCAAGTTGTAAGTTACTGATGCTAAAACAATGTGGCTTAGTCTGAAAGCGTCAGAAATTATATATGATGGATGAGTTTTTGATACGTCATACATCTTAATGTTAGTAATTCCTTTTTCAGCTAATTGAACAGCTATCTTGTTAGCTGCAGCTTCAGTATTACCATACATTGATCCATAAACTATTAACACACCTTCTTCTTCTGGAGTGTAAGTTGCCCATTTTACATACTTGTCTATGAACCAACCTAAATCAGTTCTCCAAACTGGACCATGTAAAGGAGCTAACATTTTAATGTCTATAGTTTGTGCTTTTTCTAATAATTTCATTGTGTGAACGCCATACTTACCAACTATGTTAGTGTAGTATCTTCTAGCGTGGTCTAAATATTCTCTTTCGAAATCCATTTCGTCGTTGAATATTCTACCGTCTAAAGTACCGAAAGTACCAAAGGCATCAGCTGAGAATAATACGCCATTTGTCTTGTCAAAAGTAACCATAGTTTCTGGCCAGTGAACCATTGGAGCTTCGATGAACATTAATTCGTGACTACCAGTTTTTAACTCGTCGCCTTCCTTAACTTCAATTACTTCAAAGCCTGAAGTATCGAAACCAAATTGTCCCATGAATAAGTTAGCCTTATTAGTTAAAATGATTTTAACATTTGGGTATCTAATTAAAACTTCTTCAACACTTGCAGCGTGGTCAGGTTCCATATGGTTTATAATTAAATAATCCAAGTCTCTACCGCCAAGTACATGTGCGATGTTTTCTAAAAATTGGCTGCCTACAGCCCAGTCAACTGTATCAAATAATACAGTCTTTTCATCTAATAGTAGATAAGAGTTGTATGAAACTCCTTCTGGTATCGGATGAATGTTCTCAAATAATTCTAATCTATTATCATTTGCCCCAATCCAATAAAGATCTGGAGCGATTTCTCTTACATTATGCATTGATTAAATATCCTCCTTATATTACCTAAACTCTATATAAAATATACAACATTATTTAGCTTTTGTAAAACTAATAACACTATTCAGCCTTCGTAAAGTTAGCTTTTTCTTCTCCACATTCTGGACATGTCCATTCTTCTGGTAAGTCTTTATATTTTGTACCAATCATGATTTCATTTTCTAAATCACCAACAGCTGGGTCATAAATATATCCACAACCATCACAAACAAATAGGTCATATTTAGGTAATTCAATCTTTGGAGTATCTTTCTTCATCTTAGCGAAAGGTTCTGCCATTGGCTTTTTCTTGCCAGTATTTAATTTTGCTGCCAATACAGGTAAGATTTCTTCTATATCACCAACTAAACCATAGTCAGCATTCTTAAAGATTTTCGCATTCTTATTCTTGTTGATAGCAACTATAGTGTGGGCATCCTTAATACCTTTCAAGTGTTGTGAAGCTCCTGAAATACCTACTGCAAAGTAAAGGTTACCATTGAATTTTTGTCCTGAAAGACCAACATATCTTTCTATAGGAACCCATTGTTGTTCTTCAGCAACAGGTCTTGATGATCCAACTGCAGCACCTAGGCCCTTAGCTAAATCTTCAATCAACTTCATGTTTTCCTTCTTGCCAACTCCCATACCTGCAGAAACTACTCTTTCAGCCTTAGTTATTGGAGTATCCAAATCGATAGCTACGCTTAGGTCGTGACCGTCAGCCTTTAATGCTTCGATAAGTGCATCAACGTTTTCTTCAACGCTACCTTCAGTAAATAATTTTTTCTTTCTAAAACCAGTTGCGCCAGTTGGTTTTTGAGGTCCAGCCATAGCAACCTTCTTAGGTTTAGCAACAGGTCCTAATAGGTAAGCTGAAATAACAACTCTCATGATTTCGTTAGTACCTTCATAGATTGTTGTGATCTTAGCGTCTCTATAGTGACGTTCAACAGCCATACCCTTCAAGTATCCACTACCACCGTGAATTTGTAGAGCGTCATTTGTAACTTCAAGAGCTATATCTGATGCATACATTTTCGCCATAGCAGCTTCTTTACCATATGGTAAACCATTTGATTTATAGTCAGCAGCCTTATAGATTAATAATCTAGCCGCATTTAATTTTGTATCCATATCAGCAAGTTTGAATTGGATTGCTTGTAAAGCACCAATAGGGTTGCCGAATTGTTCCCTGTCTTTAGCATATTCTAATGCTTCTTCAAATGCACCTTGAGCAATACCTAGAGCTTGAGAAGCTATACCAATACGTCCTCCATCAAGAGTTTGCATGGCAATTTTGAATCCTTGTCCTTCTTTGCCAAGTAGGTTTTCCTTAGGTACTTTAACGTCGTTAAATATTAATTCTCTTGTCGCAGATGAACGGATACCTAGTTTATCGTAGTGGGTACCAAATTCAAATCCGTCCCAGCCTTTTTCAACGATAAATGCTGAAATTCCTCTAGTTCCAATTCCTGGCGTAGTAACTGCGAAGACAACATAAGTGTCAGCTTCACCAGCATTTGTGATAAATATCTTGTTACCATTTAAGATATAGTGGTCTCCGTTTAATACAGCTGTTGTTTCTGTACCACCAGCATCTGAACCTGCGTTTTCTTCAGTAAGTCCGAATGCACCAATTTTTTCTCCCTTAGCCAAAGGAACTAAATATTTCTTCTTTTGTTCATCTGTACCCCAGTCATTAATAGGGTTTGCTCCTAAAGATGTATGAGCTGATAAAATAACACCTACACCACCATCAACTCTAGAAAGTTCTTCTACAGCTATAGCGTAGTAAATTACGTCTAATCCTGCTCCACCATATTCCTTAGGGAAGTATAATCCCATTATTCCTAGTTCTCCCATTTCCTTTACCACTTCGGTTGGGAATTCATTTCCTTGATCAAGTTTGAATGCAATAGGTTTCACCTTTTCTTCGGCGAATTTTCTCACCTTCATTCTAAACTCTTCATGTTGTTCAGTAGTTTTAAAAAGCATAAGTCCCTCCTTCAAATACTTTGGTTTTTTATAAACCATAAAAACTTCTATAAAATACTATACATATAAGTATACATTCATTATACATTAAAAAGTCTGAAAAATAAAAAAAATAATGAAAACATTTTCCTAAAAAATTAACAATCTAATAATAATTTGCCTTTTAGTAGATTAATTTCAGGTAAATGTGTAAATCAACTGATTATCAAATAATTAACTAATAATAATTCATTTTTAAGATGTTAAATAAATGTAAGAAATGTCTCGTATGATATATTTATACCCTTTCCTTCATTAAAATAACAGGAAAAAACAGGCGAATACTGATAAGATATTTATAAGAAATGATTAAAAGGTGAATAAAATGAAAAAATATTTTAAGACATTAGAAGAGCAGGTAGAGATTTTACAAGGCCAGGGTTTGGAGATTGAAAACCGGGAAAAGGTAGAGCTTTATCTCTTGAGATATAATTACTATAAGGTGGTAAATTCTGGGGCTAATATTTTTTTCGAAGACAGAAAGAGAAAAAAATTTATGCCTGGAATAGACTTTAATCAGCTGGTGGCTGTCAACGAATTTGATCGGGATTTAAAAAATATACTTTTAATTACCAGCTTGGATATCGAAAGACATTTTAGGTCTATCCTGTCCCATGTTTTTATGAAAAACCACCCTGAGGCTGAGGCCTATTTAAAAGAAGAAAATTTTAATAAAAATTATAAAGACTTAATAAATACTAATATAAAATATGGTGAAAAAATCATAGAAGACTATGCGGAAGAAATCAATTATTCCAAGTCTATTAAGTACTATATGGGTAAATATAGCCATGTGCCATTCTGGTTTTTGGTTAACTTTTACACTTTTGGTAAACTTATTAATTTTTACCAGACCATGAAAAACCAGGAACGCCAGGAAATATGTGACCACCTGGCCCTATTTTTAAAAGAGACCACAGGCTATGATGGCATGGTCAAAGCAGATGTGGTTGAATCCTTTCTTTTAAATATAAAGGAAATTAGAAATGTATGCGCCCATGACAACTTGATCATAGGCTATAGGTGTGAAAGTGACACCAAGTATTTAGAGCCCATCCACAGACCATATGGAATTGACAAGAGGGATTCGAGGAGAAATCTTTTTAATGCGGTTATTTCCATGCAAGTATTTTTATCTAAGGAACAATTTGATGGTATGATTTATAATATTAAGAAGCTTCTTCTAGATTTGGAAGAAAAAATAAACAAGAACAGTTTTAATAAACTCTTAAGAGAGTTGGAAATAGAGGATATTTATGGAAAAAATAGAAAAATATAAAGAAGATATAGTAATTTTAGCGATTGTACTAGTGGCCAACCTGGCCATGTATTTTGATATATATAGTAAGTCCTATGGCCTGCTGGCTCAAGTTATAAATTGTAGTGCCCTAGCCTACTATATATATAAGAACTTAAAAACTAGGAGGTTGGACAAATGAGAATTGCCCATCTGGCAGATTTACACATAGGAAAAAGAGTAAATAACTTTTCCATGATAGAAGATCAAAGGTATATTTTAAAAGAAATCTTAAGGATTATAGATGATAAGAAGGTAGACACAGTTATAATTGCTGGAGATGTTTATGACCTATCGTCTCCATCGGCAGAAGCTGTAAGCCTTTTTGATGACTTTTTAAGCCAGCTGGATAAGAGGGGACTAAACATCCTTATAACCAGCGGCAACCACGATTCGACAGAAAGACTTTCCTTTGGGTCTTCAATATTTAGTAAGTCTAAAATTTATATATCTCCTACTTACGAGGGAGAAATCAAAAGTGTTTGTCTGGAAGGGATAAACTTTTATCTTTTCCCCCATTTAAAGCCAGTACAAATTAGAAGGTATTTTCCTGGCGAGGATATAAAAACCTATCAGGACGGCCTAAGTCAGGTGGTAGGAAGCCTTGATTTGGACAGAAAAAAGACAAATGTGGCCATCTGCCACCAGTTTCTTTTAGGGGCTGAAGAAAGTGATTCAGAAGAAGTATCTATAGGAGGCTTGGATCAAATCAGTTACCAGGTCTTTGAAGACTTTGACTATGTGGCCCTAGGCCACCTTCACAAGCCACAAAAGGTTGGCCATGACCATATAAGGTATAGTGGATCTCCTCTTAAGTATTCTTTTTCTGAAATAAATACAAGAAAATCCCTACCCCTTATAGATATAGAAGAGGGAAAGGATATTGAGATAAATTTAGTTGACCTAAAAGCCTTAAGAGATATGAGGATGATAAAGGGAAACTTTGAAGATCTTATAGACCCTATAAGCTATATGGGGACCAACCGGGAGGACTATTTAAAAGTGGTCCTGACAGATGAGGAAGAAATAGTGGATGGCCTGGGAAAACTTAGAAATATCTATCCTAATATAATGAGCCTTAGCTATGACAACCAAAGGACTAGGGAGGAAAAAAAGGTTAGGTCTGGACAAAAAAACCTGGCCAAGGATCCTATGGAACTTTTTGAGAAATTCTATAGATTGAGAAACAATGTGGATTTGGACCAGGACAAGAAAAAAATAATGACAGAGATAATAAATGACATATGGGGGGATAAATAATGAAGCCAACAAGATTAGTTATATCTGCCTTTGGTCCCTATAAGGACAGGGTGGAAATACCTTTAGATAGGTTGGGGACAAATGGAATCTATTTAATAACTGGGGATACAGGAGCTGGTAAGACAACTATTTTTGACGCCATTACCTTTGCCCTTTTTGACGTTTCCAGCGGAGGAAATAGGTCGAAAAAAATGTTTAGATCCCTCTATGCAGATGAATCCACTCCCACCTATGTGGAAATGGACTTTATTTACAGGCAGGAAAAGTATTGGATCAAGAGGATTCCTGAATACAATAGATTGAAAAAGAGCGGTGAAGGCTACACTAGGCAAAACTCAGATGCCCATCTTATATATCCAGATGGTAGGGAGATTTCTGGAGTGGCCAAGGTAAATCAGGCCATAAATGAACTTTTAGGTATAGATAAGGACCAATTTACCCAAATAGCCATGATAGCCCAGGGAGACTTTCTAGACCTTCTCTTGGCCAAGAGTGAAGACAGGCAAAAACTTTTTAGAAACATATTTAAGACCAATAACTTTGATCTAATAGAACAAAGATTAAGGGAAGAAAGAAGTCTTTATAGTAGAAAGCTTCTAGATTTAGATGTTATGGATAGGTCTATTTTAGATAGTCTAAGAATCCATAGAGAAAATGAAAGATTAGAAGAACTTTTGGGTCAAGAAAAACCCTGGCATAGTAGAGAGCTTCTAGCACTTATAGAAGAAGAGTTAGAAGGGGAAAGGAAGGCCTATGAAGAAAACAAAAGACTTCTAGACCAAAAAAGCAAGGATTTAGGCCAGACTGAAGACCATTATAAGAGGTTAAAAAAACACTTGGAAGACCAGGAGAAACTTGAGACCTATAGGAAGGATCTAGTTAAGGTTCTAGAGGTGGAAGAGGATTTAAGCTTAGAGGAAAAAAGACTGGAAGGCCATGAGGCCAGGGGAAAAAAACTTAATTTAGACCTGGCCAGGTTAAAGGAAGACTTGGAAGTCTATAGCCAACTAGAGACCTGGAAAAAGGATTTGGCTCAAATGGCTAAGAGAGACGAAATCGCAGGCCTGGAAGAAGAAAAATTAAGGATAAAAATCAAGGCCTTGGAAGAAGAAAAAGAAGATTTGGAAAAGAGACTTTTAGAGGCTCCTAGAAGAAGGGAAGACCTGGTTATAAAAACCGGTGAGAAAAAAGAAGTCACCAGACTAGATGACCAGGTATTTGACTTGAGGATAAGTCTAAATAGTTTGGACCAGGAAGAAAAAAACCTTATTAAGGAAGAAAAACTTTTAATCAAATTAAGGGAAAACTACCAGCTTAGTAAGGAGGATTTTGACAAGGCTGAAGAGGCCTATTTTCAAGGCCAGGCAGGCCTTCTAGCCCTAAGCTTAAAACCGGCTAGTCCCTGTCCTGTTTGCGGGTCTAAGGATCATCCGGCCAAGGCCAGTCTAGATGAAAACCTACCATCTGAAGAAGAACTTAAAAAGATGAAGGAAAGAAGAGACATGTTGGCAGATAAGGTTCAGGAAATCTTTGCCAGCTATGAAGGTCTTAAGGCCAGGTTGGACAGTAGAAAAACTCAAATCCTAGACCAGGCTAGAGGTATTTTAGAAAAAGAATATGAAAAATTGGATGAAGCCTTCCACAAGGACTTGGTAGACTTGGAGGCCAATTTATCCAAGTCAACTATTATCCTAGATAGTCAACTGGAAGAATTGATGGAAGGTCTGGCTGAGGATGAAAAAGATCAGGCCAGACTGGATAAATTAAAAAAGGACTTGGAAGAGACCAAAGTGGAAGGGGAAAAACTTAAGGAAGAGGCTAGAAATCTAAAGAGCAGCCAGGAAATACTTTCCACTAGGATTGATGAGAAAAGTGAAAGCTTAACCTTTGAATCGAGAAAAGAAGCCCAGGACCACTATAGGATTTTGGCCAGGGAAGAGGAAGAATTGAGAAGAGAGCTGGAAAACTTTAAGCTAGTCTATGAAAAAAATATTTCAAGCAAGGCCAGCCTAGAGTCGGCTATTAAGGTTTTGGAAGAGGGACTAGATCCTTCAGATCAAGGTAATTTAGATGATTTAGAGGAAAAACTAGAAAACTTATCTGGACAAGTCAAGGAATTTAGAAGTTTAGACAAGGAACTTTACGCTCTTTTAGAGAATAATAAATCAGGACTGGACAAGCTTAAGGACAGTCAAAAGATGAGGCTTAAGCTGGAACTTAAGTATAGTCAGATCAATGACCTTTATAAGACGGTAGCAGGCCAGTTGTCAGACAAGGAAAAAATAAAGTTTGAAACCTATGTTCAAATGGCCTACTTTGAAGAAATAATAGACAGGGCCAATGATAGGTTTAGGCAGATGACCAATGGCCAGTATGAACTTAGAAGAAAGGTAGACGAAAACGACAGGTCTAGCCAGGCTGGTTTAGACTTGGAGGTAAAGGACTTTTACAGTCTAGATAGAAGGGATATTAGAACCCTATCAGGAGGAGAATCATTTAAGGCAGCCCTATCCCTAGCCCTAGGCCTATCAGATACAGTTCAGATGTATGCTGGAGGTATAGAGTTAGAGACCATGTTTGTAGACGAGGGTTTTGGATCCTTGGACAAGGAATCCCTTAACCAGGTGATTAGGACCCTGGTAAAACTATCAGAGGGAAACAAACTTATAGGTATTATATCCCACGTAGACAGTTTGAAGGATAGGATAGACAAGAAAATAATAGTCAAGAAGGATAAGTCAGGAGCAAGTTCTGTAGACTTTGAAGTCTAGATGTAAAAAAAAGCAGTTTTTTAACTGCTTTTAAAATTTCCACTTTTTATGGTCCTTATTACCGTAAATATTTACAAACTTTTGTAGGTTGTGTTCTATCTTAATTAGGGTAATAATTATTTTTTGTAGCTCATAATTGTAGAAATCAGTGTATTCCTCTATAGAGTCAATATTATTTTCATCTATATGGTCCCTTAAATCTTCCTGGTAGAAGCTATTTAAGAGGGCTATGGTTTCTTCATTGACCTTAGGCCTTAGTTCCAGGTCATTTATCTCTAGGATTAAACTGATGACCAGGCGAAACTTATTGTTGATTTCTTCCACGCTTATAATGTCTACGTGGGCATTCATGGCTATCTTATTATTGTTTCTAAGGTTGTTGTAGTTGGTATTTATATCTAGGAGACAGTCCATAAGTTCCTGGCTATCTATTTTTTCATTATTGGTTATGACCATCTGCCTAAAGTCCTGGTGGATATGGTCATAGGTGTTTTTATAGGACTGGATAAGAAAGTATTCAGGCTTGGGCTTGGCTATGGCAAAGTTTATGAAAAGGCCAACAGCTGCCCCAATAAAGGTATCAAGTAGCCTATTAAAGGAGTAAACTATTATTTCCAGGTCAGAAGTAAAGGTATTACTCATGATGACTATAAAAACTATGGTGGCCAGGACCAGGGCCTGGGACCAGTTAAATTGGTTACACAGGACAATTATAATAAGAACTCCCAGCCCCATGGTTAGGGGGTTTACCAGGTTTAATAATTGGAAGAGGATGGCCATTAAAACTCCTACAACTGTGGCTAGCATCCTATTAATAGACTTGTCTACAGAATCGTGCATAGTATTGGCAAGCGAAATAATGGTTGCTGAAGCAACCATGGATGGGCTTTGTAAATTGAGTAAATTAGCAATGGATACACTAATAATAACCCCTAGGGCAGTTTTTAAAGATCTCATTCCAATAATTTTCTTATTCATAATAACCTCTCACCTCTATTATATAATATAACCAAAAAAAGCAAAAAAATAACCACCTATGAAAGATGGTTATTTTTTCGTATATTTAGCTTATACTTATCTATCTCTAGCTTATATTTATTTATCTTTTTTGAAAGTTAAGAACCAGTCTTTCATTTCGTAAGCATCTTTATCGCCTGCAACAAGGTCCATTCTTTCTCTTACTGCTCCACATGTTCCTGGTGGTGGTACAATAACGTCTTTTCCTGGTTCCCAATCAGCTGGTAAAGCAACTGCTTCAGTTTCAGCCTTTTGTAATCCGATTAAGATTCTCTTGATTTCCTTGAAGTTTCTACCTAATGAAGCTGGGTAGTAAAGGATTGTTTTAATGATACCCTTTGGATCGATGAAGAATACAGCTCTTACAGCGTTTGTATCTGATTCACCTTGTAACATACCATACTTGTTTGCTACATCCATCTTAAGGTCAGCTATTAGAGGAAATTCAACAGTTGGATTTTCAATTCCGTTCCAGCTATATCCCTTGATAGCATTTAACCATGCTAAGTGTGAGTGAATTGAGTCGATTGATAAACCAACTAATTCAGTATTTAATTCTCTAAATTCATCATGCATGTGAGCAAAAGTCATGAATTCAGTAGTACATACTGGTGTAAAGTCAGCTGGATGGGAGAATAAAATTACCCATTTACCTTCATAATCTGCAGGAAAGTTAATTTCTCCTTGTGTTGTTTCAGCAACAAACTCTGGTGCTCTAGTACCTATTAATGGAAAGTTCAATTTGTTTTCAACGTTCATATTTTCCATAGTTCCCTCCTAATTTATTTACAATATTTACAAAGTCCTTTTAGGACTATTTCCACATCGTCGATTTCAAAATCATCTAAACCTGTATACTTATTTGATGCCTGGTAGGGGAAGTTATAGACTCTTCCACACTTGCTACAGACAAAGTGACCATGGTCTTCAGTTACCACATCAAATCTAATTTCGTGATGGTCTACTGACATGGGACTAACCAGTCCCTTTTCTAAAAATAAATTTAGCGTATTGTAGACAGTCGCCTTAGATAGAGTGGGAACCTCATCCAACAACTTCCTATATATAGTATCGGCAGTAGGATGTTCCTGATCATTCATAAGATACTCTAAAACCTTAATTCTTTGAAAAGAAGGCTTTATATCTTTTTCTTTAAGTAATTGTATTGCCTTATCTGACTCAGTACCCATAAAGACCCTCCCTTCACAAAGGTTATATTGATTATTGTCTTAGAATCATTCTAAATATAGAATAACTCAAATCTTTAGCCTTGTCAAGCATTATATACAATTAATTTATAATATAGGCATAAAACTTGGAAAATAGCCATTTAAAAGAAAAAAAGAAGGCGAATGCCTTCCTTTGTCCTGGTCATCATATGGGTGAGAGACCATAAGAGATTGTAAAATAACCATTGGACAGCTCATCAATGGCTATTTGATGACCGCGCTTGTAACTGGAATCAAGCTTAGGTTGTGGCCACGAGCTACTTTCATAGCTCCTACTTCTATAGTATCAGATTCCCAGAAAAATACTTTCCATACTTATGAAATTAAATTAATAAAAATTAGTCTAATTGATCTAAATACCTGGCCATATAGACTCCAGATGCAGAGGATTGAGATAGGGAGTGGGTAATACCAGACCCATCGCCTATAGCATAAAGATTCTTCTTTTGAGTTTCAAAGTTTGAATCTACCTTGATTTTAGAGTTGTAGAACTTTACCTCAACCCCATATAAGAGAGTATCTTCATTGGCTGTTCCAGGTGCTATTTTGTCCAATTGATAGATCATTTCTATAATGTCATCCAACTGCCTTTTAGGTATAACCAGGCTTAAGTCCCCTGGAGTAGCCTTTAAAGTTGGCTTGGTAAAACATTTTTTCATCCTTCTATCACTGGACCTTCTTCCCTTAACCAAGTCTCCAAATCTTTGCATAAGAACTCCTCCTCCCAACATATTGGAAAGTTTTGCTATGGATTCTCCATATTCATTGGAGTTTTTAAAAGGTTCAGTAAAGGTATTGGATACCAGTAGGGCAAAGTTGGTATTTTCAGATCTTTTGGCCTGGTCTGCATAGGCATGGCCATTTACTGTTATGACCCCATTGGTGTTTTCTGCCACCACTCGACCATAGGGATTCATGCAAAAGGTTCTTACCATATCATTGTACTTGTCAGTCTTATAAATTATCTTGCTCTCATAGACCTGGTCGGTTATATCCTTAAAGACCTCGGCTGGCAGTTCTACCCTAACTCCTATATCCACCCTATTACTCTTGGTTTCCAGGTCGAACTTGTCAAAGATATTACTCATCCACTTGGACCCTGACCTACCTGAGGCCAAAACCAAGTGTTTTCCTGTAAAAGACTTGCCATCCCTGGTTATAACCTCATATGTATTGTCTTCATAGTTTATTTCCTGGGCTGTAGAATTGAATAAATAATCAACTTGGTCCAGGGTGTATTCATAAATTTTCTTTAAGATTTCATAGTTTCTATCAGTGCCAAAATGTCTAACCCTGGCATTTAAGAGGTGCATATTATTTTTTAAGCAAAGGCTTTTTAAATCTGTATTGGCAGTTTCATAGAGGATTGAGTCATAGTCATCAAAGGAAACTAAAACCTGGTCCACATATTCCATTAATTCTATGGCTAAGTCAGGGCCTATAATGGTGTGAAGGTCTCCTCCAAACTCATTGGTAATATTATATTTTCCATCAGATAGGGTGCCTGCACCCCCAAAACCTTTCATTATATTACAGGGACTACAGTGGATACAATTGTCAACCTTGCCCTCTGTAATAGGGCATTTTCTTTGGTAGATAGTATTTCCTGCATCCATGATAAGAACTTTTTTATCTGAATTCATCTTGGTAAATTCATAGGCTGCAAAGACTCCTGCAGCTCCTGCTCCAACGATTATTACATCATAATTTTTCACTTTATACCTCCTATATCTGTAAACAAGTAATATTATACCTTAAATTAGCCAGGATAGTGTAAAATATCAATTTATTTTATAAATTTGTATTTTTTATGCTATAATTGACTAATACTATAAAAAAGAGGGATATTTATGATAGAAGTAAGAAATTTAGTCAAGGAATTCTCAGTAGACCAAAAATCTTTTAAGGCCTTGGACCAGGTTAATTTTAAGGTGGAAAAAGGTGAGATTTACGGGATTATTGGCCTTAGTGGTGCAGGAAAGTCCACTTTGGTAAGATGTATTAATAGGCTTGAAATGCCAGATTCAGGTTCCATATTAATCGAAGGATCAGATATATTAAAAATGAATGACAAGGATTTAGCCAATCAGAGAAAGGACATAGCTATGATCTTCCAGTCTTTTAATTTGTTTAATCAAAAGACTGTTGCCAAGAACATAGCCTATCCTATGGAAATAGCAGGCTTTGATCCTAAGGAAATAGATGCTAGGGTAGACATGCTTCTAGGTTTTATAGACCTTAAGGACAAGAAAAATGAATACCCATCCAGGTTATCAGGGGGGCAAAAACAAAGGGTCGCCATAGCTAGAGCTCTGGCTACAAAGCCTAAAATCCTCCTATCTGATGAAGCTACATCAGCCTTGGATCCAGCCAATACTCAGATGATTTTAGATATTTTGAGAAAGGCTGTAGAGGAATTTAATTTGACAGTGATTATGATTACCCATCAAATGGAGGTGGCCAAGGATATTTGTACCAGAATAGCAGTTATGGAAAATGGTCAAATAGTTGAGGAAAATCAGGTTGAAGACTTATTTAAAAATCCTAAACACAGAGTTACCAAGTCCTTTATCAAGAGTTTAAAGGATGAGACAGAAGAAGAAATCTACAAGAGGGAAAACTTTAAGGGAAGGCTTTTTAACCTAAACTTTGATGATAGGTCTGCCAGAGTTCCCATAGTTTCTCAAGTTATTAAGGAAACAGGTGTTGATATAAATATCTTATCAGGTAATATTAACAAGCTTCAGACAACCAGTGTAGGGTATTTAACCATAGAAATTCTAGGTAGCCTGGACCAGGTTGAAGCTGCCATAGATTTATTTGCTAAAAAACAAGTAAGATTGGAGGAATTATAATGTTTGATATCTTAAAAACAGCCAGTTTAGAAACCCTATACATGGTATTTTTCTCCACCATCTTTGCCCTGATTTTGGGAGGACCAGTAGCTATTATTCTCTATATAGTGAAGCCTGGTGGCCTAAGGGAGAACAAGACAGTCTTTAGGGTCTTAGATTTTATTATAAATATATTAAGGTCTATTCCCTTTATTATCATGATGATTTTAGTATTTCCCCTATCCAAGTTGATAGTGGGAAAAAGTATAGGAAGCACAGCTTCCATAGTGCCCTTGGCCATAGCGGCAGCACCCTTTGTCAGCAGAATGTTTGAGGCTTCCTTTAATAAGGTTGACAGGGGAATTATAGAGGCGGCCAAATCCATGGGTAGCAGTAATAAACAAATTATATTTAAAGTGCTTTTGCCTGAGGCAAGGGCCAACTTAATCAATGACATTACCATGACTATTATTAACCTGATAGGTTACTCAGCCATGGCTGGAAGTATTGGAGGCGGTGGCCTGGGAGATACTGCAGTTAGGTATGGAGTAAACAACTATCAATTTGACGTTTTAATAATGGCTGTGATAATAATTGTACTTTTAGTTCAACTAGTACAATATATAGGGACCAAGCTTTCTATGAAAGCAAATAAATTATAGGAGGAAATATGAAGAAGAAATTAGCACTAATCTTAGTCTTAGTTTTGGCCTTGACAGCTTGTGGAGCTAAAGAGGCAGACGACGCCAAGATAACTATTGGTATATCGCCTGGACCACAAGAAGCCATAACTGAAATTGTTAAAGCTCAACTAAAAGAGCAAAAAATTGACTTGGAAGTAAAGGTATTTAATGACTACGTTCAACCTAATGTGGCCTTGGACGATGGAAGCATTGATGCCAACTTTTTCCAACACAAACCATACATGGATTTATTTGTAGAAGAAAAGGGAGCAAAACTCATGTCCCTAGGCGGGGTTCATATTGAACCTATAGCTTTTTACTCAGATAAGGTAACCAGTTTGGATGATTTAAAAGAAGGGGATGAAATCTTAATTCCCAATGATTTATCCAATGGAGCCAGGGCTCTACTACTATTAGATAAAAATGGTCTTATAAAGATGGATGAATCCAAGGGACTTAATATAACTGAAAAAGATATAGTAGAAAACCCTAAAAACATAAAGATCACACCAGTTGATGCTTCTTTACTAACCAGGACCTATACAGATGTGGTAGGAGCTGTAATCAATAGTAACTTTGCCATAAATGCTGGTCTAAACCCTCTTAAGGATGGAGTAGTCATAGAGGATGAAGACAGTATCTATGCAAATATTATAGCCATTAGGGAAGAGGACAAGGACTTGGATAAGATGAAGATTTTGATAGAAGCCTACCAGTCAGAAGAGGTTAAGGACTTTATCATCAGTGAATATGATGGATCAATAATTCCAGCTTTTAAATAAAAAATAAGAGGCTAAAGCCTCTTTATAAGTTCATCTCTGTTCCAGAGAATAATGCCATTAGCCTCAGCCAGGTTAATGGCATTTTTTGTAAAGTAATTGTTGGTCACTACTATACCCAGGTCACACTGGTGGTAGTCCAGGCCGGTTTTTACCTCCTGGATGGCAGAGTTTCCCACCTTGTTAGAGTAGAGTTTACACTGAACTGCATACTTTACTCCGTCATAGTCTCCTATCAGGTCCACTCCATAGTCATTGGTCCGGGGTAGGAGGATAACATTTTTAAATTTATTTTTCTTTAAGAGTCCTTCCATATACTCTTCAAATTCAAAACCAGTCATCTTATCTATTCTTCTAATTTCTCTTTTTTTATTAACCACATTAAAACCCATCAAGCGGAAAATAAAAATTAAGATGTTTTTTATAAAGACAATTATATATCCTAGCAGGTTTAAACAAATATTAAAAAAGATTAATATTCCCTCCCAAATAGCATGAAATACAAATTTAATTAATCTCATAAATAAATCCTCCCCAATAATTATAGCATCTAATCTTAAAAAACTTAAAAAAATAGTTGACTAATGGTCATTAAGTGCATATAATAATCAATGAATTGACTAATGGTCATAAATTTTCTTGAAAGGAAGTGAGAAACATGGGAAGAGTAGAAAGAAATAAGGAAATCAAAAGAAATGCGTTAATCGAAGCAGCCTACCAGCTTTTTAATGAGAAGGGATTTCAGAATACAACCATAGAAGAAATCACGAAAGAAGCAGGCGTTGCCAAGGGTACATTTTATCTTTACTTTAAAAACAAGAAGGATATTGAAAGGTATTTAATAATTGAAAAATCATATGTGATTCTTATTAAGGCCATAGAAAAGGCCAGCAAGGATACATGTGAACCAGTTGATCAATTTATTAAATTCTTAGACTATCTAATCGATTATTTTAAAGAGAATGAAGACCTGTTAAAGATAATTCATAAGAACTTATCTTGGGGAATATTTACCAGTATATGGTATGACAAAAATAATAAGGATAGGATAGAAAAAGTAGAAGAAGTGCTAAGACATTTCTCTGATTCAGTTTCTCCAACAGAAATACCTGAAGAGAAAAAACCTATAGTACTATTCATAATTTTAGAAATGTTTGGTTCTGTTTTATACAGCACCATAATAGATAAGGAGCCAGTAGAAATTGATGTGGTTAAACCAGTAATGTTTGACAGCATTAGAAAGCTTCTTAAATAAGAAAATTTGGAGTGATATGATGGAAAAGTTCAGTAAATGGTTAGTAAAACACCATAGATTAATCTTAATTGTATCAATTTTATTATTGATTCCGTCCTACATAGGAGTTAAGAACACCAAGATTAACTATGATATTTTAGACTATCTACCAAAAGATTTAGACTCAACCAAGGGACAAATTGTCCTTGATGAGGATTTTAACAATGCATCCACAGGATTTTTCATGATAGAAAAAGACGATGTGGCAGAAGTATTGAGAGTGAAAGATGAAATAGGAAAAATCGAAGGGGTTAACAAGGTTGTTTGGAGAGATGACCTGGTTGATGTGGTAGTTCCAGAAGAAATTTTGCCAGATGAAATAAGCGATGTATTTTATTCAGAAGACACCACCTTATTATTGGTAAAATTCGATGAAGGATCATCCTCAGAATTGACCCAAGATGCTATAGACAAGATAAGAAACTTGGAATCCAGTTCCCAATACTGGTTATCAGGTATGTCAGCAATCGGTAAGGATACTAAGGAGTTGGCAGACAAGGAAACACCAATCTATATAGCCATAGCAGTTGCCTTGAGTTTTATAGTTTTATCCTTGACTACAGAATCAGTTATAATACCGGTTCTATTCTTACTAAATATAGGCTTTGCAGTTGCCTACAATATGGGAACAAATGTATTTTTAGGTCAAATATCCTACTTGACCAAATCAATTGCAGCCGTCCTACAATTGGCGGTAACCATGGACTATTCGATCTTCCTTTACCATAGGTATGAAGACGAAAGAAAGATTAAAGATACTAAGGAAGAGGCTATGGAAGTAGCCGTATCCCAAACTATAACAGCTATTACAGGAAGTTCTTTGACCACTATAGCCGGTTTCCTAGCCCTACTAGCCATGAATTTAGGCTTGGGTAAGGACATAGGTATAGTAATGGCCAAGGGAGTTGTATTTGGTCTTTTGACAGCAGTTACAACCCTACCATCCTTAATGCTAGTATTTGATAAGTTGGTTCACAAATATCAACACAGGATATTTCTTCCTAAGTTTGATAAATCATCCAACTTTATCATGAAGAACTATAGATGGTTACTAATAGTTTTCGTAGTTTTATTTATACCATCCATCTACGGTAGTAGAAGGACGGAAGAATACTATGACTTGGACAGGTCCTTGCCAGATGATATGCCAGCCATAGAAGCTACTAGAAAGTTAAAGGACGACTACGATATGTCATCTACTCATTTTATGATAATAGATGCCAATATGAATAACAGTGACAAGCATGATCTTGTCAAGGAATTAGAAGGAATTGAAGGAATAACCAAGGTGGTAAATGGAAGTAACTTTATAGGTTTGAGAATTCCTAAGGAATTTATTCCAGAAGATCTTATGGAAAACTTTGAAAAGAACGAATTGGAAAGTATTACTATCCAATCAGCCTATAAGACAGCAAGTAATGAAGTAAACGACCAAATAGAAAAGGTTAGGGAAATAGGTAAGAGATACGACGAAGACTCCTTATTGACAGGGGAAGCAGTTCTTACTAGGGACCTTACTATAATAGCTGACGAAGACTTTAAGAGGGTAAACACCTTTTCAATAATCTCAGTATTTGTAATTATAGCCCTAGTATTTAGGTCAATATCAGTGCCAGTCTTATTGATAATGGCTATACAATTGGCAATCTTTATAAATATGTCAGTTCCTTACTATATAAATCAAACCATACCATTTGTTGCAGGTATCATAATAGGAACGATTCAATTGGGATCAACCATTGACTATTCCATACTTATGACCACTAGATATATAGAAGAGTTACAAGGTGGCATTGAAAAACACTTGGCTATGGAACACACAATAAAGGCTACATCCAGATCAATAGTATCTTCTGCCTTGGCATTTATAGCTGCCACTTTAGGAGTAGGTATTTATTCCAATATGGAAATAGTTGGGGTAATGAGTAGGATGATGGCTAGAGGTTCATTTGTAAGTATGTTGGTAATTATTTACTTGTTACCGTCCATACTACTAGTTTCAGATAAGTTAATATTGAAAACAACAAAGAATAATAAATAGGGTGATATGATGAAAAGAAGAAATAAGATAACAGCTATTGCACTATCTGCCTTACTATCAGCAAATATGGCAGTACCAAGCATAGCTTTCGCAAAAACAAGTATAGAAAAAGACGAATCCATCTTTGTAAATATGGATTCAGAAGGTAAGATAGAAAGCCAAATAGGAAGTGTTTGGTTACACTCTGACAAGGAGATAAACTACAGTGAAAACACTAAACTAAAGGACATTAAAAACCTTAAGGGCAAGGAAGAATTCAAACTAGACCAAGATAAGTTAAGCTGGGATCTAGCATCCAAGGAAGTTTACTACCAAGGACACTTGGAAGAAGACATGCCTATAGACATTAAGGTTAGCTACAGCCTAGACGGTAAGTCAGTTAAGAAGGAAGACCTTAAGGATGTAAGCGGTAAGTTAAAAATTAATGTGGATATGGTAAATAGGGATGAAGAATATAAGATGATAAATGGTAAGAACCAAAAAATCTATGTTCCCCATGCAGCCCTTACCACTATGATTTTTGATGTTGATGAAGTTTCTAACGTTAAGATAAATTCAGGTAAGATAGTAAATGAAGGCAAGAAGGTTGTAGCTACTAATTTAGCTATGCCAGGCATGAGTGAAATCTTTGAAGATAAGTTGGAAGAACTTGACGTAGACTTAAATAAGTTATTCAAAGACTCTATAGAAGTTGAAATGGAAGTAAAAGAATTTACTATGCCAAGTATCATGGTAGTTATAGCCGATGAAGACTTGGATACAGAAAAAATAGACAAGTCCAATGACTTGGATGAATTATTAGATGGCTTAAATGAATTAAAGGAAAATAGTGATAAAATCATGGATGGTATCACTGAATTAAATAAGGGTTCCAAGGAATTACAAGAAGGAACAGGCAAGTTAAGTGATGGAGTAAGCCAATTAAATGAAGGTGGTAATGACCTTTATGATGGTATCCTTAAGGTATCAGACAATTATGGTAAATTAAGTGATGGAAGTGGTCAATTAAAAGATGGTTTAAATGAATTAAGCTCAAGCACAGGAGACTTCTCCAAAGGGACTAGCGCCCTATATGATGGGGTTAATAAGTTAAACCAAGGATCTAAGGCCTTGGCAGAAGGATCTGCTAACTTGGAAGCAGGAGCTGGCCAACTATATGATGGAATTAAGTCTGTATCAGATAATTCTACAGCTATAGTTGGAGGAGTAGAAGGCCTAAAGGACGGAAGTGTTGCCCTTAATGAAGGCTTAAACAAGTTAGATCAAGGACTTAATGGCTATGTGGCAGGAACAGACGCCCTAATAGCTCAAGTAGAAGCCTTAAATAACTTATCAGCTAACATGCCAGACCTTTCAGGTCTAGGTCAAATGCTACCAAGTCCAGAAGCCCTAGGACAAGTTAAGGCCCTAATTGGCTTTAACAGTCAAAAGGCAGAAGCTGCCAAGGCTGAAGGGAATATGGAAGAATACAAGGCCTATATGGGTACAGTTCAATCCCTACAAGGAATTATAGACAATGCCCAAGCTATGGCTCAATTAAACCTAGATGAAATTCTTGGTCAATTACCAGCTGGTATGACAGAAGAAGAAATCCAACAATTACAAGCTTTAAAGGCAGCTGGACAAGCTTTAAAAGAAGGTTCTAAAAATGCCCTAGCAGGTTCTGGTCAATTGAAGGAAGGAAGTCTTAAGTTAAACCAAGGAGTTGCACAACTTCCAGAAGGTACTAAGGCCCTATTGGCAGGAGCTGAAAAGGTTAAAAATGGAGCTAGTCAATTAAATGCTGGTTTGGTTAAGATGTCTGCATCAATAGAAAGAGAATTATTGCCAAATGTGGAATTATTAAACAATGGTTCCCAAGCCCTATCTCAAGGAGCTCAAAAGCTAAATGACGGTATTATTAGCCTAGATGGTGGTATTAATAGGTTGGCAGCTGAAGGAATTAATCCTCTAGTTGATGGTTCTTCTAAATTACATGATGGTTTAAATGAATTAGACTCTAAAACTGGTGAATTAACAGACGGAGTTAATAAGTTAAATGAAGGTACTGCTGAATTAGAAGATGGATACAGTAAATTCAATGAAGAAGGAATTTATAAGTTAACTGATGAAGCTAAGGAAAAGACAGACAATATTAAGGACTTAATAGAATTAAAGGACGCTGTATTTGACTTGGCTAAGGACAGGGATTCAATAACTGGAACTGCCAGTGACATGGACGTTGTCTTAACACAAAAATACATTATTAAAATAGATTAATAATTGCTTAAATAGGGACCTGGCTAGACCAGGTCTCTTTTTTTTATTTAAAATAGTTGACAAAGTATAATTATTAAGTTATCATGAATAGCAATTAAAGATAATCTTTGAAGCAAAGAGTAGCCACAGGAGTAGATCTTCCAGAGAGTCGCATTTGGTGGGAGGCGATAGATGAAAGTGTAGCGAAAAGAGTTGCTGAGATAGGTGAGACAAAGCGTAAGTGAGTATCTCATCTCGCATAAAAAGCGTTAAATTTGTCGAGTTGATCATTTAGATTAATAGAGTGGTACCGCGGGATTCTCGCCTCTTTAGGAGGGGAGTTTTTTTATTATAAGAAACTTTTTTATTTAAATGATTGATAAGAGTGGCAACACGGGTATACCGTCTCTTAATAGAGGCGTTTTTTTATTGTTTATTTTAGGAGAAGAATATGAAAAATAAAAAGTTTATTAGCCTGCTACTAGTGGTCCTACTACTGGTTAGCGGATGCGGCAGTCAGGTAGAGAAAAAAGAAGGAAGAGTTGGAGAAATACAGGATAGGGGCAAATTGATAGTGGCAACCAGTGCAGACTACCCACCCTATGAATATATACAAAATAAGGATGGCAAGGATGAAATCGTAGGCTTTGATATAGAAATAGTCAAGTATATAGCTAAAGCCTGGGATGTGGAACTGGAAGTTAAGAATGTGGAGTTTGAAGCCCTACTTATGGGATTAGAATCTGGCATGTATGACATGGTTATAGCTGGCATGAGCCCAGACCCTGATAGGAAGGCTAGTTTCTCAAATATCTACTACAATGCAGAACATGGTCTAATAGTTAGAAAGGAAGATCTAGCTAACTATAAGAGTGTAGAAGACATGGAAGAAAAGAAGATAGGGGTTCAATTAGGTTCTGTCCAAGAAGATATCCTAGATGGAATGGAAGGTGTGGACAAGCAGGCCCTAGGTCTTATAACCAACTTAATTATGGAATTAAAAACAGATAAGATAGATGGAATACTAATGGAAAAGCCAGTGGCCGAATCCTTTGCCCAAGTCCACTCAGAACTAGCTGTAGTTCCTGAAATATCCATAGTGGATGAGGCGGGTGGATCTGCCATAGCCATGAGAGAGGACGACAAGGAGCTTGCCCAAGAGGTAAATATGGTTTTAAAAGATATTGAAGACAAGGGGCTGGTAGATGAGTGGATAGTTAAGGCCAATGAAGAGGCAGGACAGGAGCAAAGCGATGCCTATGGTAGCTTCTACTTGGCAGGTATTAAGTTTACCCTACTTTTATCATTTTTCTCCTTGGTTCTAGGATTTTTACTAGGTCTTTTGATTACCAAGATGAGAATGAGTGACATAAGGTTTTTAAACATTTTAGCCAGGGCCTTTGTAGAGCTAATAAGGGGAACTCCTCTTATGGTTCAAATACTTTTAGTTTACTATGGGACAGATACCTTTGGCATTAAATTAGGGGCCTTTACAGCCTCCCTAATAGCAGTAGCCATCAATAGTGGTGCCTATGTATCAGAGATTATCAGGTCTGGTATTGAATCAGTTGACAAGGGCCAAATGGAAGCAGGAAGGTCCTTGGGCCTAAGTAAGAAACAAACAATGAATAAGATAATTATGCCCCAGGCCTTTAGAAATATTTTACCGGCCTTGGGAAATGAGTTCGTAACCTTGATAAAGGAAACATCTATAGCTTCAACTATAGGTGTGGCTGAACTTATGTACCAAACCAAGAAGGTTCAAACCTTGAGCTTCGAAGGAATAAAGCCTCTTTTGTTTGGTACCTTGATCTATTTTGTTTTGACCTTTAGTATATCCCTAGTGATGAAGAAGTTAGAAAGGAAGTTGGCTCACAATGATTAAGATTAAAAATTTATATAAGAGTTTTGGAGACAAGGAAATTTTAAAAGGCATAGACCTTACCATAGAAAAGGGTGAGGTAGTTTCTATTATAGGTCCGTCAGGATCTGGTAAGTCCACCCTTTTAAGGTGTATGAACTACTTGGAAATCCCTGACCAGGGAGAAATTTACTTGGGAGACAGGAAGGTTGGAGAAAGCGAGGAAAGCTTAAACCAAATTAGGCAGACTATGGGCATGGTCTTTCAAAGCTTCAACCTTTTTCCCCACAAGACAGTTATGGAAAATATAACCCTGGCCCCTCTTATGACTAAAAAGTTCACCAGGGAAGAGGCTGAGAAAAAGGCCTTGGAGCTTTTGAAAATCCTAGGCTTGGAGGATAAGAAGGACGTTTATCCAACCACCTTATCGGGGGGACAAAAGCAAAGAATAGCCATGGCTAGGGCCTTGGCCATGGAACCAGAGCTTATGCTTTTTGACGAAGTTACCTCTGCCCTAGATCCAGAAATGGTAGGAGAGGTCTTAGATGTTATGAAGGATTTAGCCCTATCAGGCATGACCATGGTCATAGTAACCCATGAGATGAACTTTGCAGAAAGTATTTCTGACAGGGTAATTTTTATGGCAGACGGCCATATAGTAGAGGAGGGAAGTCCAGAAGAGGTCTTCCATAAAACTAAGGAACAAAGGACTAAAGACTTTCTATCAAAAGTGCTATAATAGTAATATAGATTTTATTATGGGAAAATGGGTAAATATCTAAATGTATGAATTGAAAAAAGATTGGATATGTGCTAGAATAGCTTAACAAAATATGATAGGGGGACTTAAATGAACATTCCACAGGTGGCTTCTGAGGTTGGACCCAGTAGGGGGAATTTGGGAGCACAGATAGGGTTAATAGTAATATTAACATTAATAAATGCCTTTTTCTCTGCAGCAGAGATGGCTTTAGTATCTTTAGATAAGAATAAACTAAAGCAGGAAGCAGAAGAAGGAGACGCTAAGGCAAATAAAATACTAAACGTACTAAAGGATCAATCGAAGTTTTTATCAACTATCCAGGTAGCTATAACTCTGGCAGGATTTTTTAACTCTGCAGCGGCAGCAACTGGTATAGCAGCTAAGTTGGGAGCGGTTATGGAAGTACAAAACATACCTTACCCATACACATTGGCAACCATTATAATCACCTTGATTTTATCCTACATAACTATAGTTTTAGGTGAATTAGTACCCAAGAGGGTGGCCTTAGTTAGAAGTGAAAAATTTGCTAGAAATGCCATAGGGGTTATAAACTTTACTTCAAAGTTATTTGGACCCTTTGTAAAGCTACTTTCCTTGTCTACCAATGTGATCTTGAAGATTTTTGGTATTAGCTCGGAAGATGTAGAAGAGAGAATAACTATAAATGATATTAAATCCATGCTACAAATAGGACAAGATCAAGGGATTATAGACCCTATAGAAAGTGACATGATAAATTCAGTTATAGGCCTAGATGAAACCAGTGCTGAAGAAATAATGACGGCTAGGCCAGAAGTGTTTACCATAGATGTCAATGATTCTTTTGACAAGTACCTGGATGAAATGTTAAATCTAAAGTATTCAAGGATTCCTGTTTATGAGGATGACGTTGATAATATTATAGGTATTCTTTACCTAAAGGACTATTTACTAGCAAGTTATCAAAAGGGATTTGAAAATGTGGACATTAGGTCTATTTTAAAACCGGCCTACTTTGTGCCGGAAAGAAAGAATATAAATGAACTCTTTAATGACCTGCAAAGCACTAATAGGTACATGGCCTTACTTATAGATGAGTATGGCGGTTTTTCTGGTATTGTTACCATGGAAGACTTGATAGAAGAGATAGTCGGGGACATAGATGATGAATATGACCACGATGAACCAGAGATAGAAAAGATAAATGACGAGATATTTATAGCTAGAGGATCCTTGTCCATCAAGGAAATGAATACTCAGTTAGGGTCTGAAGTTGACGAGGACAGTGAAGACTATGATACTCTGGGCGGTTTAGTTATCTATCTTTTAGGCCATATACCAGAAGATGGTGAAACCTATCTTTTCCAATATGAAGGCCTGGAAATATTTGTAATGGACGTTAAGGAAAAAAGAGTACAGGAGGCTAGACTTAAGAGAATCCCTAGGGAGGACCTGGAAGAGCCTATAGAAGTTACAGAAGATGACCAATAAGATCTTTCGCAAGAAAGGTCTTTTTTTGAATAATAATAATATTTTAGGTATAATTGATGTAGGTAAGGAGTTAAGATGATAAAAATAGTTTTTTTTGATATAGATGGTACACTACTACCCTATGGTCACAAGGATTTGTTGGATTCCACCAAGGAGGCTTTGAAAAAGTTAAAGGCCAGGGGGGTAAAGATAGCCATATCTTCTGGTAGGCAGAAAAACCAAATTCAAGATGAGATAAAAAACCAGGACTTTGATGCCTATGTATCAATAAATGGCATGTTGTGTTCTGTAGGAGACCAGGTAATACATAGAAGGCCCTTGGAGGAAGAAGATAGGTCCTATATAGTTGATTTGATGAACAAGAAGGATATATCGGCCTTTATAGTAGAGGAAGATAGGATCTATATGAACTATATGAATGACCAGTTTATAAAAAATATGAAAAGATACAAGCTTCCCCAACCTAGCCTGATAGATCCTATTGACCTGGATCAGGTGGGAGATATCTACCAGGTGGTGGTTTTTGCAGAAGAGGAAAATAGATACGAAGAAATCACAAGGGCCAGCCAGGCCATGAAAATAGTAAATAAGATGCCAGACGGGGTTGACATGGCCCATAGGGCCGGTGGCAAGGACGAGGGGATTAAGGCAGTTCTAGACTATTATGGCTATGATGAAGATCAAGCCTTAGTTATAGGTGACGGCTACAATGATATATCCATGTTGGGAGCTTTTAAAAATAGTATAGCCATGGGAAATGCCTCAGACCAGGTAAAAAAACATGCATCCTATGTGACTACAAGGGATGTAGACCATGGAATCTACAAGGGATTAGAATACTTTAACTTGATTTAGGAGGATAAATGAAGAAGGTAAAAAAAGCTGTTATACCAGTGGCAGGATTGGGTACTAGATTCTTACCAGCTACTAAGGCTGAACCCAAGGAACTTTTGCCCATAGTTGATAAGCCAGCCCTACAATACATAGTAGAAGAGGCTGTTGCAGCAGGAATAGAAGATATAATTTTTATAACCAATAGGGGTAAGACCAGTATAGAAGATCATTTTGACAGGGCTATAGAATTAGAATTGGCCCTGGAAAAGTCAGGTAAGACAGAAGAACTAGAGATGGTAAGAGAAATTTCCAACCTGGCCAATATATTTTATGTAAGGCAGAAGGAAACCAAGGGCCTGGGTCATGCCATTTTAAAGGCTAAGTCCTTTGTGGGAGATGAGCCCTTTGCTATCTTACTAGGAGATGACATGGTCTATAATCCATACCAGCCAGCCATAGGTCAGCTAATAGAAAAGTACAATGAGACAGGCCAATCAATTATTGGCTGCCAAGAGGTTCCCTTGAAGGAAATAGACAAGTATGGATCTCTTGAGGGTAAAAAACTTGATTCCAGAACCTATATAGTTAAAAACTCTGTTGAAAAACCTAGGCCAGAAGAGGCCCCATCCAATGTGGCCATCCTGGGCAGACACGTTTTTAATCCTGAGATTTTTTCCTACCTGGAGGAAACTAAGCCAGGTTATGGTGGAGAAATCCAATTGACAGATGCTATGGATGCACTAGCTCAAGACAAGGAGCTTTTAGCATATATTTTTGAAGGAAGAAGATATGATATCGGAGATAAGCAGGGCTTTTTAGAAGCCACTGTAGAGTATGCCTTAAGGGACAATCACTTGAAGGACAAGTTTGGTCTTTACCTAAAGGATATAGTTGAAAAAATTTAGGAGGTAAATATGTCAAAAGTTGCTTTTTTTGCATTTAGAAATCACAAGATGTGCTTTACGCACTTAATGTTAAATGCACTAGATATTGTTGAAAAAGGTGGACAGGCAAAGATTATTTTTGAAGGAGAAGCTGTTCAATTACCACCAGTACTTGAAGGAGAAAATAATGGCCTTTACTTAAAGTGTAAGGAAGAGGGGATTATAGCCGGAGTTTGTGAAGCCTGCTCCAAGATGATGGGCGTTTATGAAGAAAATGCCAAGTTAGATATAGAATTTTTAGGAAACCTTAAGGGGCATCCAGCCATGGAAGACTACCTTAAAGAAGGTTATCAAATAATTACTTTATAAAAGGAAAAGGAGATGAGAGTCTCCTTTTTTTGTAGCTAATCATGACGGAGTTTGACTGAATATGGTTGACTTTGACCTTTTAAATGATATACTAGGGTCAAAGGAAGTGAAGATATGTTAAAAAAAGATAGGTGGGATTTTATTTTAGATGAATTAGATAGGAAGGGCAGCGTTACTAATAATTATTTAATAGAGGCCCTGAACATATCTGAATCTACAGTTAGAAGAGATTTAAATGACCTGGATAGACTGGGCCAGATAAGAAAGGTCTTTGGAGGGGCTGTAGGCCTGGAAGAAGAGAGTCTTATCCTTGATGAAGAAGGTTTAGAAAGCAAGGAAAAAATAAATATCGATGAGAAAAGATCCATAGCCAGACTGGCTGCCAGCCTTATAGAAGACAGGGATTTTGTCTACTTGGACAGTGGATCCACCAGTGAAAAAATTTGTGATTACCTGGAAAATAGCCAGGCTAAGTTTGTCACCAACAGCATAAATGTGGCCAGGAAAATGTCTGAAAAAAACCTGGACTGCCAGCTTTTGGGAGGCCAGCTTAAGGCAACTACCCATGCCCTGGTAGGAGAAGAGGCCCTAGCCAATCTCTCCAAGTATAATTTTACCAAGGCCTTTATTGGAGCCAATGGAATAAGCCTAAAAAATGGGGTTACTACACCAGATATAAGAGAGGCCAGAATCAAGGAAAGGGCTATTTTAAATAGTAGAAAGGCCTATATAGTAGCAGATGGTTCCAAGTTTAATAAGATTTACAATGTGAGATTTGCAAATTTAGAAGAAGTAATCATTATAACAGATAGAAAGTCGGCAGAAAATAACCAGGAGGAGGGAGAAATCCTATATGCATAAAACTAAGATGATTTATAGCCTAACCTTAAATCCATCCTTGGATTATCTTATGGACCTGGATGACTTTAGTTTGGGCAGGACCAATAGGTCAAAAAAAGAGTTTATAAATGTGGGAGGCAAGGGGATAAATGTATCCATCTTGCTGAAGAACTTGGGTCTGGACACTAAGGTTCTAGGCTTTGTTGGAGGCTTTACAGGCCAGGAGATAGCAAGAAGGCTTGAAAAAAAGGGACTTTTAACAGATTTTATCCAGCTGGATCAAGGTCTATCTAGGATAAATGTAAAGTTGAGAGGCAGGGAGGAAAGTGAGATAAACGGGGCTGGTCCCAGTCTGGAAGAAGACAAGCTGTACAGTCTTTATGACCAGTTAGACCAGCTAGAGGAAGGCTCTATCTTGGTCCTGTCTGGAAATTTGATCAAGGGTTTGGACCAGGACTTTTATGGAAGTGTAATGAAAAAACTTTCCAGTAAAGATGTGGAGATAGTTGTAGACACCAGTGGAGAAAGCCTGGTAGCAAGCTTAGACTATGGTCCCTTATTGGTTAAGCCCAATAGGGATGAATTGGAAGAAATATTTGCCTGCCATCTGGAAGGCTTGGAAGACATAAAAAAATATGCTAGAGAGCTTCAAAAGCTGGGAGCTAGAAATGTTATTGTATCCTTAGGCGGCCAAGGGGCCTACTTCCTATCAGAAGAGGGGGAGGATTATTTCCACTCGGCCCTAGAAGGAGATCTGGTAAGCGCTGTAGGGGCGGGAGACTCTATGGTGGCAGGTTTTATCTATGCTTATGTTAAGGACTTTAATTTTATAGATAGGTGTAACTTTTCCCTAGCAGCAGCCAGTGCGACAGCCTTTTCAAGGGGGATTGCTACTAGGGAAGACATTTTAAAACTTTATGAAAGGATAGGGTAAAAATGAGAATACTAGATTTATTAAAGAAGGATAGTATTGATTTAGATGGGCCTGTTCTAGGTAAAAAAGAAACCATAAACCACCTGGCAGGACTGATGGACAGATCTAGGGTAGAAGACTTGGATAGCCTGATAAGGGCTGTGGAAAAAAGAGAAGAAGAAGGAACTACAGCCATAGGAGACCATGTGGCCCTTCCTCATGGTAAGGCCAAGGGGGTTAAGGAAGCCTGTCTTTCAGCCATGGTTGTGAAGGAAGGGACAGACTATGACTCCTTAGATGGTGAAGCTACCAAACTTTTCTTTATGATAGCTGTACCAGAAGGGAAAAATGATGAACACTTAAGGGTTTTATCCAGACTATCAACTCTTTTAGTGGATGAAGACTTTAGAAAATCCCTAATAGGGGCGACTAGCAAGGATGAATTCTTAAAGATTATAGACTTAAAGGAAAAGGAAAAATTCCCAGAAGATTATAAAGAAGAAAAGAAAGAAAAAGTAGCCTATGACTTGGTTGCTGTAACAGCCTGTCCTACAGGAATTGCCCACACCTATATGTCAGCTGAAGCCCTTACTAAGAAGGCTGAAGAAATGGGCTATAGGATAAAGGTGGAGACTAATGGTTCTGTTGGAGTTGAAAATCCTTTGACCAGGGAAGATATAAAAAATGCCAAGGCAGTAATAATAGCGGCAGATAAGAATGTCAATAAGGAAAGATTTTCCGGTAAAAAATTGGTAGAGACTGGTGTGTCAGAAGGAATCCACCACCCAGAAAAATTAATTGAAAGAGCACTATCAGACCAGGCCAAGGTTTATGGCCAGGAAAAGACTAGGGATGGGGACTATGACGACCTGGAAGAGAGTAAGGGGCATAGTTTTTACAAGCATCTTATGAATGGTGTAAGCCACATGCTACCCTTTGTAATAGGGGGAGGTATTTTAATCGCCCTAGCCTTTCTTTTAGATGACTATACTATAGATCCAGCTAATTTTGGTAGCAATACTCCTGTAGCTAAAATGTTTAACACTATAGGGGGAACAGCCTTTAGTTTTATGCTGCCTATCCTGTCAGGTTTTATAGCTATGAGTATAGCTGATAGACCTGGTCTAGCAGTTGGTTTTATAGGGGGAGCCTTGGCTGCAAGTGGAGGCTCAGGATTTTTAGGAGCGCTAGTAGCAGGTTTTCTAGCAGGTTATTTAACCAATGGATTAAAGAAAGTGTTTGGATTTTTACCTAAGTCTTTAGATGGTATAAAGCCTGTTTTACTTTATCCACTTTTCGGAATATTTTTTATAGGACTTTTATTAGAATTAGTTATTAACCCACCTTTGGCCAGCCTAAATGAAGCAATTATTGGAGGCTTAAATTCTATGGGTTCAACCAGTAAGATTCTTCTAGGTTTTCTTCTAGGAGGCATGATGGCTGTAGATATGGGAGGACCTATTAATAAGGCGGCCTATGTTTTCGGTACAGCATCCTTGGCCAATGGATCATCAGATATGATGGCGGCAGTAATGGTTGGGGGAATGGTACCACCACTAGCCCTAGCCTTTGCCAGCATGGTATTTAAAAATAAATTTACAGACAAGGAAAGACAGTCTAGTTTAACCAATATAATAATGGGTCTATCCTTTATAACTGAAGGAGCTATACCTTTTGCAGCAGCAGACCCTCTTCACGTTATACCACCTCTAGTTCTAGGTTCTGGAGTGGCTGGAGCCATGTCCATGGCCTTTGGTTCATCCTTGAGAGCACCTCACGGTGGTCTATGGGTAATAGGAGTAATTGAAAAGCCTTTAGGCTTTATACTTGCCCTAGTAGTAGGATCTCTAGTTGGTATGGTTTTATTAGGACTTATGAAAAAAGAAGTTGAGACAGAAAAATAAAGAGGAAATGACATAAATAAAAGGAGCCTAGGCTCCTTTTTTTAGTCTATAGATTTTAAGGCTTCCACCATATCTATCTTTTTTATTTCCCTGTCTATGATAAACATAACTACTAGGGTAAAGACCCCAACAAGGATTGCTGAGTAAAGATAGCTTAGTTTGTTCATCTGCGGGTCTAGAAGAACTGAACTTGGCGATAGGGCAAGGACTATGGCTATGTGCATAAGCCTGCCTACAATAAAGCCTATGAGAATACCTAAACCTGTCAAGATAAGGGTCTCCCTAAAGATATAGGTTAGGGTCTCCCTAGGCCTAAATCCTAGAACCTTGATGGTTGAAAGCTCTCTTTTTCTTTCAGACACATTTATATTGGTCAAGTTGTAGAGAACTACAAAGGTCAATAGGGAGGAAATAACTATAATTACCCAAACTACCATGTCTAAGGATTCAACTAAATCGTCTAAAACATCATTTAGATCATAGATAGGTATGGTCTTAACTATGGCTTTTTCATCCTTTAAGCTTTTGTTGATAGCCTTAACATCACCCTTCTTAACCTTGATTAAAAGACTGTTATAGTCTTGGTCTTCACTTAAATGACTCTGGTAAAAATCCCTAGTCATATAAATTTGATGGCCGGAATAGTGTTCTGTTATGTGGCTAATAGGAAGCTTGTGTTCTAGCCCCTGGCTATCCTTAATACTTATCTTTTCCCCTACCTTTTTATCTACGGCCTGGGCCAGTTTTTCACTGATAATAAGGCCTTGATCATCCAGGCTATAGGTCTTTTTTGACCTTCTATCCTGGAGTTTAATAAACTTGTTTAAGTTTTCTTTTTCATCTGTGGCCAAGAGGGATACATTTTCATAAAATCCCTTCTTGTTTTTTATGGTAACTAAATCGGATATGGCTTCCAGCCTATCTAGATCCTCCTGGTCTAGGAAGGTGTAAAGGTCTTCTAAGTCCTTGTCATCTCCCTGGTAAAGGGCCTGGATATCATAGTTATAGATATAGTTAAACTGCTTGTCTCCAATTCCTTGGACAGATGACTTGATCCCATAGCCCATGGCTATAAGGCCTGAACTTCCGGCCACTCCTAAAATAGTCATAAACATTCTTATCCTATTTCTAGATAGGTTTCTAAAGGTAACTTTTTGTAGAAAGCTCATCCTCTTCCAAATAAAAGGAAAGTTTTCTAAAAAGTTCTTCCTGCCAATTTCTGGTGCCTTAGGTCTCATAAGATTGGCTGCATTTTCCTTTAACGAACTATTTACAGAATAGTAGGCAGCAAGACCTATGGATAGGACACTGATGGCCAGGCAAACCCATATATAGTTAGGATTAAAGATATGGGCAACCTGCTCTAGATTGGTTTGGGCTGTATAGGCCTTAAAAATCGGTGGCATTAGGCCATAGTAGCCTAGGACTATGCCCAGGATACTTCCGATAAGGCTGGCAGATACTCCATAGAAGAGGTATTTAAAGGCTATTTGTCTAGGGCTGTAGCCTAGGGCCTTTAAAGTTCCTATTTGAACCCTTTCCGTATCAACCATTCTCATGATGGTGGTAAGGGCTACAAGGATGGCTACCAGGTAGAACATGCTGGTAAAGATAAGACTCATAGAGTCCATGCTCTCTGCCTCGTCTATATAGGTGTTAAAGGTAAAGTCGTCATACTTGCCGTGGACTATATAGTTGGGAACCTTGATTTTATCCAGGTCCTTCTTGGCATCTTCCACCTTTTTTTCTGCTTCTTCTATTTCTTCTAAGGCCTTAAGGTTTTCTTTTTTAAATTCTTTTTCGCCCTCTTCATAATCTTTTTGTCCATCTAAAATTTTTTCTTTAGCCTGGTCCAAAAGGTCTAGGGCCTTTTCTTCCTCTTGGGAAAGATCAAGACTGGCCTGGTCTAGAAGTAGTCTAGCCTGGCTTAGGTCTTCTTCATTTTTGGATAAAAGTAGCTTGGCCTGGTCTAGCTGATCCAAGGCAGTGGTCTTTTCTTTTTGAAAGACTACCAGTCCATCCTCATAGGCCTTTAGGCCCTTTTGGTAGGATGATTCATTTCTAGCTATTTCCTCTTCTGCCTTATCTAGCTCTTCCTGGCCTTGAAGAAGTTTATCTTTTCCTTTTTTTACCTCTATGAGCTTGGCCTTGATTTGGTCTAATCCCTGCTTAAGTTCTTTTAGACTGGCCTTTAATTCGTCTAGTTTAACCAGGCCTGCCAGGGCTTTTTCTGTCTGGTCTAACTGGATTTTTATTTGGTCTAGGCCGGCTTGAACTTGGCTTTCTACCTGGACAAGCTCATCTTTTTTGCCGGTTAATATCTTAAGTTTTTCTTCCAACTGGCCTATGAGACCTGGGTCTTCACTTTCCTCTAACTGGTCTTCCAGGATTTTTATCTCTTCTTTTAAGCCTTCTATTTGAAACTGTAAGTGGTCTAAGTCTTCTTGAAACTTGTTTTTCTCGCCTTCTAACTTGGCTAAGATGGCCCTTAGATCCTCTTCCTTAAGATTAGGGTCTAGGGAGTTTTCTATTTCTTCAATGGCTCCTTCTAACTGGTTTTTAGACTGAAGAAGGTCATTTTTCTTCTTTTCTAAAAGCTCAAGACCTTGGTAGTAGTCCTTCCAGGCCTGGTCCAAGCTGGTTTTTTCCTGGTCCAGTTGGCCTTGGGCCAAGTCCAATTCTTTTCTAGCCTGGTCTAAATCCTTTTTAGCCTGGGTCAGCTTATTTTCTTCTACTGCCAGTTGGTCCTGGGACTTTTTAAGATTATTTTCATAGTTTATCCAAGCTGAATCCAGATCTTTTCTAGCCTGGTCCAGTTGGCCTTTTTCACTGCCTATCTTTATTTTAGCCTGGTTAATTTCATCCAAGGCCTTGTTTTCTTCTTGGTCATAGTCCTTCCAGGCCTGGTCTAAATCTTTTTTAGCCTGGTCCAAGTCTTTTCTGGCCTGGGCCAGGTCTTTTTTACCATCCCTTATTTCTTCTAGGGCCTGGTCAATCTTTTCTTGTCCTTCTTTTTGGAGTTGGACTTTTACCTCAGCTGGCCTGGTGGCCAAGGTTTTTTCCAGGCTGGACTTATAGCTGTTTTCCTTTTCCTTGTAAAGGGAGGAAGCCTGGTCTAGATCCTTCATCTTATGGGACTTTATCAGGGCATAGGAAGGCTTTTCCACCTGCCAATTGTCCCTAGTCACCAGGCCAAAAAAATCAGATGATGAGCCGGTAAAGGAGCTATTGCCCCTGCTGGTTAGGATATAGTCGACAGACTCTACAAAGCCTACCAGTTTAAGCTGGTCCTGGGCCAGGTAAAAGTCGTCATCCTGGCCAGGGATTTTTTCGTTTTTTATCCTTATGGTCTGGCCTAATTCTAGACCTAGGCCTTCCTTGGCCAGTAGGTCTAGGGCTATTTCATCTGGGGCCTGGGGTAGTCTTCCCTCCTTGACCAAGTACTTATTAATGTCCTGGGTAAGAGAATAGACTTGAAGCTTCTTATCCTCATCTTTAAGGAAAAAATCCTTATTAGAGCCGTATTCTATCTGGTCTATGTAGGATTGGTTTTCCAGGAGGGCCTTGTCCTTTTCTTCCAGGCCCAGGTAGGACTCTACCTTGAAATCATACATGTTGTGGTTCTGGGTCTTCTCCTTTAGGGAGGCCCTAAGGTTGGGACCTGTAGTCTTTAGGCCTATAAAGACAGTCGCTCCCAGGCAAGTCATGGCAATAATGGCCAAATACCTGGTAAGACTATTTTTAATGGTCCTAAAGATATCCTTGATTAAACTTTTATTTTTCATCTTCCACCTACCATTCTATTTCTTCTATAGGTATAGGCTTCTCATTTTTACTTATCTTTTTAACCTTGGCATCTCTTATTTCTATAACCTTGTCAGCCATAGGCGCTACAGCCTGGTTGTGGGTTATAACTATAACTGTTGTGGCAGTTTTCTTACAGGTATCATGTAGGAGTTTTAAGATGTCCTTACCTGTTTTATAGTCTAGGGCGCCTGTAGGCTCATCACAAAGAAGGATCTTAGGCTTCTTGGCTAGGGCCCTGGCTATGGCTACCCTTTGTTGTTCTCCACCAGAAAGTTGGGAGGGAAAGTTATCCATCCTGTCTTCTAGGCCTACCAGGCCTAGGACCTGGCTTGAATCCATGGCCTGGTCTACTATTTGGGTGGCCATTTCAACATTTTCCTTGGCAGTCAGGTTGGGGATTAGGTTGTAGAATTGAAAGACAAAGCCTATGTCAAAGCGCCTGTAGTCAGTTAGTTGGGCCTGGCTATAGGCTGTTATAAGTCTATCGTCTACTATTATTTCTCCCTTATCTGCTGTATCCAGGCCTCCTAGAATATTTAGGGTGGTAGATTTACCAGCTCCAGACGGCCCTACTATGATGACAAACTCCCCTTCATCTATATCAAAGCTGATCTTATCATTGGCCCTGATTAGGGTGTCTCCCATCCTATAAATTTTTTCCACATCTGTAAATTTTATATATGACATAATCTCCTCGCTTACTTGACTACATAATTTCTTAATATTTTTATATTAAATTAATAATGAAAGTTCTAATATAATATTACCCTAACTTGGGTACTATTAATAATAATAAGGAAAAAAGTCATTAAGGAGGTTATTATGGACAAGAAAGATGGATTTGATAAGACCAATGATTTATCTGACTGGATAAATGCCAATAGTTTGGACCAGTCAGAAGAAAATAGACAAGAGACAGATAAGATTTACACTAGAGAAGAACTGAATGAAGAGTTAAATAGGGACAGAAAAGAAAAAGAGGATAAGAGAGAAGAAGACAAGAAGGACTATTTTAGGCCTGACTTGGAAAAACTTATCTCAGAAGAAGTAAAAAAACAAAACAAGAAGAAACCTATGAGGGTAATCGCCCTTATACTGGTAGGGGCCATACTAGGATCCTTCCTGGGCATGGGACTAGGCTATAAGATTACCAGGGATGAAATTGCTAAAAACCCTAAGATTATCCAAGAGGGCAGCAATATTAGTATAAATACTACAGAAGAAATGAATGTGGAAAATGCTGTAGCAGTTAAGGCTACTCCTTCAGTTGTAGGTATAGCAGTTGACGTCCATGGCTACGGAGGATTTTTCGGCATGGAAAGGGTGGAAGGACAAAATATAGGCTCAGGTATTATAGTATCTGAAGACGGCCATATCTTGACCAATGCCCATGTTTTAAGCGGGGGAGATGAGGACGGCATCAATGTTTTATTCCACGACAATAACATAGCCCAAGCAACTCTTTTATGGAAGGATGAAACCTTGGACCTAGCCATTATCAAGGTCAATAAAAAGGGCCTACAAAAGGTTGAAATGGCTGATTCAGACAGTGTAAAGGTGGGAGACAAGGCCATAGCCATAGGAAATCCAGTTGGGCTTAACCTTCAATCAACCTTAACATCAGGCTATATATCAGGAATCAACAGGAGTATTAAGCTAAAGGATGGCCAAATTATGGATGGTCTTTTCCAAACAGATGCCTCTATAAACTCTGGTAACAGTGGAGGGGCCTTGTTAAACAAGCACGGTCAACTTATAGGAATAAATACAGCCAAGATTCAAAGTACAGACGGTATAGGCTTTGCCATACCTGCCAATGTGGCTAGAAATATTATAGACCAGGTTGTTAGAACTGGTAGCTATAGCCCTACCTATATAGGAATTAAGGGGATAAACCTAGATATCTACAAACAGTACTATGCAGATGAAAAAATTGATGTGGAAGATGGAGTCCTAGTTACAGAGGTAATCAAGGGATCTACAGCAGATCAAGCCAATATTCAAGCTGGAGATATAATTGTTGGTGTAGGAGACAAGAAGGTCGAGTCTATGAACAAGTTAAAACAAGTTCTTCTAGACTACAATACAGGAGACAAGAGCCAGTTAACCATAATAAGAAACAATAAGGAAATGAAAATAGATGTTACTTTCGTCGGCGAAAAGATGGATGTATAATTAGAAAGGGTCTTAGTTTAAACTAAGGCCTTTTTAATTAAAGGAGTTAATATGTTTGAGTTAAAGCAGGAGTTTTTTCAAAAAAAAGATGGCTATGAAAAAGTAGACCTGGTTGTTAAGGCAGCTAGCCTGGGGGAACTTTTTACAGCCTATGACCAAAAACTTAAGAGCTTGTCCCAAGAGGCGCCTAGCTATGGCCTAGGCAACCTGGGAGAAGATAGGGAGGCAAGGATAAAAATAAAGATAAGAAGAAAAAAAGACCAGGAAGACCTGATCAAGGTTTTAGATGGTCTAGCCCCCATAATGGAGGTCCTACTGGACAATAGTTATGGGGATGATAAATACCTATATAATAGAAGAAAAAGACCTAAAGAGCTTGAAATATATCCCGACTATCTAGTGTATGATATGGGGGATAGTGGGGAAAAAGACTTGGTGAAGGCCAGTGTGGGACTGATCTATAGCCTGGTCTACCAACAAGAGCTTTTCCAGGTCCTAGAAGAAGCTTTTTTACTTATGAGAAAGGAAATTGTAGAGGGAGGCTTTAATTCTGCTTCCTTTAATGGGCTACAGGGTTATTATTTTTCCCGCTACTTTGTCAAATGGCTAATAGACTTAAGAGACTTGGTAGAAAAAAAACCCTTGGAAGGGGAGGATTTTCTTTTTGGCCTGGAAGACTATGTGGATAAGTTGGAAAATCCCAGGGATAAATCACTGAAGGCATATGGAAAATTAGCTTGGGAAGACTTTTTAAGCACCAAGAAAATAGACTACTAGATGTAGACATTTAAAAGCTTTGAGCCACTATTTAAAGCATTAATATTTAAAATAATAGGATTTTAATTGAGGGAAAAGGAATTTGAGACCCAGTTTTAAACTTACCCACACTTATCTAAGTACTTATCCAGAAAATGTGGATAGATAAATGGGTAAAAATAGACTTATCCACCAACTTATCCACAAAAACCTCTAAAATGTGGATAAGTCACCTGTTAATTGTGTGGAAAAGATTTTAAATATAAATATACATTGGACAAAATAAGTATGTGAGTCAAATAACAAATTGAATTTTAATTGTTAATTAAGTATAAAGATGGGTAGATATATATTAACAACCAAACAAGGAGGGGTGTTAATGAAAATTAATTATGTAGGTAGAAACATTAAGATTAGAGACAATTTTAAAGAACAAGTGGATCGTAAACTAGGAAGACTTGATAAATACTTCCAAGAAGACGTTGAAGCTACAGCAACATTTTCTACCCAAGGAAACTTTAAAACTGTTGAAGTTACAATTTGGTTGACATCAGGTACAATACTTAGGGCTGAAGAAACTTCAGATGATATGTTGACTGCAGTAGATATAGCAGTAGATTCATTGGATTCTCAACTTAGAAAGTACAAGACTAAGTTGCAAAATAGAAGATATTCAAATGAGTCGATTAGGTTTGAGCAAGTACCAGATGACGTAGAAGCTTTAGATGAGGACTATAAGCCTGATATAGTTAGGGTGAAGAAAATTGGATTGAAACCAATGTTTTCAGAAGAAGCCATACTACAAATGGATTTATTAGGACATGATTTCTTTGTTTACTTAGACGCTGACACCGAATTGGTATCTGTAGTCTATAAGAGAAATGACGGGAATTATGGTTTGATAGAGCCTACTCTATAATAGATTATAAGAAGAGGGAGGGGGAACCTCCCTTTTTTAATGAAGAGGAGAACAATATGGATGACTACAAGAAAAACGAAAGGTTAGAAGAGGATGCTGGCCAAGAAGAAGAGGAAAAGGTAGAAGATACCAGCCCCCTTTATAGCAGAGAAGATTTGGAAGAGGAAGCAAAAAAACACAAGGAATATTTTGAGGAAGAAAAGCCTAAGAAGAAAAGAAATATTAAAAACATTATAATCTTAGTCCTAACAGGTGTTATAGCCATCCTCCTAGTTTTTTTCCTACCCTTTACCCAAAAGATAGACGAGGTAATACCAGTGGTAGTGGAAAAAGGTGGAAATGTAAATGACAATGAAAAGGAATATGTCTATGTCAAGGGTAGTATCAAGGCCCCTCTTGTATTTTTTGGTAGCAGGGAGTTTAAGGGAAATATTTATATATCCTATATAGATATACCAGGCCAGACTCCAGATGGACCAAAACAAGTCTTAACTGACATGAAAAAAGGCCTATCTAGTTCAGATATAATCCTTACTCCAGAAAAGGGAGATATACCCAAGGCCTACAATATAGCCAAGCTAAAGAGCAAGGGACTTTTCTCCTACTTTGAAATAGAGATTACCAACTTTGAAAAGGAAGAGGCCTTTAAGAAATATACCAATGATAGGATCTTTGGTCCAGCCTTTAATGTGGATGAAAAAGAAGAGGTAAAGAAGGTTCTAAGAGTGACCAAATAGGACTCTTGCTAAAACTTGCAAAAAAGATTAGGCTCATATAACATATAGGGGTATAACTATGTGAAAAGAGGTAAGTATGGAAAAATTTGAAACGGAAAAATCGAGTAAAATTCTTATTAGTTTGGCTATTCCAGTCATAATTAAATCTATAATTTTTGAAATGTACAATCTTGTTGATACATTTTTTGTAGGTAGATATGTTGGAAACGCAGCTATTGCCGCTTTAATGGTGGTTTTTCCTGTACAGAGATTATTTTTTGCAATTAATGCCCTAATAGGTCAAGGGGCATCATCGTTGTTCTCCAGGTATATGGGGGCAGAGAGAAAGGACAAGGCAGTAACTGTATCTAAGACAGGTTTTTACCTGGTATTTATCATTATGTTACCGCTTATGTTTTTAGTAAATGTTTTTTCTGACCCAATCCTATATTTTTTAGGGGCCAGTGAAAACACTATAGGACTAGCCAGAGACTATCTGTTCTTTGTAAATATATCATCTATATTTATTATATTACAGGGGCTAATCAACTATATTCTCCTATCTATGGGAGATGCTAAAACATCCATCAGATCCACTGTTTTTGGAGCCTTAACCAATGTGGTTTTGGATTATATATTAGTTATCAATGTGGGAATGGGTGTTAAGGGAGCTGCGATAGCTACCATGGTAAGTCAAATTGTTGGCTTCTTATATAGTTTGATAGTCTATTTGAAAAACAGATATAAGGTGGAAGTTAATAAGAAGAAAATAGCCAAGTACTTTATACCTATTATAGGTATAGGTCTGTCAGCCTTTATAATAGAGGTAGAAGACGCTATTAGTATATCGGTTCTAAATAATATCCTAGAGGGTATTATGGGGGACAGGGGAATAGTAATCTTAGGCTTGGTTACTAAAATCTACATGTTCCTATTTATTGCTGTCCTGGGAGTGGCATCAGCCATGTTGCCAATAGCTGCCTATTATATGGGGGCCAAGCAGGGGGAAAAGCTAAAGGAATTAATAAAAAACACTATTAAGTTTTCCTTTGTTTTAACCTTGATTTTATGGGCCTTTTCCATGATATTTGCAGAGTATTCCCTGGGCATGTTTGTCAAGGACAAGTCTATCTTGCCTGAGGCGGTTAGGGCCTTTAGGATAGTGCTATCCATATTTCCGATAGTATCCTTCTATTATGCCTCCATCTACTACTACCAGGCAGCTGGAAGGGTGCGATCAGCCTTGATTTTATCCTTGGCCAGACAGTTATTTGTCATGATACCTGTAGCCTTAATTTTAGTCAATGTTTTCCACATGGGAGAACTGGGGGTTTGGTTATCCTTCCCTATTTCAGACTTTGCTGCAACCATGGTATCCTTGCATGCCTTGAAGACAGATATTTATCCAGAAATAGAAGAAAAATATATTGGCTAGGAAGAGAAAAGGTATTTCTGTGGAAATATCTTTTTTCTTATATATAAATAAATGTTTTTTTGTTATAATGATTTATAAGTAAGCCTAAAAATAAAGATAGAAGAGGTGTAAAATGTCATTTTTTAAGAAGTTATTTGGATCATTTAGTGATAAGGAAATAGATAAGATAAGACCACTAGTTGATCAAATTTTAGCCTTAGAGGAAGATTATTCCAAGCTAAGCGATGAAGAATTGAAAAATAAGACTCCAGAGTTTAAAGATAGATTGGACAAGGGTGAAACAGTAGACGATATTTTGGTTGAAGCCTTTGCAACTGTTAGAGAAGCATCTTGGAGAGTACTGGGAATGAAACACTATCCTGTTCAATTGATGGGGGGAATCATCCTTCATCAAGGTAGGATTGCCGAAATGAGAACAGGGGAAGGTAAGACCTTGGTAGCAACCCTACCAGCCTATTTAAACGGCTTGGATGGAAAGGGTGTTCACGTAATTACAGTTAACGACTACCTGGCGCAAAGGGACATGGAATGGATGGGTAAGGTTCATAACTTCCTAGGCCTAAGTGTAGGATGTGTTGTTTATGGCCTTACCAAAAGAGAGAGACAAGAAGCCTATAGGGCAGACATCACCTATGGTACCAACAACCAATTTGGTTTTGACTACCTAAGGGATAACATGGAAATTTACAAGGAAAATACAGTTCAAAGACCCCTTCACTATGCCATAGTAGACGAGGTTGACTCCATCCTAATAGACGAGGCTAGAACTCCTTTGATTATTTCAGGTGAGGGAAGCAAGTCTACAGACCTTTATAGGCAGGCAGATAACTTTGCCAAAACCTTGGAAGGAAGGATTTTAGACCCAGCTGAAGCAGATATGAACAAGTTGGACCTAATCTTGGAAGAGCAAGAGGAAGAAACGGTTGACTTTATAGTCGATGAAAAGAGAAAGACAGCCAGCCTTACTGAAAAGGGAACTGCCAAGGCTGAAAAGTACTTTAATATAGACAACCTATCCGACACGGAAAACATGGAAATAGCCCACCATATTAACCAGGCCCTAAAGGCTAGAAATACTATGCACAGGGATATAGACTATGTTGTTAAGGAAGGTGAAATCCTAATAGTAGATGAGTTTACAGGCCGTATCATGCAGGGTAGAAGGTATTCAGAAGGTCTACACCAAGCCTTGGAGGCCAAGGAAAATGTACAAATTCAAAATGAATCACAAACACTTGCTACCATAACCTTCCAAAACTACTTTAGAATGTATAAGAAGTTATCAGGTATGACAGGTACTGCCAGCACAGAAAAAGATGAGTTTGCAGAAATTTACCACATGGACGTAATAGAAATTCCTACCAACAAGCCTGTAATCAGGATAGATGAAAACGATAGGGTTTACGTTAATGAAAAGGCTAAGTTTGATGCTGTAATCGAAGATATTATAGAAACCCACCAAAGTGGTCAGCCTATTTTAGTTGGAACCATATCTATAGAAAAGAGTGAGTACCTATCCAGCCTGCTTAAGAAAAACAAGATTAAGCATGAGGTTCTAAATGCCAAGCACCACGACAGGGAGGCTGAGATAGTAGCCCAAGCTGGTAGGTTTGGAAAAATAACCATAGCTACCAACATGGCTGGTAGGGGGACAGACATTATCTTAGGTGGTAACCCGACCTATGAAGCCAAGCAAGAGATGAGAAAATTAGGCTATGAAGACCATATGATAGAGGCAGCAGACAGCTACTTTGATACAAGTGATGAAGAAATACTGGATGCTAGAGAACTATTTAGAAAGCTTAAAGACGAATTTAAAAAAGATACAGACAAGGAAGCTGCCAAGGTAATTGAAGCAGGAGGCCTATATATAATAGGTACTGAAAGACATGAGTCTAGACGTATAGACAACCAGTTAAGAGGTAGGGCAGGTAGACAGGGAGACAAGGGTAGATCTAGATTCTATGTATCTCTAGAAGATGACCTTATGAGACTATTTGGTGGTGAGGCTATGCAAAAGTTTAATGCCTTTCCAGAAGATGAACCTATCGAGTCTAAAATGTTAAGTTCAGCCATAGAAAGAGCCCAAAGAAAGGTAGAGTCTAATAACTTTGCCATGAGAAAAAGAGTTCTAGAATATGATGACGTTATGAACATCCAAAGGGAAGTTATCTATAAGGAAAGAAATGCAGTTCTTAACGGCTTGGACATGAAGGAAAATATTCTTCAAATGCTTAAGACCTTTGTCCATGAGACTGTGGACAACTTCTGTGCAGAAGGGGTTTCACCAGACCATTGGGAAATAGAAGGATTAATTAACTACTTAGATAGTGTCCACCTTCCAAAGGATCTAGTGATTTCTGAAATGGACTTTGACGTGGATGGAAATGATCTTATAAAATCACAAATTTACGATATATCAACTGCCATCTATGATGCCAAGGAAGCTGAAATAGGTTATGAAGAAATGAGGGAAATGGAAAGAGTTATCATGCTTAAGGTGGTAGACACCAAGTGGATGGACCATATTGACGCCATGGACCAATTAAAGCAAGGTATCGGACTTAGGGCCTTTGGTAATGAAGATCCAGTTAGGGCCTATGGTAATGAAGGATATGAAATGTTTATGGAAATGAACAGGAGTATTCGTGAAGATACTTTAAAATACGCCTTCCACCTATATCCTGAATCAAGTATGGAAAGAGAACAGGTGGCCAACCCTATAGAGGAAAGAAATCAAGAACCTATTGTTAGAAAAACTAAAAAAGTAGGAAGAAATGATCCTTGCCCATGTGGTTCAGGTAAAAAATATAAGAACTGTTGTGGAAAAAACTAAGGGGTGATTAAAATAGAAGCTTTTGAAATGAAACAAGACTTGGAAAAGCTATCTAAAATATTAATTGATTTGAGGGATTCACTTTGACATCGCCAATTTGGAAAAAGAAGTAGAAACCCTAGGTCAAAAGACCCTGGCTGTAGATTTTTGGGATGATTCAGACCAGGCCCAAGAGATTATGGTCAGCTTAAATGAGAAAAAAGACATTTTAGATATATATAAGAAACTTTATGGTGGAGTAAAGGACCTGGAAGAACTTTTAGACCTGAGTTCAGAAGAAGAATGGGACCTATTTAAAGAAGATATGACCAGGGATTTGAAAAACTATAAAAAGGAAATAAAAAAACTTACCATAGAAACCCTACTATCTGGAGAATATGATAAATCCAATGCCATATTTTCTGTTCATGCAGGATCAGGAGGTTTGGAAGCCACTGACTGGGCAGGCATGCTCCTTAGAATGTATGAAAGATACTTTGATCAAAAGGGATTTACCTACCAATTGATAGATATAAATAATGAAGAGGCTGCAGGAATTAAGTCTGCAACCCTTCTTGTTAAGGGGAGAAATGCCTATGGTTATTTAAAAGGGGAAAAGGGAGTACATAGATTGGTTAGAATTTCTCCTTTTGATGCCAATAAGAGAAGGCATACCTCCTTTGCCAGTGTAGATGTCTATCCAGAAATAGATGATTCTATGGATATAGACTTGGAAGAGAAGGATTTGAAGATTGATACCTATAGGGCCTCAGGAGCAGGAGGTCAGCACGTAAATACTACAGATTCAGCAGTTAGGATAACCCATCTGCCCACAGGGGTAACGGTGAGTTGTCAAAGCGAAAGGTCTCAAATTCAAAACAGGGCTACAGCTATGAATATGCTAAAGGCCAAACTTATTCAAATCAAGGAAGAGGAACACAAGGAGAAAATTGAAGACATCCAGGGTAAGTATTCACAAATATCCTGGGGGAGTCAAATTAGATCCTATGTTTTCCAACCCTATACTCTGGTTAAGGACCACAGGACAAATGAAGAGTTGGGAAATATTGATAAGGTGATGGATGGATATATTGATCCATTTATTAGCGCTTATTTAAATATGAAGGGAACGGAAAAAAAGTAATGAATATTGAAAAGAAGATAGCTAGTATTTTAAAAGTAGGAGTGGACCAGGTTGAAAGGACAGTTAAGCTTATGGATGAGGGAAATACCATCCCTTTTATAGCCCGTTACAGAAAGGAAGTTACGGGAAACTTAACAGATGAGCAGCTTAGGATTCTAGAAGAAAATCTTAGCTATTTAAGAAATCTGGAAAAGCGTAAGGAAGAGGTCCTGGCTTCCATAGATGGACAGGACAAGTTAACAGAAGAACTTGAAAAGAAAATTTTAGCCTGTCAAACTTTAAAAGACGTGGAAGATATTTACCTGCCTTTTAGGCCTAAGAAAAGAACCAGGGCTACCATAGCCAGGGAAAAAGGTCTGGAAGCTTTAGCAGACTATATTTTAGACTATGAAGAAGGGGACCTGGCCATAGAAAAAAAGGCTGAAGAATTTTTGTCTGACCAGGTTGAATCCACTGACCTAGCCCTGGCAGGAGCCAAGGATATTATAGCTGAGATGGTTTCAGAAAATATTGACTTTAGAAATATTCTAAGAAGGGACGCCCAAAGAGTAGGCCTAATCCTTACTGAAAAGGCCAAGGACGACCTGGATGACCAGGCTCTTAAGTATGAAATGTATTTTGATTATAGCGAGAGAATTAGCACTATTCCTTCCCACAGGATTTTAGCTATTAATAGGGGGGAAAAGGAAGGCTTCTTAAAGGTTAAGATTCAATTGCTAGACCAAGATAATATATATGAAATAAGCATGCACCTGGAAAACAATAAAAGATCAGCCAACTATCCCTATATATTAGAGGCAGTGGAAGACTCCTATAAAAGACTTCTATTTCCTTCTATAGAGACAGAGATAAGAAATGAACTTACAGAAAAGGCAGACAGCCAGGCCATAGATGTTTTTGCCTCCAACCTTAGACCTTACATAATGCAGGCTCCTATAAAGGAAACTGTAGTGATGGGATTGGACCCAGGCTATAGGACAGGTTGTAAGCTGGTTGTCATATCCCAATACGGAGAACTTTTAGAAGATAGGGTAATTTATCCAGCCAAGCCTAGGCAGGAAGTTTCTAAGTCCAAGAAGGTTATGAAGGACTTGATAGAAAAACACGGCATAGGCCTTATAGCTATAGGAAATGGAACTGCCTCTAGGGAAACTGAAAAGGTAGTGTCTGAACTCTTGTCAGAAATGGGAAGAAAGGACTTGTTCTATTCTATAGTAAATGAATCAGGAGCCTCCATCTATTCAGCATCCAAGGTGGGAATCAGTGAGTTTCCAGACAAGGATGTTACGGTTAGAGGGGCTGTATCTATAGCTAGAAGAATTCAAGATCCTATGGCTGAATTGGTTAAAATTGAGCCTAAGCACATAGGTGTAGGCCAGTACCAACACGATGTTAATCAAAAGCAGTTGACAGAAACCTTGGACAAGGTAGTTGAAGACTGTGTAAACAATGTTGGGGTTAACCTAAATACGGCCAGCCCTTCTCTTTTAGGCTATGTATCAGGGATAAATAAGTCTGTGGCCAAGAGAATTGTTGAATACAAGGAAGAAAATGGACCTTTCAAAAATAGAAAAGAATTAAAGAAGGTTAAGGGTCTAGGACCCAAGGCCTTTACTCAGTCAGCTGGTTTCTTGAGAATACCCAATGGGGATGACCCTCTAGATAATACAGCAGTCCATCCAGAAAGCTACAAGATAGCAAAAAAACTTCTAGATAAGGATTTGGATAGTTTGGATGTTAAAAACTTGGCTGAGGAGTTAGAAGTAGGAGTGCCCACATTAAAGGATATAATCACAGAGTTAAAAAGACCGGGCAGGGACCCTAGGGAAGATATGCCTAAGCCAATTCTTAGGGCTGATGTACTCAGCATAGAAGACTTGGAAGAGGGCATGGTATTAAAGGGAACTGTTAGAAATGTTGTAGACTTTGGTTGTTTCGTAGACATAGGAATAAAAAACGATGGCCTGGTTCACATTTCTGAAATGAGTAACCAATATATTAAACACCCTAGTGAACTGGTTCAGGTATCAGATATTATTAAAGTAAAGATTATTAATGTGGACAAGAAGAGAGAAAAAGTAGGATTATCGATGAAAGGATTATAGTTATTATGAGAATGAAAAATTATTATATGCCAACCTTAAGGGAAGATCCAGCAGAAGCTGAGATAGCCAGTCATAGGTTGCTTTTAAGGGCGGGTATGATCAGGAAGTCTGCATCAGGAATTTATTCCTATCTACCACTTGGCTTTAGATCAATTAAAAAAATTGAAAATATAGTTAGAAATGGAATGGATAAGTATGGGGCCCAAGAAATATTAATGTCTGCCATTCAACCTCAAGAAATTTGGGAAGAATCAGGTAGATGGTCCACTTTTGGTCCGGAAATGTTTAAGTTAAAGGATAGAAACAACAGAAGTTTCTGCCTGGGACCAACAGCTGAAGAATACTTTACCACCCTTATTAAGGATGAGGTGAAATCCTATAAACAATTACCTCTTAACCTTTATCAAATTCAAACCAAGTATAGGGACGAAAAAAGACCTAGGTTTGGAATAAATAGGGCCAGAGAATTCTCTATGAAGGATGCCTATACCTTTGACAAGGACTATGAAAGTATGGAAGTTGCCTATATGAATATGTGGAGGGCCTATGAAGAAATCTTTGATAAGATAGGTCTGGACTATAGAATAGTAGAAGGTGATACAGGAGCCATGGGAGGTCACAAGTCCCATGAGTTTATAGCCCTATCAGAAACTGGTGAGGGAGTTATCGTTTATGATGAAGATGGTAAATATGCAGCAACTGACGAAAAGGCTGAAGTTATTATAAATCTCCCAGCCCAAGAAGAAGCCTTGGAAATGGAAAAGGTGGAAACTCCAGGTGCTAAGACCATAGAAGATGTATCTAACTTTTTAGGTATGGAAGGCTATAAGTTTGCCAAGGTGGTAGCCCTTCAAACAGAAGAAGAAAAATATATAGTAGTGATTCCTGGAAATAGGGAATTAAACATGTCCAAGCTGGTTGGTTACTTAAAGGTTCCAGAACATGAAATCTTTATGATGGAAGATGAAACCATTAGGGAAATAACCCAGGCTGAACCAGGATTTACAGGACCAATAGGCCTTGGTGATGATATTAGAATTATTGTGGATAAGAGAATATCAGAAACATCCAACCTGGTTGTAGGTGCCAACGAAACCAACTACCACATAAAAAATGTTAATTACGGCAGGGACTTTACAGGTGAACTTGTAGATGACCTACTTATGATAGAAGAGGGAGATAAGACTGTAGACGGCAAGGAATATAAGTTTGCTAGAGGAATAGAAGTTGGAAATATTTTCCAATTGGGTACTAAGTACTCAGAAGCTCTAGGAGCAAGCTTCCTTGATGAGAACGGCAAGGCCCAACCATTTATTATGGGATCCTATGGAATAGGAGTAACTAGAACTGTAACAGCAGTTATAGAACAAAACCATGATGATAGGGGAATTGTTTGGCCAAATTCTGTGGCACCTTACCATGCCATCATAACTGTTGTAAATATAAACAATGAAGAACAAATGAACTTGGCTGAAGAAATTTACAATAGTCTATGGGACCAAGGTATAGAGGCCATGCTTGATGACAGGAAGGAAAGACCAGGGGTTAAGTTTAACGACAGAGACCTTATAGGTATTCCACACAGAATAACTGTTGGTAAAAAAGCTGGAGACAGGGTGGTTGAATATTCAACTAGAAGAGAAATGGAAAATGAAGATGTGGCTGTAGAAGAGGCCATGGCTAAAATAATAGCAAATATTAGAAATTAATGATACAATTATTATACCGTGTGAATGAAATAATTATTCATTCGCCCGGATGTAATAAGATATGGTGAAATTATAAAAAAGCTTAAAGGAATACATAAGACTGATATTTTCAAGGGACAGATAAAAAAATAACAATTTGTATAAGAGTGTAACTTTTACAAAAAGTTCAAAATTATAGAAAATATTTAATATTTAATATGAATGTATTGACAAATTATACAAAAGTATTTATAATGTTCATCATATAGAAAAAAAAGACTGTTTCTATAATGTACTTTGAAAAAATATTAAGGGGGAATATTATGAAGAAGTCAAAGCGACTATTAGCTCTATTACTTGCATTAGTAATGGTGTTTTCACTAGCGGCTTGTGGTGATAAGAAAGAAGATCCAGAAAAGCCTGAAGAAGAACAAACTGAAGGCGGTGGAGGAGACGACACAGCTGAAGGCGAAGAAACTGATCCAGACAAGGAATTAGAAGAAGAAAAAGAAAACTTCGAAAAGCAAACAGACGAAAATACACTAGTTGTAGGTGCGTCAGACATGAACGGTGACTGGGTTAACGGTTTTACAAACAACGCATATGACGTTTATGTAAAAAAATTAATTGGTAACTACGGTGCTTACGGTACTTATGTAGCTGATCAAAACGGTAAATACGTTTTAGATCCAATTGTTAATGCTAAGGAACCTGAAAGTAAGGTAAATGAAGACGGAAGTAAAACATATACCTTCTTCTTAAATGACAACTTAGTTTGGAATGATGGAACTCCAATAACTGCAAAAGACTATGTATTCTCATTATTGTGGGCAGCAGCTCCAGAATGGCACAATGTTGGTGCTGACTTATCAAGATCATCAGGAGATGGTGTTGTAGGTGCAAAAGAATACAGTGAAGGAAAATCAAACTCTATAGCAGGTATTAAGTATATTGATGATACTACTTTTGAATTAACTCTTGAAGCTGAAAAAGTTCCTTACTTCTATGAAACAGCTCTAGTATCAATGAGTCCTACTCCAATGCATAGATTTACTCCAGACCTAGTAATAGGAGAAGATGGATCATCTCTAGCAGTAAAAGAAGGATATGAATTAAGTGATGATATTAAAACTCAATACTTAGATGGTATCAAATCAGATATCGCTAAATTTGATGAAGATATAAAGGCCTATGAAGCTGAAATGGCAGAAGCAGAAGAAGCTGAAAAAGCAGATTATGAAGAAGCTATAGAAGAAGTAAAAGCTAACAAGGCAGCAAAAGAAGAAGATTTAGCAAAGGTTGAAAAGGGAGAATTTGGTGATGTAACTAAGACAGTATTGTCAGCATCAGCATATGAAGTTAGAGATAACTATAAATCAAACCCAGACGTAACTTGTGGACCTTACAACTTTGTAAGTTTCAAGGACCAAATTGCTAAGGTTGAACTTAATGATAAATATTTAGGTAACTTTGAAGGTAAAAAACCTACTATTAAAAACGTAGTTGTACAAAAGGTTAACGGTAAGTTAGCAGTAGACTTCGTATTAAATGGTAACATAGATATTTGGCCACAAGAATTTAAGGCTGAAGATATTAAAAAGGTAAAAGAAGCAGAAGACAAGGGTGAAATTGCCTATAACACTTACTACAGAAACGGTTATGGTGTAATACCACTACTTACTGACTTGGGTGCAACTCAACACAAGGAAGTTAGACAAGCTATCGCTTGGTTAATAGACAGGGAAGAATTCGTTGTTAACCTAGCTGGTGGTTACGGACAAGTAATTAACGGATCATACGGTATAGCTGAATGGACTTATCAAGAAATGGAAGACAAATCAGAAACTGGTGACGTTGAAGAAGATATGGGCTTAACTCAATACAACTTGAACTTTGATAAGGCAAATGAAGTATTAGATAATTCTCCATACGTATATGAAAAAGATGGAACTACTAAGTGGGACGTTGAAAAAGCAAGAGCTGAATACGATAGTAATAGAGATAACTTCGATTATTGGAGATACAATGACAAGGGTGAAAAACTTACAGTTAATCACTTTGCAACTGTAGACAACGAAGTTTCAGAATTATTGCAATCACAAATCCAAAACAATGGTAAACAAGCAGGACTTGAATATACTATGTCTTATGGTGACTTCGCGACACTATTAAATTCATACTATACTCCAGACCTAAACAATCCTAAGTACACAGCATTTAACATGGGTACAGGATTTGCAGTACCAAACGATCCATACTATGCATATCACTCAGACTTTATCGGTGGAAACAACAGAAACAGAGTTAACGATAAGGAATTAGATAAGTTATTAGTTGAATGGAGAGGTTTAGATTCATCTGAAAAAGATAAGTACGTTGAAGGATGGGTTAAATTCCAACAATGGTATAACGACTTTGTACCAGAAATACCACTATATGCTAACGAATACTTTGATATTCATACATTAAGAGTTGAAGGTTTAGGAACAACTCCAATGTGGCAATGGTGTGATGATATAGTTAATATTACATTAGCTAACTAATAAGACCAATAATAGGGAGTGAGCTTGGCTCCTCCCTTTTATTTTTTTACTTAGCTAATTTTTTTTAGGGTAAAATTAGATGAAATCAATGGATTCATAAAAATAAATGCATTTTTTAGGAATTTATTGTATAATATAGTTTATATAATTTTACTATGAAAGAAAATATTGAATGGCCTTCTTCTATGAGGCTGCTTCATACTAAAAGGCGATTCGCTATTTGTTCGCTAAAACATAGTAGATAAGAGTTAGAAAGGAGAGTATGTTATTTTAAATAACAGAATAATGAAATGCTAAAGTATATTTTGAAAAGACTGTTAAATCTTATTCCAGTAATACTGATAATTTCCATGTTACTGTTTGGACTTATGAATGCCATGCCAGCTGACCCAGTTCAGATGATGATGCCACAAGATCCAAACATATTAAAGGATAAAGATTTATACGAAAAAACTTACAATGAAATTGCAGAAAGATATGGGTTGAACAAACCTCTACCTGAAAGATACATAAGATGGTTGGGTAGAATGGCAAAATTTGAATTTGGAGACTCAACACAATTTAAGAAACCAGTAAAGGAAGTAATAGGGGGACCAATGAAGAACACTATTACCTTAAATATTGGGGCCACCTTAATATCTTTATTCCTATCGATACTCATAGGGATAAAGTCAGCAGTGAGGCGAGGTGGAGTATATGATAGGACATGGCAAGTATTGTCATTAATAGGAATGTCCCTACCAATATTCTTTATCGGTATTGCATTAATTTATATATTTTCATTTAAACTTGGATGGTTACCACCAAGTGCAACATCCACAACAGGAACCTTTAAGGATAAGTTTATACACTTAATCCTTCCTACAATAACCATAACGGTTGGTTCTTTGGCATCTACCTTAAGGTATGTTAGAAATGCTATGATTGACGCCTTAAGTCAAGATTATATAAGAACAGCGAGAGCAAAGGGTGTAAAGGAAAAAACTGTTATTTACTCTCATGCATTTAGAAATGCTTTAATACCAGTTGTAACAGTTGTTACATGGTCCATAATTGGTATTTTCGGTGGTGCAGCAATCACTGAAACAATATTTTCATACAATGGAATCGGACAATATTTATTGCAATCCGTACTAGCTAAGGACTTTAACGTAGTATTAACACTTAATATGTTCTTTGCCTTACTTTCATTATTAGGAAACCTTTTAATGGATATAGGATATGCATTAGTCGATCCAAGAGTTAGATTAGAATAGGGAGGGTAAAGATGGCTAAATTAAAAAAGGACCCTATTAAAGCAGAAAAAACAGGGGAAGAATTACTTAAGGAAGAAGCGATTCAATCTCCTTCAAAAACGGTAATTAAAAAGTTTAAGAACAATAGATTGGGAATGATCGGACTTGTAGGCTTTATAGCTATCATTTTAATGGTATTTATAGGATCTAAGTTCGTTCCATTTGACGCTTACTATGAACAACCAGTATTAAAGAATGTAGCCCCAGGTAAGGGATATTTGAAAGTGCCTGCTGAATTAAAGAGCGAAGGTATCAAGCAAATATCATCTGGTATCACATTCTCTGTTGGAGTATCTGAAGAAGGAAACCTTTATATGTGGGGTCAAGACTACGAAGGTGTTATGAATATTCCTAATTCAGTGAAGGAACAACTAAAGGGTAAGAAGGTAGATCAGGTAGCAGCAGCACCTAACTTTATAGTTGCAGCTACAGAAGATGGAGACATTATCGGCTGGGGAAATAACGAATTTGGTCAAACTAGATGGCCAGGTGGCAAGGCTGATAAGACCATTAAAAAAGAAGGAATTAAGAAGATTGTTGTAGGGGACCAATATACGGCTCTATTGACTAAGGAAGGAAACTTGATTACATGGGGAGCAGTTAGACCTAGTAAGCTTCATGTAATACCTAAGGAAATCCAAGGTCATGTTGAAGATATAGAAGCATCAATCTTAAATATAATAGTTAGAACAGATGACAATAAAGTCCATATACTTGGTTCAAAATCAGGAGAAATCTTTACCAACCTACCTAAGGAACTATCCCAAGGGGAAGTTGAAATAGTAGATTTTGATATAACATCCAAGTCAGGAGTAGCAGTAGATTCTACTGGTAAATTATGGCAATGGGGTAGTAGACTGGAAAACTTAGATAAGATACCTGAAATGGATGGCAAGGTAGTACAAGTATCCGCAGGTAGAGAACATATGCTAGCCTTAACTGAAGACGGAAGTGTTTACGGTTGGGGAAATGATGCCTATGGTGAAGCTAAGGGAACTGATGGTAAATATGAGAGAATATTCTCAGGTTACTTCCAAAACTATGCCCTATCTGAAGACGGAAACGTTAAGGGATGGGGACTAGATGGATTTAGATTTGGTACAGACCAAAGAGGTCGTGATATGTACGAAAGACTAATCCACGGTGGTAAGATGACCTTATTTATAGCTTTAATAGCTGTTACAATTCAAATTGTACTAGGGGTAACAATCGGTATGATTTCAGGATTTTATGGAGGAATAGTAGATAACCTACTAATGAGATTTGCAGAGATAATTGCATCCTTCCCATTCTATCCACTTATCATAACCATATCAGCAGCCCTACCACCTAATACACCACAAAAGACCAGGATGATGATTATCATGGCCCTACTAGGTTTATTGGGATGGACAGGTATAGCTAGACTTGTAAGAGCACAAATTTTATCAGAGAGAGAAAAAGATTATATTATGGCAGCCAAGGCCCTAGGTCTTAAGGAAAAGAAGATTATTATGAATCATATCCTGCCAAATATTTTATCCATAGTTATAGTACAAGCTACTTTAGGTTATGCAGGTAACCTACTTACTGAAGCAGGTCTATCCTTCCTAGGATTTGGGGTTGTAGAGCCTAACGCTTCATGGGGTAATATGATGACTGCAGCACAAAGTTCAACAGTTGTACAATATTACTGGTGGAGATGGTTGATTCCTTCACTTGCAATATTCCTTACAGCCTTAACTGTTAACTTAATGGGTGATGCACTAAGAGATGCATTAGATCCAAAATCTCAAGAAAGGTAGGTCATAGAAGTGCCATTATTAGAAATTAAAAAATTACACACTTACTTTGACACAAGTAGAGGTTTGATAAAAGCTGTCGACGGAGTAAGTTTAGTAGTAGAAGAAGGAAAAACACTAGGATTAGTAGGTGAGTCTGGTTCAGGTAAGAGTCAGACAGCCATGTCTATCCTACAATTATTTGAAAAGAATCAAAGAATTTACGATGGTGAAATCTGGTTTGAAGGAAAAGAATTGACTAAGGCCAGTGAAAAGGAACTTAGACATATTAGGGGAAATGAAATCTCCATGATTTTCCAAGAGCCAATGACATCACTTAACCCTGTTTTCACAGTTGAAAAACAGTTGGTTGAAGCCTTGATTCTTCACCAAGATATGACTAAGGCTGAAGCCAAGAAAAAGGCAGTAGACCTTGTGGGCATGGTAAAAATACCAAACCCAGAAGTTGTTGTAAAGCAATATCCTTTCCAATTATCTGGTGGGATGAACCAAAGGGTTATGATCGCCATGGCCTTGGCTTGTGAGCCAAAATTGCTTATAGCAGACGAACCTACAACAGCACTAGACGTAACCATTCAAGCTCAAATATTAAAGCTTATGAATGACCTTAAAAAGGAAAGGGGAACATCCATTTTATTTATCACCCATGACTTGGGAGTAATAAATCAAATGGCAGATGAAGTTGCTGTTATGTATAGTGGACAGGTTGTTGAACAAGCACCAGTTGATTATATCTTTAAGGAAGGTACAACCAAGTACCAACACCCTTATACAGAAGGACTACTATCATCTATTCCATCTATCACATCAGATAGAAATGAAAGACTTGATGTAATCCCTGGATCAGTACCTCATCCTTTGGCCCTACCAAAGGGATGTAGATTTGCGGAAAGATGTAAGTATGCAACTGAAAAATGTATTAACGAAATGCCTGAATTGGTAGAAATCTCAGAAAATCAAATGATTAGATGTTTCTATCCAGAAAAGGGGGTAAGAAGCAATGGAAAATAATCAAGATAAGAAGCTTCTTTTATCGGTAAAAAACTTAAAGAAATACTTTCCTATAAAAAAGAAAGCATTTGAAAAACAACAAAGATATGTAAGGGCTAATGAATCCATTACCCTAAATATATATGAAGGGGAAACCCTAGGATTAGTAGGAGAATCAGGATGTGGTAAGTCCACTTTCGGAAGAACCCTAATCCAATTATATGAGCAAACAGGAGGATCAACTCTTTACTATGGTCAAACCCTAGCAGAGCTTGCTCCTAAGTATGCAGAAGATGTTATAAAGAATATGCCTAAACTATTTCCTGAGTACCTATCAGCTGTAAAAGTTCTAGAAGACTTGGAAGCTAAGGGGGAAAACTTGGTTGACTTGGAAAAGGCATCTAATGATGAACAAATCATGTTAAAGAAAAGAGAACTAGAAGAAAAGTACTTTAATATGTTAAGAATTGCTGGAGGTCTAGTTACCCACAGTGATTTAAATGAAGTTTCCAAGCTTCTTTTAGAAGAATACAAGGAAAAAGTAGTTCTTTCAAAGACAAATAGGGAAATAGGCCTATTGGAACATAAGTTAAACGATAATGATGCCAAGGTAAACAAGGCTGATTTAGAAGGACAAATTAAAAACCTTAAGGAAAGAGCCCTTAAGGAAAAAGAAGAAGTAGACAAGGTAAGCCAAAAGATTGAAGCCCTAAGAGACAAGTGTAGGGACAATGAATACTTTGACTTTTACGAAGACTACTCAGATGAAGGAATAGACCTGTCAGAACTTACTACAGATGAAATGAGAGAACTTAGAAAAGATCTACAAATGATCTTCCAAGACCCATACTCATCTCTAGACACTAAGATGACTGTAGGGAACATTATAGGAGAGGGAGTTTTAGCCCACCAAATGTTTAAGTCTAACAAGTCAGATGAATACAATAACTATATCCAAGGAGTTATGGAACAATGTGGTCTAGCACCATACTTTATCCATAGATATCCTCACCAATTCTCTGGTGGACAAAGACAAAGGATAGGTATAGCTAGAGCCTTGGCCCTACAACCTAAGTTTATTGTATGTGACGAGGCTGTATCAGCCCTAGACGTTTCTATTCAATCACAAATTATAAACCTACTACAAGATTTGAAGGAAGAAAATGGATTAACCTATCTATTTATCACCCACGATTTATCTGTAGTTAAATATATTTCAGACAGAATTGGTGTAATGTACTTGGGTAACCTGGTAGAATTAAGTGATTCAGAAAAATTATTTAAGAAACCGCTACACCCATACACAAATGCCCTTATGGCAGCTATCCCAAGAACTGATATGGGACAAGATCAAGAGTTGGCTATTTTAGAGGGAGATATACCTTCAGCAGTTAACCCACCTAAGGGATGTAAATTCCATACTAGATGTAAGTATGCCATGGATGTATGCTCACAATTTGAACCGGAATTTAAAGAGGAAGAGGAAGGCCACTTTGTAGCCTGCCACTTATACAATATGTCAGAAGAAGAAAGAACAAAATACATGGCTGAAGTTGACGCTAGAGAAAAATAAAACATAGATAGGATGATTATATGTTTGGAAAAGGCAGAAAACCTATAGATAGATTTGAAGGTTTAACTGAAGAAGAACAAGAAGCCAAAATAAGAGAGTTCGGTGAATCGGACTTTGAAAAAACAGATATGCTGGCAATTGTCTTAGCAGCCCTTAGGGTTTTTTTACCACCAGTACTATTGTTGCTATTTGGAGTGTATCTACTGGGTAGAATGTTTATGTAAGATAAAAAGATTTTCTTATTTTTTAGGAAAATCTTTTTTTATTTGATATAATTGAGTTAATCAAAAAAATAGGAGGACTTATGGCTTATAATAAATTACAAAAAGCATATGAAGATGTTAGAAAGATAACTGATTTTAAACCGCAAGTTGCTATAGTATTGGGATCAGGCCTAGGCAAGTTAGCTGAAAGGGTTGAGATAGAAGGGGAAGTTAAGTATTCACAAATTGAAGACTTTCCAGTTTCAACAGCTCCAGGCCATGTGGGAAGATTTATCTTTACCCATATCCATGAAGTTCCAGTTGTAATAATGCAAGGAAGGGTTCATTTATATGAAGGCTATGATACTAAGGACGTGGTTATGCCAATTAGGCTTATGGGACTTATGGGAGCTAAAACCCTAATAGTTACCAATGCTGCAGGTGGAGTAAATGAAAACTTTAAGATTGGTGATTTAATGGTAATAAGAGACCATATAAGCCAATTTGTAGAGTCTCCTCTAGTAGGACCTAACATGAATGAACTAGGAGTGAGATTCCCTGATATGACTAATATCTACAAGGATGAATACTCTGAAAGACTATTAGAACTTGGTAGGGCTAAAAACTATCCAATGCAAGAAGGAGTTTATTGCCAATTCTCAGGACCTAACTATGAAACACCAGCCGAAGTTAGAATGGCTAGAATCCTTGGTGGAGATGCAGTAGGTATGTCAACAGCTATAGAGGCTATGGCAGCGAGACATATGGGAATGGAAGTATGTGGTATTACCTTGGTATCCAACCTGGCAGCAGGACTTTCTAAATCACTTCTTACAGAAGAAGAAGTAATAGAAGAGGGAGCTAAGGCATCAGAATATTTTATTGACCTGGTAATGGATTTTGTTAAAACATTAAAATAGACTAGAAAAGATTATGGGTTGTCCTATAATCTTTTTTTATATGAAAGGTAAGAAGATGGGATTAAATACTAATCAAAAAAAAGCGGTAGAGACAATAGAAGGACCAGTACTTATCATAGCAGGTCCAGGAACAGGTAAGACCCATACCCTGGTGGAAAGAGTTATTTACATGGTAGATAGGAAAAAAATAGAGCCTGGAGAAATAATGGTTGCCACCTTTACCAATAAGGCAGCCCTAGAACTTTTAGACAGACTGTCCAGGACTTTTGAGGAAAGAAATATAAAAAAGGATGTAAATGACATGCTTTTGGGTAACTTCCACTCCATATGTAGGAGGGTCTTGGACGACTATTTAGACCTGACAGTTTTGAGAAAAAACTACCATACCATAGACGAGACTGAGCAAAGATATCTTTTCTACAAATACATAAATGACTTTAGAAGGATAGCTGGCTATGGACAGGTGGTTAATGGCTATAGTATAAAAACTGAAATATCCTCCCTGGTAAAGATTGTAAATACTGTGGCTGAGGAGGCTATCCTGGATAGAAGTCCATCCAATAGTCTGGATCGGACCATCTTTTCCATAGTTTCTCTCTATGAGGCTATCCTTGAGAAAAATAATATGTTGGATTTTTCCAGGACTCTTTACTATACTTATAAACTTCTCTATGAAAATCCAAATGTGCTTGATCAGGTTCAAAAAAGAACCCGCTATATTATGATTGATGAGTACCAGGATACCAATAGGGTCCAGGAGAAAATAATCTTTCTTCTAGGGTCAAAAAATAATAATATATGTGTGGTAGGAGATGATGACCAGGGCCTTTATAGGTTTAGGGGGGCCAGTGTGAAAAACATTCTTCACTTTCCTAAAAACTTTGAAGAAGAGGTGGCCTTTATTAGCTTGAGCGAAAACTATAGGTCAGATGGCAGGATAATAGAGTTTTTTACAGACTTTATCAGGTCAGGAGAAAAAGAGATAGAAAACTTTTCTGCCTATAGGTATGACAAGTCTCCTGTGGCCTTTGACCAGGCCTACTATGAAAATTCCGTCCTGAGGATTAAGGGATTATCAGAAGAGGATTGGATAGAAAAAAACCTAGATCTGGTTGAAGATTTGAAGGAGAAGGGGCAAATAAAAAGCTATAACCAGCTGGCCTTCTTGTTTTCATCAGTCAACCATCCCAGGGCCCAAAAACTTAAAAAGGCCCTGGAGAAAAAAGGTATAGGAGTCTATCAGCCCAGCCTAAATACACTCTTATCCAGGTTGGAAGTCCACCAGCTAATCGGGGCCTTCTATTGGATCTTTGAAGACTTTATCAGCGAGGACCTAAGGTCTAGGGATAGGATAAGTCAAAACTTCCTAGTAAAGTGTAAAAAAACCATAGAGGCTAAGAATCCTGAACTGGATGATTATGTGGACAGGATGAAGGCCTACCTAAAGGGGGGAGACTTTAATCTAGACTTAATAGATCTGGCCTACAGATTATTTGGCTATCAACCTTTTTCAGACTATCTGGACAGGGGGGACCAGGAGGCTAAAAACATATCTAGGTTTTTAAATCTTTTGGAAAGCTATAGCTATATTAACTTAGTCTATCAGGTCAACAAGTCTAATCTAGATAGGTTTCTAGTTACATTTTTCTATGACTATATAGGTTTTTTAAAAGATGAGAAGGTGGTAGAATTTGAAGAAGATGTGGATTTACCTGACAAGGACAGTGTATCCCTTCTAACCATCCATAAGTCTAAGGGGATGGAATATCCGGTAGTGGTGGTTGGAAGCCTCTGGGACCAGGTTAGGGGCTTTAGAAGGCCAAATCCTACCGACAACATGCTGGCAGACTTGATCAGGAGAAAAACAGGAGAAAAATCCTTTGAGCCCTTGGATCAAATAGAGCTTTTAGATTTTTATAGAAAGTACTATACAGCCTTTTCCAGGGCCAAGAATCTTTTAGTCCTATCAGGCTTGGAAGTAGACCAAAGAGAACTTTTAGGCCATATATTTAAAGAGCCCTATAGGGGACTTAGGGACTATGGAGAAGTAGGAGGCCTGGACCTGGATGTGGGGCCAGTAAAAAGAGCTGGCCAGGGCCAGCCCTATTCCTACACCTCCCATATCTTGGTCTATAAGACCTGCCCCCTATCTTATAAGTTTTTCAAGAACTTAAAGTTTATTAGGCCAGGTAATCTGGCTACCAGCTATGGTTCCCTGGTTCATGGAGCCATAGAAGAAGTCAACCAGGCCCTTATTAGGGGAGAGAGCCTGGATAAGGGCCAGATAAAAGAAGACCTTTACAGCCAGGCTAGACAGGCCTATAGACAAGGCGCTCTAGGCCTATCCAGGGACTTGATAGACCAGGCCTATGAAGAGGTCCTAGGTTATTTGGAAGCCCCTATTTTTAAGCCTAGGGCCAGTGAGTTGGAGATAGCCATGGCCAGGAAAAACTATCTCTTATTGGGAAAACTTGACCTTCTAGCCCATGATGATGAGGGGGACTTACTGATAGATTTTAAAACGGGAAGTCCTCCCCTGGACAGGCCAGAACTTTTAGAGTCCTACTATAGGCAGGTAAACCTTTATTCCTACCTTTTGGAGGAGACAAAAAAAATCCATGTTGATAGGGCCCTACTTTATTTTACCCAGGCTGATCTGGATAAGAGAATCTACTGGGCAGACAGGAGCCAAGTAGATGAGCTCTTGGAAGAAATAGATGGGATAGTTGAAAAAATAGAGGCTGGACAGGTAAATAAAAAAACAGAAGATAAGCATAGCTGTAACTTCTGTCCTTTAAAATATTATTGTAAGAGAGTCGATTAGACTCTCTTATATTTGTTGTAAGTATAGTGAAAGACCTGATCTTTTTGCTCTTCAACCATGGTTTCAGACTGGTCAATAAGCTTCCAATCTTTGGATAAATCCAGGTTGGGTATTTGAGTGTCATAGTCGCTATAGGTCTTGTCCACCTTGGTTATGTAGGCTGTATCACACTTGTGGATTAATTGGCCTACCAGGTCTCCTCCACCAATTAAAAACACTTCTTTTTCTCCTTGGGGATTTAACTTTTCTAAAAGTCCATCCAGCTGGCTCAAGTCATTTATAACTAGGGCGTCATGGTTTTTATAGTCCTTATTTCTAGTTAGGACTATGTGGGTCCTGCCTTTTAGGGGTTTTCCTCCAGGTAGGGATTCTAGAGTTTTTCTACCCATGACCAAAATATTACCCATGGTTATTTTTTTAAACCTGGCCAGGTCTTTTTTTAGATGAAAAAGCATGTCTCCCTTAAGTCCAATGGAAAAATTATTATCAACTGCAAATATTAGTTTCATAAAGCCTCCTTTTTACCAATTATACATGGTGGGAGTTTAAATTTAAATCTTTAAGTGATTTAGGGTATAATATTAGTAAGTATGTATTAGAGAAAGTAAGAGGTAAAAATGAAAAATAATGTAAAAGAAAATCCATGGATTAATGCTATTATGGCCAGCCTTCTAGCAATTGGTATATTTTATATATCATCTTCTATGAACTTTGTAGTGGCCCTGGTAGAATTAGTTCCCTTTATCATTTTATATGTAAATGATGGGTGGAAGTTTAGCCTTTTGAGTCTGGCCTTGACCTTTGGAGCCAGCCTGCTATTTATGAATCCAGTGGACCTATCTTTGAGAATGTCCTCTATAATTATCTTATCAATATTTATAGGTGAGGGCATAAAGAGAAAAAAAGAATTAAAGAAAATAGTTTTATATTCATCATTTATAAAATTTACTATATTTTTAGCCATAAGTCTTATTTATTACTTTGTGGCAGATGACAATCCAGTAGACCTGTTAAGGACCTATATGAACTCCCTTATCAACGACTCTATCAAGACCCTATCCCTGGACGTAAACTTCCAGATGGAGGAAATGGATGCTATGATAGCAGGCTTGAGGGAATCAATAGATATGGTCATCAGGGTCCTACCAGCCTTTTCTTATATAACAGCCTACTTAATTACTGCTATAAATACAGTTTTAAGTATTTTTGTCTTAAAGAAGGTTAGGGATGATGTTGACTATTCCTTAAAGTTCAATAAATATAGGCCGACAGAAAGCTATAAGATGGGATCTTTAACTATTCTAGCTTCCCTAGTCTTCTTATACTTAATGAAGTTTAAGCAAATAGAACTTTTGACCTGGAATGTGATAACCGTTCTGGCCTTTTTCCTGGCCATGGATGGTCTGGCCCTAATGGACTATTACTATGAAAAGAGAATACCTAAGTTTTTCAGACTGGTATTTCCAGTAATATTTATTTTAGGCTTAAAAATGTATGTGTTTTATGTGGTAATAGGCCTGATGGACTTGGTCTTGGACTTTAGAAAGAGAGGTATGAAAAATGTGGGATAGGATAAGAAACAGTGAAAATTTTGACTTGTGGATTTTTCCTATAATTATTTTGCTCCTTTCCATAATCTTGTTTTTCTTCGCTCCCATCCTGGGCTTTATAGGTTTTATAAGTGGCATCTATGGAGGCTACTACCTATATAATAGCGAGAAAAAAAGAAGTCAAAATATTAGAAATTATTTAGAACAATTGGATGTGTCTTTTGATGAAATTACAAAGACAGCCATCTTTAACATGCCTTTTCCCCTAATGGTGATAAACAATATGGGGAAGTTAATTTGGTATAATGGACAATTTAAATCTATTATAGGAGGCAAGGATAGTCTTTTAAACAGGTATTTGGACGAGTTTTTTATAGGTATAGACTATGAGTTACTCAGGGACAAGAATGTAAACTACCAACAAATAAAGTATAGCGATAGAAGTTATATTTTATACCACAACTATATAAAGGATGCTAAAAAGGGAGACCTGGTTTTGCTTTATGCTATAGACAATACCAAGCAGGTAGAATTAAAAAATGACTATATAAATGAGGGCCTTGTTATGATGAGCATCCACATAGACAACTATGATGAGGTTTATTCCCAGACTGAAAGTGAAAAACGACCTATAGTATTTGCTGAAATAGACAGATTGATTACCACCTATATTCACAATTACAAGGGTTTTGTTAAAAAGTATGAAAGCGACAGATACAATGTGGTCTTACAAAAAGAAGACCTGGAAGAAATTATCAAGGATAAGTTTAAAATCGTAGACAAGGTAAGAGATGTGAGCCTGGGCAACAAGATGCCGCCAACCCTATCCATAGGAGTTGGTATCAATGAAGACACTGTGAGGGCGACGGAAAAATCTGCCAATGCAGCCTTGGACATAGCCTTGGGAAGAGGTGGAGATCAAGTTGTTATAAGAGATAGGGATGACTTGGAATACTATGGTGGTAAGAATAAGGCCACTGAGAAGAGGACCAAGGTCAAGGCCAGGGTTATAGCTCATGCCCTATCCCAACTAATAGAAAAGTCCTCAGATGTTTTTGTCATGGGGCACAAAAATCCAGACATGGACTCTTTTGGATCGGCCCTAGGCCTGGTTTATGCATCAAGGAAAAAGGGAACCAAGACCTATTTGGTTTTAGACACAGTAACACCGGCTATAAAAAACATTTATAAAAGATCAGTTAAGGAAATAGAAGGCCTGGAAGATATTATTATCACACCAGACCAGGCTTATGATAAAATAGAGAATACATCTTTAATAATAGTGACAGATAATCACAGGAAGAACTCGACAGAGGCTCCCAGGTTATTTGAAAAAACCGATAATGTGGTAGTCATAGACCACCACAGAAGGGGCAAGGACTATATTGAAGATGCAACTTTGGTTTATATGGAGCCTTATGCTTCATCTGCATCAGAGCTTGTCACAGAAATGCTTATGTATATGGAAGACAAGATAGAGATCCACCCAGTAGTTGCCGAAGGCCTGCTGGCAGGAATTACAGTAGATACTAAAAACTTTTTCTATCAGACAGGAGTTAGGACCTTTGAGGCTGCATCAGTCTTAAAGAGACAGGGGGCAGACTCAATTATGGTAAAACAACTGTTTAAGGATGACTTTGAAATCATGAAGTACAAGTCAGAAATTATCAGTGAGGCCAAGGTCTATTTTGACCGTATGATTATAGGTCAGTTTGATAGGGAAATAGAAGGTTCAACTTTAATAGCGTCCCAGGCGGCAGATGACCTATTGAATATTCAAGGTATTGATGCGTCATTTGTCCTAGCCAAGTCCAATGGAAAAATCCACATTAGTGGTAGGTCACTGGGGGATGTGTCAGTCCAATTAATTCTTGAAAGAATTGGTGGAGGTGGCCATTTAACGGCTGCAGCAACCCAACTAGATTTGAATATGGACAAGGCCAAGGAGATGCTAATAAAAGCAATAGAGGAGTATATTAAGGAGGAAGAAGAAAATGAAGGTAATATTACTTGAAGATGTTAAGGGATTAGGTAAGGCAGGAGAAATGGTTAATTCAAAGGTTGGCTACTTTAGAAACTTTTTGTCACCTAAGAACCTTGCTATAGAAGCAAATGCTGAAAACAAGAAGAAGTGGGAAGAAGAACAAGAAAGAAAGAAAGAAGAATTTAAGAAAAACCAAAAAGAAGCCCTAATATTAAAGGACGAATTGGAAAAATTAAAGGTTGAAATCAAGGTTAAGGCAGGAGATGGTAAAATATTTGGTTCTGTTACAGCTAATGATATAGCTAAGACCTTGAAAAAAGACTACAAGCAAGATATAGATAAGAAAAAGATAGAATTAAAGGAAAACATTAAGGATATAGGAACTCATGAAGTTGGAATTAGGGTGTTCCCAGAAATAGTTGCCAATATAAAGGTAGTAGTGAAAGAGGCTTAATATGGCTGAAATAAAGATTTCACAACAACCTAATGCAGTAGAAGTAGAAAGGGCCATTTTGGGCCTTTCTATTATACATAATGACTTAATAAACATACTTTTGGAAAAGACCAAGGCAGAGGAGTTTTACGATCCTAAAAACAGGCATGTCTTCCAGGCCATCTTAAAGCTAAACTCAGAAAACAGTCCAGTGGATTTTGCCACAGTGGCCGATGAGTTGGAAAAAAATGGTGAGCTTGAGGCCATAGGAGGAATTGACTATATTCTAGCCCTGGCTGATCCAACCTACTATAAGACTAATATGGAAAGCTATATAGCCATAGTGAAGGAGAAGGCTGCCCTTAGAAGGATAATAACCTTTGCTGATGACACTATGAGAAGGGCCTATGAGGCCAAGGATCCAGCTGATAGTATTATAGGTTCTGCATCAGAAGGCCTATCTGAAATAAGTGATTTAAAAACAGATGAGGGTCTGGTAAAGATAGAAGATACTATCCAAGAGACCTTTGACTACATGAATGAAATGGCCATGAATCCAGGCTCTATTACAGGTATAACTACAGGTTTTAGGGATTTGGACAGACAGCTATCAGGCCTGCAAAACTCAGACCTGGTTCTCTTGGCAGCCAGACCATCAGTGGGTAAGACAGCCCTAGGTATAAATATAGGCTTAAATGCTGCCCTGGCAGGCAAGAAGGTGGCAGTATTTTCTCTGGAAATGAGTAGAAGGCAAATCCTTCAAAGGATTATGAGTATGGTAACCTCTATAGATCTACAAAGTATTATCAGTGGTAATATTGAGCAAGAGGAGTGGCAAATCCTTATAACCAAGCTGCCAGAGTTAAAAAACTTGGACATGTATGTGGATGATACAGCCAGTATCTCCCTGACAGAATTAAGGGCCAAGACCAAGAGATTAAAGCAAGACCAAGGGGTTGATTTGGTAATAATTGACTACCTACAACTAATGACTACAGACTCCCAGAGGGTGGAAAATAGGCAGCAGGAAATATCTAATATTTCTAGAGGACTTAAGGGCTTGGCCAAGGAGCTAAATATACCTGTTTTAGCCCTATCCCAGCTATCTCGTAAGTCAGAGGAAAGATCTGACAAGAGGCCTATGCTATCAGACTTAAGAGAGTCAGGAGCTATAGAGCAGGATGCCGACGTTGTAATGATGCTTTATAGGGAGGACTACTATGACGAGGATGCTGAAGAGCAAAATATTATAGAGGTTATAGTGGGCAAGCACAGGAATGGTCCTACAGGAACAGTTAAATTGTACTTTAGTAAGGAACACACCAAGTTCTTTGACCTGGAGTATGGTGATTCCTATGAGGATTAGACGGCAGGACTATTACATTAGAAATATCTTAAAAAGAGACAAGGACCAATTAAAGAAGTGGGGCGTTTTTTCTAGTCCCCTTTTAGAAGGCTATAACTATGCCAACCTAAATGATACAGAGCTGGACTACTGGTACTACTCTAAAAAGTTTGCCGGCAGATCCAAGTATTTTTCTGTCCTAGACTATGAGGGCAGGCTTTTAGGCTTTATAGGTTTTAAGTATATAAGCTATATAAGACGAAGTGCCCTTCTAGGGATAGTCTTTGACCCTAAAGAGGTGTCAAAGGGCCTGGGAACTAGGGCCTTGGATGATTTACTAGACTATTATTTCTATTCTATGAATATGAGAAAGTTATACTTGGAAGTTAATTCCTGGAATGATAGGGCTATTAAATCATATAAAAAAGTAGGTTTTAAAGAGACTGGTAGAAAATTAGAAAAGTTTGAAAACCAAGACATTTTGGACAGCAGGGACTACCTGGATAGGCAGGAAGATTTTGTGGTAGAGGATGGCCTGGTATATTCAAAGATAATAAAGATGGAAATCTCAAAAAAAGATTATAGGAGAGATAAGGATGGATTATAGATTAGAAGAATTTGGACTGGACTTGGGAACAACTCCAGTGGAAAATATGTTTATAAATACTTATTTATCTCTTGCGACAGGAAATCAATTAAAGGTTTATTTATTTGCCTATGCCCATGCCTATTCCAAGAGTAGTGAAGAGTTGACCAATGAGATGATTGCATCTCAAATGGACATGACCTTGGAGCAGGTAGAGGATGCCTGGAGTTTTTGGGCTGAATTGGGAGTGGTTAGCCTGGACGAGGGAAAAGTTACCTTCACCAGCCTAAGAAACCACTATATTAAACAGCTTTTAGAGCAGAAAGAGGCCTATCAAGAAGTTGAAATGGCCAGCCAGGAAGAAGTGGCCCAGATGGTAAATAGTCCCTTGACTGAGGAAGAGATGGAAAAAAGTCTTAAACTCAAACAGTTATTTGATAATATAGAAGACTATATATCAGATGGGGGGCCAGTGAGGATCAAGTTAAAGGACAATGAAATAAACTATATTTCAAACTTTATAGATGAGTTCAACCTGGAGATAGACTTTATAAACTATGCCTTTCCCCTAGCTTCAACTACAGTAAATTCTAAAAACCCCTTTTTAATCATGGGGGTAATAAGAAATTGGATCATAGATGGGGCCAGAGACATGGATAGTTTAAATAAATTAATTGAAGAGAAGTCCAGTCAAAAAGAGGTAAAGAAGCCTAGCAAAAAAACTACTAAACCAAGGGCCAAAAACCTTAAGGATGATAGGATGACAGTGGAAGAGAGAAAAGAATTTATAAGAAAGAAAATGTCCTATGACATGGACGACCTTCTTCCGAGGAGGGATTAGATGGATTATTCAGTTTCTAATATATTGGAAAAAAGAAGGCAGAAAAACAAGAGGGACAGGGACAGGAGGCTTAAAAAAGTCTACAGCCAGGTTCCCAGAATAGAAGAAATAGATGGAAAGATTCAAAGATTAAATATAGAGTCGGTTAACCTGGTTATAGAAGGTAAGAGTATTGCCTCCCACCAGGGGGAAATAGCCAGACTAAATGAAGAAAAAAATAGGCTTTTAGCCCAAAATAGGATAGATAGATCCTATATGGAGGAAAGATACCACTGTAATATATGCAGGGATACAGGCCTGGTAGATGGAAGGGCTTGTTCTTGTAGAAAGCAATTAAAGATAGAAAAACTTTACGACTTAAGTTCTATAGACAGTAGGATACAAAGGGAAAACTTTGATAAATTTAATCCTGAGCTTTTTAGGAAGCAAAGGATGGCCCAGGAGGAAATATCCCCCTATGAAAATATAATTAAGATCAAGAGAAGTATGGAGTTTTACTGCTCCCACTTTGCTGAAGGATCTCCCAACTTATATTTTTATGGACCAGTGGGGACAGGTAAGACCTATATGATAAACTCCATGGCCAAAAGACTTTTAGACAGCGGAGTGTCGGTGCTTTACCAATCGGCATCAGAACTTACAGAATACCTATCTTCCTATACCTTTATGTATTCAGAAGAAAAAAAGTTAAATAGGGAGAAGGCAGAATTTATTTACAATGCAGACCTTTTAATAATAGATGATTTGGGGACAGAATTTATAAATGAGTTGACCAAGTCGAATTTATTTGAGGTTATAAACAAGAGAATAGTAAATGGTAGGACCACCATCATATCGTCTAATATAGCTCCTTACGAGTTGGAGACCTACTATGATGCTAGGATTTATTCTAGGATTATGGGAGAGTATAGACCATATGAATTTTTCGGTAATGATTTAAGGATGAAGAATTTTTAGGAGAGCTTATGTTTTATCAAACTGCCAAGAAGGAAGAAATTAGGGCCATTGAAAAGTATGCTATTGACCAGCTGGGCATTCCCAGCCTGGTGCTTATGGAAAACGCAGCCTTGAAGGTTATAAAAAATATTAACCTGATGAGACGGGATACCTTTGCCATTATTTGTGGAATAGGCAACAATGGGGCAGATGGTCTGGCCATAGCCAGAAACCTAATCAGCCTGGACAAGCAGGTAGACCTTTATATAATAGGTGATATAAGAGAGGCCAGTGAGGAATTCAAGCTTAACTATAAAATTTTAAATAAGTTAAATGCAAATATTTATCCCATGGAGACCCTGGGGGATTTGGAAGATTTTAAAAAGAATATAAATAGGGTTAATACGATAATTGATGCCATTACAGGCCTGGGTTTTACCGGTGGCCTGGAGGGAATGGCTGAGTACATGACAGAGATAGTAAATAGGTCTAGGATCTATACCATATCAGTAGACTTGCCCTCAGGTATGGATGGGGATACAGGCCAGGTAAATACCATTGCAATCAACCCCTCTTTGGTGGTAACATTTCAATATATGAAAAATGGTTTAATTGACAATAAATTATTGAAAGATTGTCAAATAGTGGTAGAATCAATAGGTATACCAAGACAGGCTGAAAGACATATTTTAAGACAAAGAGTTAATTTATAGCGGAGGATATAATGTTAGATATTAAGAGAATTAGAGCGAATAAAGAAGAGGTTAAGGAAGCCTTAGCCAAGAGAAATGGTCAATTCCCTATAGATGAAGTAATTGAATTAGACGAAGAAAGAAGAAGATTACTTACTGAAATAGAAGCTAAAAAAGCCCAACAAAACAAGGTTTCTAAAATGATACCTGAACTTAAGAAAAAGGGTGAAGACGTAAGCGCAGTTTTAGCTGAAATGAAGGACATATCCAAGGAGATTAAGGATATGGATCCTAGGGTAAAAGAAATTGAAGAAGAAGTTCACGCTAAACTATTAGAAATACCAAACACTCCCAACCCACAAGTACCTATAGGTAGGGATGACAGTGATAATTTAGAAATTAGAAAGTTTATGGAACCAACTAAATTTGACTTTGAACCTAAGGCTCACTGGGACTTGGGAGCAGATTTAGATATTTTAGACTTTGAAAGAGCTGCCAAGATAACAGGAGCTAGATTTACCATATTTAAAGGTCTAGGATCCAAGTTGGAAAGGTCTTTAATAGACTTTATGCTTTCCCTTCATACAGAAGAACACGGCTATACTGAATTAGGTGTACCTTTTATGGTAAATAGAAATGCCATGATAGGAACAGGCCAACTTCCAAAGTTTGAAGAAGATATGTTCCACCTACCAGCCAAGGACTATTTCTTAGTACCGACAGCTGAGGTTCCTGTAACCAACTATAGGAAGGAAGAAATCCTAAAAAATGAAGACCTTCCTCTATACTATACAGCCTATACTCCATGCTTTAGACAAGAGGCAGGATCAGCTGGAAGAGACACTAGGGGCTTGATAAGAAACCACCAATTTGACAAGGTAGAATTGGTAAAGTTAGCTAGACCAGAAGACTCTTATGAAGAATTAGAAAAATTAACAAGGGATGCTGAAGAAGTTCTACAATTACTAGAAATCCCATATAGGGTTGTAAGACTATGTTCAGGAGACATAGGATTTTCATCAGCCATGACCTATGATATAGAAGTTTGGATGCCGTCCTATGGTAGATATGTGGAAATTTCATCTTGTTCCAACTTTGAAGATTTCCAAGCTAGACGTGCCAACCTTAGATTTAGAGATGAAGATGGCAAGGTAAAATATGTTCATACCTTAAACGGTTCAGGACTAGCTGTAGGAAGAACCTTTGCAGCAGTTCTAGAAAACTATCAAAATGAAGATGGAACTATAACTGTTCCTAAAGCTTTGAGAAAGTACTTTAAGTCAGATATAATTGGCTAGGAGGATTAATGAAAAAGAAGAGAAAGGTCCTACTAGTTCTACTAGTAGTTGTCTTGTCCCTTAGTTCATGTGCACAAATAAGAGATTTTATATCTACTACTACAGGTAGTTTGGTAGGGCAGGACTTTAATATACTAGTCTATGATAGCTATGGTAATAATACTATGAAGATGCATGGTTCTAGGATAAATATTGAGGTCGTAGAAGAGAAGAAAAACAAGGATGAATCCATGGCTAACAGTTCCTCTGTCCTTGAGATAACAGCCAATGGTAGGCAGATTCTACAAGTGGGTAATACCATGATATTTGCAGAAAAAGGCCTAGATATGGTAGAGGACTTTCAAATGGAAGAAAATCTAGAGATAAGGCCAGGAGGGAGCATTGTTCCCTTTAACAGGTATATCAATGACTTGAAAAATAAGATAGGAGAGGATAAGACCATAGTTATATCCACTCCCATGGGTACGCCAATAGGAGTCTACCAGGGAAAAAATGTCTATGTTACAGTTCCTGGAGACCTGCCTAAAATGACCAGGCTTAACATTGATGGCAAGAGCCTTTATATACACAGGGCCAACTATCTAATACTCGATTCTAAAATTTTAGACTAAAAGTATTAAAAAAAATTTATATAAAAAGATAAAAGCCATAAAAATTTAGAGGCCTTAAAATCAGTTTTAAGGAAGTTAAACCAGGGCACACTACATAATGTAGTGTGCTTTTTGATTTGGGCCACTATATATATGGTTTTAAATCTTTACAAGAATAGAAAAATATTATATTATGTAATAGTAGATAAAAGGATAAAGTTAATTACATAGATGAAAGGAAGTATGTCATGGTTAATTTAATTAAGAATGTAATAAAAAGGGATGGAAGAGTAGTTCCCTTTGACAAGGAAAAGATTATTAGGGCTATAGAAAAGGCTATGAATTCACCAAGTGGAATGTTTGAGCCAGGTATTGCTCTAGATATAGCAACAGAAATTGAAGAGTTTGCCAATACAATAAATAAGGATATAACCATCTATCAAATAGAAGATCAGGTTTACTATAAATTGATTCAACACAATAACCCTCAGACAGCCAAGGCTTATGAAAGCTACAAGGCAGTCCAATCCTATAAGAGACAGATAAATACTACAGATGACAGTATTATCGGCCTACTGAACGATGCAAATGAGGAAGTAGCTACAGAAAACTCCAATAAGAACGCCTACATAGTATCAACTCAAAGAGACTTAATTGCGGGAGAAGTATCAAAGGATATAGCCAAGAGAAAGATCATGCCTACTGATATATTAGAGGCCCATGAAACAGGAGCTATCCACGTTCACGACATGGATTATTTAATTCAACCTATGTTTAACTGTTGTTTAATTAATTTAAAAGACATGTTGGACAATGGAACAGTGATCAATGGTAAGATGATTGATTCTCCTAAGTCTTTCCAAGTAGCTTGTACAGTTACTACTCAAATAATTGCCCAAGTTGCTTCAGCACAATACGGAGGCCAATCTATAAATGGAATAGATAGGATACTAGCTCCTTATGTTAGAAAATCCTATGACAAGTATTTATCCCAAGTTCTAGAAGAACAAAGGGAAATCTACAAGATAGATATAGATATGGAAGCTGCTGAAAGAGTGGCTTGGAAGAGGACTAGAAAAGAGGTAAAAGACGGGGTACAAACCATTCAATACCAAATAAATACCCTGATGACCACCAATGGTCAATCACCCTTTGTAACCCTATTTATGCATTTTGAACCAGACTATGAATACGCTAAGGAAGCTGCAGCCATCACAGAAGAAATCCTTCTACAAAGATATGAAGGAATTAAAAATGATGCTGGCGTTTATGTAACTCCTGCCTTTCCTAAGTTGGTTTATGTTTTAGATGAACACAATATCCATGAAGATAGTGACTACTTCTACCTTACTGAATTGGCTGCAAAGTGTACAGCCAAGAGAATGTATCCAGACTATGTGTCTGCTAAGAAGATGAAGAGTCTTTACCAAGGTAATGTTTTTGCTCCTATGGGATGTAGATCATTCTTATCTCCTTGGAAGGATGAGAATGGCAACTATAAGTTTGATGGTAGGTTCAACCAAGGGGTTGTAACCATAAACCTTCCTCAAATAGGTATCTTATCCAATGGGGATGAAGATAAGTTCTTTGAAATTTTAGACAAGAGATTAAAGATTGTTAGAAAAACCCTAATGATGAGACATGACCTATTAAAGAATGTGACCAGTGATGTGTCACCTATCCACTGGCAACACGGCTGTATAGCCAGGTTAAAGCCAGGTGAAAAAATATCTAAGTACTTGGAAAATGGATATTCAACCCTATCAATAGGCTATATAGGTCTTTATGAAGCATCTAAGTTAGTTAAGGGAGTTTCCAATACCAGTCCTGAAGGCAAGGAGTTTGCCATGAAGGTTTTAGATAGGTTGGTAGAAGCGGCAGATAAGTGGAAGGAAGAAACAGGCCTAGGCTTTGCAGTCTATGGTACTCCTGCTGAATCCTTGACCAATAGATTCTCCAAGTTGGACAGGACCAGATTTGGTGAAATAAAGGATATTACAGACAAGGGCTACTATATAAATAGTTATCATGTTGATGTTAGGGAAGAAATTAATGCCTTTGATAAGTTTAAATTTGAGGCAGCCTTCCAAGACAAGTCTACAGGAGGAGCTATCTCCTATGTGGAAATACCAAATATGAACAATAACCCTGAAGCCATAACTCAAATTATCAAGTTTATGTATGACAATATTATGTATGGTGAATTTAATACTAAGTCTGACTACTGCCATGTATGTGGCTTTGATGGTGAGATTGTAGTAAATGATGAAGGGGAATGGGAATGTCCTAACTGTAATAATAAGGATAAGTCTAAGTTGACAGTTATTAGAAGAACTTGTGGCTATCTAGGAGAAAACTTCTGGAATGAAGGCCGTACTAAGGAAATAAATGCAAGGGTGTTACACATATAATGAGATACGGACAAATAAGACAATATGACGTAGGCAATGGACCTGGTATCAGGTCAAGTATTTTTGTCACAGGTTGTAGTCACAAGTGTCCAGGTTGCTTTAATGAAGCCTACCAGGACTTTAGGGCTGGTGATTTGTGGACGGAAAAAGAAACAGACCAGGTTAAAGAATATTTGTCAGATCCTAATGTTAGGGGGCTGACAATTCTTGGAGGAGAGCCCTTTCAAAATATAGAGGGCTTGGTTAAGCTTCTTAAAAGTCTTAAAGATGATGTGGACAAGGACGTTTGGATCTATTCAGGCTATAGCTATGAAGATTTAAAAGAAGATCCAGCTGCCCGAGAACTTTTATCCCTTTGTGATGTTCTAGTAGATGGACTTTTTATAGAAGAAAAAAAGAATTTAAAATTAAAGTTTAGGGGCAGTGAAAATCAAAGAATAATTGATTTAAAAAAGAGTCTAGGCTCTGGCCAGCTAAGCTTACTAGATATATAGAGACTCTTAGAGTCTCTTTTTCTTATGGGTAAAAGGGGGAAATATGAAATTTTTACTTGGACTAGATTCCTTTAAGGGCTGTCTAAGCTCTAGAGAGTTGGGAGAAATTGGAAGAGATTATTTGGAAGAAAGAGGCCACCAGGCCAGCCTTGTTTTTCTATCTGATGGAGGCGAGGGCCTGGTGGATAGTTTAATGGATAACCTGGGGGCCATACTTGTAAAGGATGAGTTTACAGGTCCCTTAGGCTGTCCTATAGAGGCTTCTTATGGATTGACAGATGATTTGGTTTTAATAGAAAGCGCCAAGATAATTGGCCTGGATTTGGTGGAAAAATCCAGGAGAAATCCTTTGGACACTACCAGCTATGGTCTGGGCCAGGCCATAAAAAAGGGACTGGACCAGGGAAGAAGAAATTTCCTCCTAGGCCTGGGAGGGTCATCTACCAATGATCTGGGCCTAGGTATGTTAAGGGCCCTAGGCTATAGATTTTATGATGACAAGGGCCAGGAAGTTGGTATTTATGGCAGAGACTTAGAAAAAATTAGTCTTATAGATGATAAAAAGATAGATAAAAGATTGAAGGAGGCCAAGTTTACAGTGGCCTGTGATGTTAAAAATCCCCTATGCGGCAGCCTGGGAGCTAGCCAGGTTTATGCCGGTCAAAAGGGGGCCAGTCAAAAAGAAATAGAAAAAATGGACGGCTGGTTTAGTAAGTTTGCAAGCCTTATAGAAGAAAACTATGAAATTTTTAATAGGGACTATCCTGGGGTAGGAGCAGCAGGTGGACTAGGCTATGGCCTAAAGACCTTTCTAGGGGCAGATTTAAAGCCTGGTTTTGACCTGGTAGCTGGACTTTTAGACCTGGAAGAAAAGATAGGAGAGGCAGACTATGTAATAACAGGTGAAGGCCAGTTAAATGACCAAAGTCTTATGGGCAAGGGGCCTGTAGAGCTGGCCAAGTTGGCGAAAAAACAGGGAAGGCCTTGTCTAGGCTTTTTTGGCAGCCTAGACTTGGATTTAGAAAAGGTTAATAGTCTGGGCCTAAATGCCTGCTTTACTATCAACCAGGGGCCTATAAGCCTGGTAGAGGCCATGGATAAGACCAGGGCAGAAGATAACTTTAGGAAAAGTCTAGGCCAGGTGGTAAATCTTTTAGAATTGTAATTTTGTTTTATGGCTAAAAAGGATATAATAGATAAAGAATATAGATAAAGGAATGGGACAATGGGAAAAGACAAGAAGAAAATATTATTGACAGGTGGGGGGACAACAGGACACGTATCTGTTAATTTAGCTTTAATACCAATGCTTAAAGAAGAGGGTTGGGATATTTATTATATGGGTTCAAAAAACGGAATAGAGAGGGAATTGGTAGAGGAGTTTGACTATGTCAACTACCTAGCCATATCTACTGGTAAGTTGAGAAGGTATTTTGACTGGGAAAACTTCAAGGACTTTTTCAGGGTAATAGCAGGAGTTTTTCAGGCCAGCCATAAGATTAGAAAAGTAAAACCAGACATTATTTTCTCCAAGGGAGGATTTGTGTCAGTTCCTCCAATTATAGGGGGATTTTTCAATAGGGTGCCAGCCCTTAGTCATGAGTCTGACCTTACTCCAGGACTTGCCAACAAGCTTAGCCAACCCTTTGTAAAAAAAATTTTTACCACCTTTGAAGATACTACAGACTATATAAAGGACGATAAGGGTTACTTTCTAGGACCGGTTATTAGGGAGAGTTTAAAAAATGGTGACAGGAAAAAGGCTAAAGAGTTTTTAGGCCTTAAAAATGACAAGGAAAATATTCTAGTAATGGGAGGATCTCTAGGGGCCAGACAGTTAAATGCCAATGTTAGAGAGGTTTTAGATGATTTACTAGAAGACTACAATGTGATTCACGCTGTAGGTAAGGGAGGCTTGGATCCATCCATAGAAAAGGATGGCTACTATCAAATGGAATATATAAATGAGGAGCTAAAAGACATTTTAGACCTGGCGGACCTGGTAGTATCCAGGGCCGGTTCCAATGCTATCTTTGAGTTTCTCTACTATAAGATTCCCATGCTTTTAATTCCTCTACCCCTATCCCAAAGTAGGGGGGACCAATTGGACAATGCCAAGAGTTTTGAAGACAAGGGCTATGCCAAGGTTCTTGATGAGGATGATATGACCAGGGAGGAACTCTTAAAATCCATTAGGGAGATGAGTGAAAACAAGGCCTACTATGAGGATAATATGAAGGATGTTGACTTTGACAATACCATAGGTATTATCTATGACCAGTTAGAAAAGTATAGGAAGAAATAAAGTAAATATAATTGTAAATAAGACAAAAAGGGGGAGCCATGCATATGCATGGCTCCCTGTTCATTAAATAAGGTCTACTTATTGATAAATTTTGCAGCTTCTTGGCCAGCAACCCTACCAAATACTACAGCAGCACTGTAGTTACCTGATGTGTCAGTTACTTCACCAGCAGCGTATAATCCTTCAACTACTTGGTCTGAGTTATTTATAACTTCAGCTTTTTCGTTGGCTACAACTCCACCCTTAGTCATGTGGATGGCAGATTCAACTTGACATGCATAGAAAGGTCCATTCATATCGAAAGGTTTTTCTGGCATCTCTTCTCTGAATTCATCTTTTTCCTTGCCTTCACAAGCAGCATTGTACTTGTTTATAGTTTCTTCTAAGGTCTTGGCATCCAGGTCTATTTTTTCAGCTAATTCTTCTATAGTATCAGCCTTTACATGGTAGCCTAGGTCATTGTGTTTTTGTAATCTATAGAATGATTCGTATAGAGCTTGGTCATATATATAGAAAACCTTGCCGTCTTCTTGTTCTAAAATCTTATGAGCCAGGTCTAAACCACCTTCATTTTCAGCGGCAAATCTCTTGGCGTCCTTGTTAACTAGAACAAATCCATCGCCTGCTCCTGTTAGGTCACGTCTATTTTTAATGATTAGCTTGAATACTGTTAAAACATCCATGTGGTCCATCTTAAGATCGTGGTCTTCAAATACCTTTACGAAATCTCCAGTAGCTCCCATTTGGTTGGAAGTTTCTACAATTTCTCCACCTGGTGCATATTCTTTTAATAGGTCTTTATTAGCAGAGAAACCACCAGTTGCAACAACTACTGCGTCTGCCATAATATTGTATTTAGAAGTTCTATCTTCTACCTTAACTCCTGTAGCCTTACCGTCTTCGATTATAAGGTCTACACCCTTAGTACCAGTTATAATGTTAACTCCTAATTCAATAGCTCTTTCTTCTAATTTTTCTTGGATATGGTCTCCAGCATATTCATCAGCTTCAGCCATATGACTAGTTCCCTTGTCTCCACCATAGTTATAGTTTAATTCTATACCTATAGATCTAATCCATTCATCTAATTCCCAAGCTCCATCAACCCAAACAGCCTTTCTTTCATCGCTGTCTACAGCTGCTTCCTTGGCTTCTAAAAATTCTTCCTTAGTAACTTCAACATTGTTTTCCTTCATAGCCTTTGAGTTAAGCATATCAAAGAAGTTCATGTCAAATTTACCGTTACCACTTAAGATATCTAATTTTTCTACTAGGATTACATCCTTAACCCCATTGTCCTTAGCTTCTATAGCTGCAGTAAGTCCAGCTGGACCACCACCAACTACTACTAATTGGGTATTTACATCTTCTTTTTCTTCTATTTCCCCATGGTCAGGTTCAGTTGTCATGGTAATTTCACCAAAGTCAACTCCAGCGTCTTTAAGAGCTAGGCCAACAGCTTTTTTAACCCCATAGGAACTGAAGGTTGCAGCAGATACATTGTCTACTACAGGTGATTGTTCAGCTAAAATTCTTTCCTTGATTACAGGAAAGGCCCTGTTGAATACTGGATCTGTTTCCTTGTCTTCCAGTATTTCTATGTCAGAAATCTTATTATCCTTTACTTCAACAGATAATTTGATTTCACCTCCGAAGCCTGGTGCTGATGCTTCATATGTACCGTCTTTAAATTTTTCTTTTGCTGAATCTTGTTCTTTTTCTTCTTCCTTGTCAGTTGCAGGAGTCTCTTCACTTGTGCTTGGTTTCTCCTCACCGTCTTTCTTGTCATTAGTTCCACACGCAGATAGAACTAAAGTTAGTGCTAGTAATAATGCTAAAATTCTTTTTTTCATATAAACCTCCCTAATTCATCTTACAAATATGATTCTAACATATGGTTAAAAAAAACACAAATTGACGAAAAACGCTATAACCTAGTGAATAAGCCGTTATAAGGGATATTGATAATCCTATAACAAATAAAAATATAATATTAGAATAAAATTATATTAAAATAGAGTATGATTAACAATCATACTCTATAATTTATCTATTTTCCTTGTGACTAAAGGTTGGGACTATTTTTTCTATAGCCTTAATTATTTCGTCCTTAGATGCGTCACTATTACCTAGTTGTCTTAAGTTTTCTAAATTCTTTTCCAATTCTTCTGTATTGTGTTCTTCTGGTTTTTCAATGTATATTTTTTCAAAAGAAGTTTTATCAGAATTTTCTAAATTTAATAACAATTCTTCATAAAGTTTTTCGCCAGGCCTTAAACCAGTGAAAACTATGTCTATATCCTTATAGGGAACCAGGCCTGAAAGTGATATTAGGTTTTCTGCCAGGTCTAAGATCTTTACTGGTTCACCCATGTCCAAGATAAAGATTTCTCCACCCTTGGCTATGGCTCCTGCCTGTAAAACCAATTGGCAGGCTTCTGGTATGGTCATAAAGTATCTGATTATATCAGGATGGGTAACTGTTACAGGTCCACCGTCATTTATTTGTTTCTTAAATAAGGGTATAACTGATCCATTAGATCCTAGTACGTTACCAAACCTTACAGCCACATAGTCAGTAGCTGAGTGAGAGTTTATGGTTTGAAGCATAATTTCTATTATTCTCTTGGTCGCCCCCATAATATTGGTAGGGTTTACAGCCTTGTCAGTAGATATATTTACAAACTTTTTAACCTGGTACTTGTCTGATATTTCCAAGAGGTTTTTGGTTCCAAAAACATTGTTTTTAATGGCAGATATATAACTGTCTTCCATTAGGGGAACGTGTTTGTGGGCAGCTGCGTGGAATACTATATCTGGCCTGTAAAGGTTGAAGATATATTCCATTCTCTCCCTGTCCCTAATAGATTCAATAACTACTTCTAAATCCAAGTTTTTACCATATTTTCTTTCCAATTCCATCTGGATAGAATAGGCATTGTTTTCATAGATATCTAGGATAACTAGTTTTTTTGGCTTGTACTTGGAGATTTGCCTACAAAGCTCAGAGCCTATAGAGCCTCCACCACCAGTAACTAGTATGGTCCTATCTTCTATCATGCCAGCAAGGGATGATTGGTCTAACTTGATAGAGTCCCTTCCCAAAAGGTCTTCTATCTCCACGTCCCTAATCTTACTTACGTCAAACTTACCATCTATGATTTCATAGATGCCTGGTAGGACCTTGACCTTCTTATTGGTCTTGGTACAGGTATCTAGAATATATTTTCTATCCTCATCGTCTAGAGAAGGGATAGCTAGAATGATTTCATCGATTTTTTTCTTATTTACTATATGGGGAATTTCATTTATGGATCCATCCACTTGGATTCCCTTTATATATTGCCCCTTTTTTTCCTCGTCATCGTCTATAAAGGACGTTACCTGACCTAGGTTAGGGTGCTTTCTATATTCGTCTAGAAGAAGGATTCCCGCTTCTCCAGCTCCCACAATCATAATATTGTTTTCTATACTATTAACTGAGTCACAGCTCTTGCTCTTGTCAGACCTATATCTGAGAACAAATCTGGTAAAACCAATTAATAGAAAGTCTAAAATAGCTGATATACCTATGACTGATAGGGGAAACTTCCTATTGGCCAAAACATATAAAAATATAATAAAGTTTGGCGTAAAGACTCCGAAGGCTAAATTTACTAATTCCTCTATGCTGGCCACCTTCCAATAGATCCTGTAAAAGTTAAATAGATAAAAGACTACAACCTTTATTAGGACAATTGCCAGTATGTACTTTTTAAAATTATTAATAAAAAATGTAGGTATATTTCCATCAAATCTTAAGAATAAGGCTATGTAGAAACTTAGGATTATTATTAAGAAATCTATGAAAAGATAAGGTTTTATTAACAATTTTTTCTTCTTATTATTCATTTTCATCTCCCTAAATACTTAATTATCAATATCGTTATTATATCATATCAGCCCTCTTATAAGGGGAAAATTATACGGACTCTTAAGAGTCCGTAGGGTAAATTTCATCATATAAGTCCTTGAAGGTAATAAAGTCAAATCCTCCATCTTCCAGATAGCTTATGACCTTGTCAATGTATTCAAATTCAGCGTAATAGGATATTTTAGTCCTGGCCTTAAAGGTCCTGTGGAAGTAAAGGACAATTAAACCCTTCTCTTCCTTGGCCCTGTCAATATCAGTTATAACCTCATCTAATTTTTCAGCATATTCATCCTGGATATCTATATTAATAGAGTGGATATTGGTCAAGTCACTCTTGGTAAGCTGGGGATAGACTACAGGCCTATTTTTAAAGTGCCTGGTCAGTCTAATCAGTGGAGTTTGCTTCATAAAAATACTAGTACTTAGGTTACTTCTTAGCCCAAAGGGCATGGCAGTAACTCTAGGAAGATCTAGGCCTAGTTCTTCAAAAACCCTATTATTGTTATCAAGTTCAGCCATTAATTCTTGTCTGGTTAACTTGTTCATTTTTTGATGGCTGTAGGTATGGCTTTGAAAATCCCAGCCATAGCCCTTCATTTCTTTGATTTGTTGGCTGGTTAAAAAGCCCTTTGTATTTACCTTGCTTCCTATTAAGAAGGAAGTGGCCTTAATGCCCTTGGCCTTAAGATAGTCAAAGATGATGGTATAGTCTGAGTTAGACCCATCGTCCATGGAAACTATGACAGTTGGCCTTTTAGGCTTGTAGACAACTGTCTGGTTTTTGCATCCACTAAGAGATACTAGTATAAGTAGGAGCATGAGCAAGGCATGCTTTTTTTTCTTTATCATCAATTCTCCCTATATATTTATGAGTTCTAGTGCCTCTACAATCTCTTCTAATCTAAGGGAACGTGATGCCTTTACTAGGACTATTGAGTTTTTAATAATAAGGTACTTAGCCTTATCTATTAAGTCTTCTTTTTTATCCATGTAAAAAACATGGCCATCAGGAAAGTTTCTAAGAGCCTCTTCAGCAATATACCTGCTTAGGGGACCGTATAGAAGTAAATAGTCTACTTCCTTAGGATTTATATAGGAACCAATTTCCCTGTGAAGATTTTCTTCTCCCTGGCCCAGTTCCAACATATCACCTAGAATAGCTATCTTTCTCTTATAGCCATTAAGGTAGCCCAAGGTATCTAGGGCAGATTTTAGACTTTGGGGATTGGACTTGTAACTGTCATTTAAAATGTCAAAGCCATTACAAGATATTAGTTCATTTCTCATGGAAGTACTGTTTTTTACATCCAGGCCAGAAATTATTTGATCCTCAGTCATGCCTAAAAGTTCTGCAACTATAATTGCTGCAGCTGCATTGTAGATCTGGTGGGAGCCTATAAGGCTTATTTGATAGTACTTATTATTTACCTTAAAACTGCTGCCATTGGCCGTAGTCCTAAGAAGTTCTATATGATAGTCTGCCCCTTCTTCCTGGCCAAAACTAATCATTTTTTGCTTGATATTTTTAGCCTCTATCTCTTTTTTCAAGATAGGGTCATCATAGTTATAAATAAAATATCCATCGTCACTTAGGCCGTCAACTATATGGAGTTTTTCCCTGGCTATATTTTCTTTAGTCTTTAAAAGTTCCAGGTGGGAATCTCCAATATTGGTTATGATGGCCATGTCTGGCTTGGCCATCATGGTTAATTTATGGATTTGGCCAGGGCCGTCTGTTCCCATTTCAACTATGCCCACATCTGTGTTTTTTTCCAATCTTAAAAGGGTTCTAGGAACACCTATTTCATTGTTTAAGTTGCCTATGGTTTTTCTTACATTAAATTTTTGTTTTAAAATAGAATTAATTATATCCTTGGTAGTAGTCTTTCCATTAGAACCTGTAATGCCTATGATTTTTAAGTTATCCAGGCTATTTCTAAAGTTCTTAGCCAGGTCTTGGAAGGCCTGGTTGGTATTTTCTACCAGGATAAAGGGCCTGTCATCGATTAGGTTTTCCTTGTGGGTAAAGGAGGCAAGAGCCCCCTTGTCAAAGGCCTGATTGATAAAAAGATGGCCGTCTAGTTTTTCGCCTATAATAGGCATATATAGTTCACCGGGGGCTATGGTCCTAGTATCTATAGAAACCACCTGTACCCTTAAATCGGCGAATTTTTCATTATTTAGTTTTCCATTTGCCAACTGGGCAATTTCTCTTAAGCTTAATCCTAACATAACTAATCCCTAACCTTAACAAGTGTATTATTTTTTTCTTCCTTATCTATGGCCAAGTCAATTAATTTATCTATTAATTGACTAAAGCTGGTACCATCTGTAGCCTCCCAAAGTCCTGCTGATAGGGAGGAGAAGGTCATTCCAGGGAAGGTGTTAATCTCGTTGACAAAGAAGTTGCCCTCTTGGTCTAAAAAGATATCAACTCTGGCAAAGCCCATACAACCTGTGGCTTGATAGGCGTCTATGGCAAGAGTTCTAACCTTATTTTCCTTGTCCTTGTCCAGTTTATGGGGTATGTTCCTGATGAGAGTTTTATCATGATACTTGGCTGTATAGTCAAAGAATTCCCTCTTGGTAGAATAGGATCCTGGTAGAGAAGCCACAGGATTTTCATTTCCTAGAACGGATATTTCCAATTCTTCTCCTATGATTTCTTCTTCTATTACAATAGTATTATCATATTTAAAGGCCTCTTCTAAGGCTTGGACTATATTGTCCCTATTGGCCCTGTTAACGCCAACAGAAGATCCATTATTGGCAGGCTTTACAAAAACCTGATCCCCACAAATATCAAAGATATCTGTAACTATCTTGTCCTTGCTAGGATGTCTGTCATATTTAGACCTGGTTAAAATATAGTAGTTGGCCTGGGGAATATTGTGGGCCTTGAACATGTCATTGGCAAAACCCTTGTCCATACATAGGGCAGAGGCTAGAATGTCATTTCCTACAAAGTTAAATCCTAAGGTCTTAATAAAGCCTTGGATTTGTCCATCTTCTCCAGTAGTTCCGTGGATTACTGGAATGATTAAAGGATTGTCTAGGCCGTCTAAGTACTTGATAAACTTACTTATAGATTCCAACTTGGAATCATCAGTGTATCTAATTAAATCTTCAGGTTTTTCTATCCTGGATGAATAGTATCCTAGGGGGATAAATTTACCTTCCTTATCTATATAGGACATGGACACCTTATACTTATCCTTGTCAATGTAATTTATTATCGATTGGGCACTTCTTAGTGAGATTTCATGCTCACTGCTAATGCCTCCACATAGTATGTGTATATCTCTCATTATTTCCTCCATAAAAAACTTCTCTATTTTATAAATAATACTACAAAATAGACAATCTAGCAAAAAAACTGAACTTTTTGTCCTCCTGTAAATATCTTTACTGGCACTTATAAGCAACCTCTTATAAATAGGCTGGAAAAGTTTAAAACTTAGGCCTGGTAGGCACCTTATTTAAGGCATCTTTTAATTTGCATAAAATACTATTTATTGAAAGTTAATAAATAAAAGAATATCTATCTAGAGAGAAACAAGACCAAAGAGGTAAGATTATGCACTCTTTACCAGGCCTATAATTGATAAAATACTGGTATAGTGATAAAATTATATAAGTTAAAATTAGATAAATAAAGAAGTCGAGGAGATTATGAAAAATAAAATATATTTGTCATCACCCCACATGAGTGATGAAGGTTATGAACAAGAATTTGTAAAAGAAGCATTTGATACTAACTGGATAGCTCCCTTGGGAGAAAATGTAAATAAGTTTGAAGAAGAGTTGGCAAGTATGGTAGATGGCGGCTATGGAGCAGCCCTTGCATCAGGTACATCAGCCATCCACATGGCCTTAAAGGCAGCTGGAGTGGGCAAGGATGACATAGTATTTTGCCAGGACTTAACATTTTCGGCAACAGTAAATCCTATTATCTACCAAAATGCTAGACCAGTTTTTATAGATAGTGATAGAAAGACCTGGAATATGGACCCTAAGGAATTAGAAAAGGCCTTTGAAAAGTATCCAGAAGTTAAGGCTGTTCTAGTAGTTCACCTATATGGAATGAGCGCTGATCTAGACCCAATAGTTGACCTATGTGAAAAACACGGAGTAAGTCTAATAGAAGATGCTGCAGAATCACTGGGAACAACCTATAAGGGTAAACACACAGGTACCTTTGGAAAGTTTGGTATCTACTCTTTTAATGGAAATAAGATTATCACCACATCAGGTGGGGGTATGTTGGTTTCCAAGGACAAGGAAAGGGTGGAAAAGGTAAGATTTTGGTCAACTCAAGCCAGAGACCAGGCTAGACACTACCAACACAGTGAGATAGGTTATAACTATAGGATGAGTAATGTGGTAGCTGGTATAGGTAGGGGACAATTAAAGGTTCTAGAAGACAGGGTAGACAAGAAAAGATATATATATAACTACTATAAGGAAGCTTTTAAAGACTTAGAAGATATAGAAATGATGCCTATGAATGACTTTAATAGGTCTAACTGTTGGTTGAGCTCTTTACAAGTAAAGGGCAGGTTAAAACCCTTGGATCTTATTTTAGCCTTGGAAGAGGAAAATATTGAATCCAGACCAGTTTGGAAACCTATGCACCTACAACCTATTTTTGAAGCCTATGACTATATAGGAAGTGGAGTTTCTACAGACCTATTTGAAAATGGCCTATGTCTTCCGTCAGATACAAAGATGACTGATGAAGATTTAAAAAGGGTATGTGATACAGTTATAAGAAAGTATGAACAGATATATGGATAAGGATAGTAAGGAGAGGAAATCTATGCCTAAGGATATATACTTTGAGAAAAAGTATGGACAGTTATGTGAGAGAATAGATGGTGGAAAGGCCTATGAGTATCAATATGAAGATGAGAATGGGAAAATCAGAAATATTTATATAAAGAGGGAAATAGAGGAAGAGGTTGATGGGAAGAAGTATTTTGATATTACAACTCCCTATGGCTACGGTGGACCTATCATTGAGGAACTAAAGGGAGATAGGGACCAGCTAGTAAAAAACTATTATGAAGACTTTAAAAACTACTGTATAAAAAATGATATAGTAAGTGAATTTGTAAGGTTTCACCCTATATTGGAAAATGCCAAGGATTTTGAGCAGGTTTATGACCTGGTTTATTTGAGAAAGACAGTGGCTACCAATCTTAAGGACAATGAAGATCCTGTACAAGAAGAGTTTCATAAAAGCACTAGGAAAAACATAAGAAGAACCTTGAGAAAGGGTGTAGAATACGAAATATTAGAAAACCCTAGTGACCTAGATCTATTTAAATCCATTTATTTTGATACAATGGACAGGAATGATGCAGAGGACTTTTATTATTTTGATGATGACTACTTTGCTTACATTTTAGAAAACTTTAGTGATAACATTCTTAATGTAAATGTCTATTATGAGAAAAAGTGTATTGCTAGTGGACTATATTTTGTCTATGGGCCTTATATACATACCCACTTATCAGGAACCAGGTCTGAGTATTTAAATCTTAGTCCAGCCTATATTCTGCGTTATGCCCTAACTGTTTGGGGCAAGGACCATGGCAAGGACTATATCCACCATGGTGGGGGAACAAGTAATGATCCAGAGGATTCTCTTTTTAAGTTTAAGACGAGGTTTACCAAGGATAGCTTTTTCGATTTCCATATAGGTAAAAATATTTACAATCAAGAAATTTACGATAAATTAGTAAGTGCTACTGGGGGTCAAGACAATGACTTTTTCCCTCAGTATAGAAGGAGATAGCTATGAGTCCTAAAGAGTTTATAGGAAAGTTTAATTATTATTATAAAAATGTCAATGATGAGTCATTGAATAAGGGGAAGCTGGCTAGGTTTTTCCTTTTTATAGACTATATCTTTGCCTTTATCTTCCATGGATGCTCCATAACCAATTATTTTGTTTATGGCTTTTATGGAATGAAGCATAGGGAAAGAAGAAAATATGTGACCTGGAGAAGGCAAAAGTGGATTTACAAACAATGTAATGAAGACAAGTATGGCTACTTGCTTAGGGACAAGGACTATATAAATACTAACTTTGACAAGTATTTAGGTAGGGACTGGAAGATATCTAATAAGATTGACTGGGAAGAATTTGAAGACTTTGCCAAGGCCAATCCTAGCTTTATAGTAAAGCCTATCCACGGTACTGAAGGCCAAGGAATCTACAAGTATGAAAACTTGGGCGATGAAGAGCTAAAGGAAGTCTACAATAGGTTTAAAATGGAAGAATATCTTTATGAGACCTATATTAGACAACACCCAGCCATTAATGCTATCCACCCATCATCAGTAAATACCTTGAGAATAGCCACTGTAAGAAATAGGGACGGGGTAAACATTATGTCAGCCTCCTTGAGAATGGGCAGGCACGGAGATGTTATGGACAACTATACTACAGGTGGTTTGGTTGCAGCCATAGATTTGGAAACTGGTATTATTAAGGTTCCTGGAATTGATAAGATGCATAATAGCTATGTTCTTCACCCGGAAACCCAAACCCAAATAGCAGGACTTAAGATTCCATTTTGGGAAGAAACCAAGGCCATGGTCAAGGATTTAGGCCAAGAAGTTCCACAAATAAGATACACTGGCTGGGATATAGCCATAACAGAGAAGGGACCTGTTCTCTTAGAGGGTAACTACAGGGGAAACTTCCACGTTCAACAACACTCAGACCATGTTGGTAAGTATGAAATATATAAGAAAGCTATTGCCAAAATAGACGATAGAGGTAATGAATAGATGAGATTGTACGCAAGATATATAAAGAGAATACTAGATATTATACTAGCCTTATTTTTGATAATAATTTTAAGCCCCTTGCTTCTTATTTTATCAATTTTGGTTTTAATATTTCACGGTAGGCCCATTATATTCAAGCAGGAAAGACCTGGCTATAGGGAAGAAGTTTTTTCCATGTATAAGTTTAGAAGTATGACAGATGAAAAAGACGAAAATGGAGAGTATCTACCTTCCAACTATAGGATTACCAAGTTTGGAAAAGTCCTTAGAAAAACTTCTCTAGATGAGTTGCCAGAGCTATTCAATATCTTAAAGGGAGACATGTCCTTTATAGGACCTAGGCCTTTATTGGCCAAGTACCTTCCCTACTATGAGCCAGAAGAGAGAAGAAGACACGATGTGAGACCTGGTCTTACAGGCTACTCCCAGGTTATGGGAAGAAATAAACTTACCTGGAGGGAAAGATTTGAGTACGATGTCTACTATGTGGACCATGTAAGCTTTCTTTTTGATCTTAAGATAGTCTTAAAAACCATTCAAATAGTTTTTAAGGGAAGTGGTGTAGCCGATGCAGGAGAGGTTAGAACTGATGAATTTGGAGACTACCTGCTTCACGGAGGAAGAAAGTATAGACCTCTTGACAAGGAGAGGGAATATGAAAAGTATTTAAGAACTTTTGGGGAAAAAGATGAGTAAAGTAGAGATTATAGAAGTAACAAGTGAAAATATAGAAAACTATAGGTCAGATTTAGAGCTTATGTTTATAGAAAACACCTACAAGTTCCACTATCCTGACAAGGAAGTAGATATGGCCTATATAGATGAAAAAATTGAAAAGTTAAAAAAGTTTACAGGAGAAGGAAACACCTATTTTTTAGGGGCCTTTGTAGACGGTAGTCTGGCTGGTTTTATCTGGCTTTACAAGAGGGATTTTATGACCTATAAAAGGATGATAATCAATTCATTTTTTGTAGGGGAAAAACACAGGTCTCTAGGCCTGGGAAAAGAACTTATGGAAAGGGCCTATGACAAGGCTAGAAGTGAGGGATGTGAGGAAATGTCCACCCACTATGCAGTTGTCAATGACAGGGCAGGTAAGTTTTACCTAGCCAATGGCTTTGAAGAAAAAAGAGTTGAAGTAGTAAGAAAATTATAGGAGTAGTCATGAAAAAAGAAGTTGGAAGTAACTTTTGGATAGCAGGGGATTTTTATAAGGAAAAGACCTATGATGAAAAAAGTATTTATAAAAAACTAGGCCTAAGGTCTAATAGCTGCCTATTTTCAACGGCTAGGCAAGCCGTTAGATACAGCCTAAGGGATATGGACTTGGACAAGAAGAGGGCCCTAATCCCAGAATACACCTGCCACAGTGTAATAGATCCCTTTCTTAGGGAGGGCTATGAAATTTTTTATTATCCTGTAGACAGGAATTTAAGGGTAAAATTAAGTGAAATTAATAAATTAATAAAAAAGCATGATATATCTGTCTTTTTATTCCATCCTTATTTTGGATTTGATACAATAGTCGAGGATGAAAAATTAGCCTTTGATACTAAGGTTATCTATGATGCTACCCAGGCTATGTACTCTGACTTTGATTATGATTTTTGCGACTACAAGCTGGGAAGTATTAGAAAGTGGGGGCCTGTTTTAGATGGTGCCTACTGCGAAAAGAAAAGGGGAGATTTTAAAGAGGACTTTAACTTTGAACCAGACTGGGAGCTAGAAAAGGTTATGGAAGAGGCTTCTGCTTTAAAAACCGACTATATGGTTGATGGCAGGGGAGAAAAGTCTGGATTCTTAAGTCTTTACTCAGAAGGCCTGGGTCTGATTAGGAAGAGGGACACTATCCATGATATGAGTCCTAAGTCTAAATTAATCCAGGATAGGATGGATTTGGATCAGTTAAAAGAGAAGAGAAGGGAAAACTTTGCCCATCTTCTAGCCTATGATGGCTGGGACAAGATAGGCCAACCAGTCTTTGAAGACTTGACCAAAGAAGCAGTACCTCTATACTTTCCCCTACACTTAAGGGTAGATAGGAAGAAGTTCCAAAAACACCTGGCAGAAAATAATATTTATGCCCCTATAATCTGGTCAAAGCCAGATTTTTATGAAACTAGAGAGGTGGATGCTGATGTGGCTTGGATTTATCAACATACACTTTCAATCCCAATAGACCAAAGATATGACCTGGATGATATGGAAAGAATTTTAGAGGTTGTAGCTGACTATGGAGAAGACGATGAAAAATAAGAAAATAATGATATTAGGCGGAGGTCCCAATCAATTCCCATTTGTGAAGGCAAGTAGGGATTTGGGACTTTATACTATCCTATGCGATTATGATGAAAACAATATGTCTAGGGCCCATGCAGATAAGTTTTACTTGGCCAGCATCCTAGACAAGGAAGAGATTTTAACAATAGCCAAGGATGAGAAAATAGATGGTATATTTACTAGTTCAGAACCTGGTATGTATGTTGCGACTTACGTTGCTAAACTATTAAATTTACCATCCATAAACCATGAGGCCTTTTTAACCCTGGTAAACAAGGGGCAAATGAAGGCTTTTTTAGAAAAAGAGGATTTCAATTATCCTAAGTATTTAGAGCTAGAAGAAGGCTATGACCTGGATTGGGTAAAAAAGACAGTTGGGTCCTGGGACAGTCAACTTATAGTAAAGCCTATAGACTCCTCAGGTAGTAGGGGGGTAAATCGGGTTGATGACCTGGATGACTTAGAAGACTACCTAGAAGAGGCCCTAGGCTTTTCCAAGGCTAAAAAAATTATTATTGAGGAATATATCCACCAAAAATATGATTTTATGGTTGGAGGAGATATTTTTGTCCTGGGAGGAAAAGTTGTCTTTTGGGGGCTGATGAACTCTATGAGAGACATGGCCATCAATGATATAGTACCAACAGGAACCAGTTTTCCCAGCTACCTGACCAAGGAAGAAGTAGAAGAGGTTAAAAAAGCTATAGAAAGGGTTATAGACCTTTTGCAAATAGACTTTGGACCTATAAATATAGAAATAATGTTTGATAAGAAGGGAAGACTTTTTATCAATGAGTTAAACCCTAGAAATGGGGGCAATAAAATACCGGAAATACTTTTAAGGGCGACAGGCTTTAACTTTTATGAAAATGGAGTTTTAGGGGCCTGTGGTCTATTAGATATGGAAGACTATGACTATGAGCTTAACTATCTTTCAACCTATATGATTCACAGTAGGGAAGAGGGCGTCTTTGATAAGTTAGAAATAGCTGATGAAATCAAGGACAACCTGGTAGAATTGAATTTGACCAAGAAGGAAGATGACCAGGTGGAGGCCTTTACCAGTGCTGACAAAAGGTTGGGGGTAGCTTTTTTAGAGTTTGCCACTTATAATGAATTAAAAGCAAAGATGGATAAGATTAACGATTTAATTAAGGTTTGTTTAAAGGGGAAAATATGAAAAAATTTAATTATATGGACGAGGTCTTCAATAGAAACCCCATCTATAGGTCCTATGGACCAGGCAAGCAAAGATGGATAAAATTTAAATTTCTACTATCTAGAATATTTAAAAACACAGCCTTGATAGACTATGTTCAATATGACTTCTTTCTCTTAAATAGAGATGGTAGGGACAGGTTTATCAGTCAAAAGAAAAGAAAGCTTATAAGGGAAAGATTAAACAATAAGGATAAGTTAATTATCTTTGATGACAAGGATAAGTTCAATAAGGACTTTGCCAAGTTTATTGGCAGGACCAGCTTAGATTTGGCAAGGGCCAGCGATGAAGACATTAGATCCTACATGGAGGGCAAGGAAAATATTATGCTCAAGCCTGTAGAAGGATCCTTTGGAGTTGGTATTACCAAGATAAGATGTGATGAAGAAGGAATAAAAAACATTATAGACAATTATGCTAGAAAGCCTTATATGATAGAGGAGTACTTGGTACAGGACAGCCAATTGGCTGAATTTAATGATACATCCTTTAATACTCTAAGAGTCCTAACCTTGATAGATAATGATGGAAAACCAGATGTTATAGCGGCAGTACTTAGAATAGGTAGGAAGGGCAAGTTTGTAGATAACTTCCACTATGATGGAATATCAGCCCTAATTGACCATGAAAGCGGCATAGTAAAGACTACGGGAACAGACCAGTACTTTAATAGGTACACCTTCCATCCAGATAGTCAAAAACAGATTGTAGGATTTAAGATTCCCCATTGGGACAAGGTCCTTGACACTGTTAAGGAAGCTGCCCTAGTTCATCCTGATGTCAGGTATGTGGGCTGGGATATAGGTGTTAGAGAAGACGGAAGTGTGGTAATAATTGAGGGTAACCACTCAGGAGACCCAGATGTTATACAAAGGACTGATCTAGTGGGCAAGTGGCACCTATTTTCAAAATATATAGACTAGGAGACTTGAATGGATAAGTTAGTTAAAATTAGTTTTACTGGAGACATTATGGCTGAAAAGACCTGGATGGATAAGAATCCAGAGCTTACAGACTTTAGTAAAACCTTTGAACCAGTATATAATTTATTTGATGATTCTGACCTGGTAGTGGGAAATTTGGAAACGGTTCTAGCTGGAAGAAATGAAGGCTATACAGACCATATCTATTCCTTTAATAGCCCGGATAGCCTGGTGGAAGAATTAAAAAAGATGGGCATAGACGTGGTGACCTTGGCCAATAACCATATTTTAGACAGGGGCAGTCACGGCCTGGAAAGGACTATAAAAATTCTGGAAGAACATGGAATAAAGTCTACAGGGGCCTTTGACAAGGAAGAAAGAGAACCAGCCCTTATAGTAGATGTTGGAGGATTTAAGCTGGGCCTAATAGCCTATACCCAATCTACCAACTATAAGTTTAATCAATATATGTTATCCTACCATGAAAAGGACCAGTTAAATCTTTTAGACAGACAGGATAGGGGCTATGTAAACCCTAATAAAAAGGGTCTAGGCTTTAGGATAAAAAGAAAGATCTTAAATATGGTGGGTATAGAAAACCACTTTAAGCTTAAGGAAATGATGGGCAAGCCCCACAATACAGTTGTGGTAGACAGCTTGGCCAGTGAAGGTATAGATGAGGCCATTCTAGATAGGATAAAATCAGATATAGCCTATGCTAAAAAAGAGGCAGACCTGGTAGTTTTTGCTCCCCACATGGGAGGACAATTTAATACAGAACCTGGAGACTTTGCCAAGTTTTATATGAACTTTTTAGCTGACCAAGGAGTGGATTTAGTGGTGGGTAATCATCCCCATATAATTCAGACCCAGGAAAAGATTAAGGATAGCTTTTGCTTTTATTCTCTGGGAAACTTTTCCATGGATCCTAGCTCTATTTTTGTGGTTGAAAAGGACAAGCCCCAATATGGGATCATTCTTCATGCCTATGTAGAGCCTGAGAAGAAGAAGATAGTAAAGCTTAGCTATTCACCTCTTAAGATGATCTATGAGGGGGATCAATTCAAGGTTGTAGATATTAATTATCTTAAGAAGACCATGGATGAGAAGGAGCTTTTAGAAGATCTTAACTTTATAGGTAATAAATTAACTAAGAAATCTGATATTAACCAGGTTTTAGATGAATATATAATATATACGGAGTAATTATGAAAGATGATAAAATATTACTAAAGTCCAGTTTTTGGTATACGATAGGAAACTTTTTAACTAGGACGATTGTATTTATTGCAACGCCAATATATATACAATTTTTAACAAAAAGTGAATATGGAATTTACAGTAACTTTGTATCTTGGATGACTATTTTCTCAGTTTTAACTGGGATGAACCTACAAGTTTCCATCATGAAGTCAAGATATGAATATGAAGATGAGATAGATGCTTATCTAAAGACAGCATACATGGTTGTGTTTTCCTTTATTACAGTATTACTATTGGTGTTTTTTATCAATCCTAATTACTTTAAGGACTTTTTGAAGATGGACAATATCCAGATAGGGCTCTTGTTCCTATATCTTTACCTTTATCCGGCCTATAACATTTATACGGCCAAGTATAGGGCCTATTTTGATATAAGAAAGTATATGAGGGCAACTTTTATTTATCTGACCAGTACGGTGGTAACATCTATAGCCTTAATGCTTCTAATAAAGGAAAATAGGTTGACAGCCCTAATCATGGGCCAAACCATACCGGTAGCGCTACTAGGACTTTACTTTTTAATAAAAATCTTTATTAAAGAGGGCAGGATAAAGAAGTACTTGGTGAAAAGCGCCCTACAGGTAGGAGTGCCTATGATACCCCATCTTTTGGGAGTGGTAATCCTTAACAAGTCTGATCGTATTATGCTTACCAACCTGGTAGGATCAGTTGATACGGCCTACTATTCAGTGGGAGGAAATGTGGTGGCTATATTAGCTGTCATATCAAACTCTCTTAACAATGCCTTTGTACCTTGGCTGACAGGAAAGTTGGCTGAAGAGGGAGGCAGTAAGGAGATTAAGAAAAATACTAACCTGCAGGTCCTACTTTACTCTGTAATGGTGGCAGGTATGCTTTTAATTGGACCAGAAATAGTTCTTTTCTTTGGGGGTAGGACCTATCAACCAGCCAGGGCAGCCCTAGTTCCCCTACTATTGGGAACAGTCTTCCAGCACGTTTATATCCTATATATGAACCTGGAATTCTACAAGAAAAAGACTACAGGTATAGCTATAGGAACTACCGTAGCAGCCCTACTTAATATAGTTTTAAACTACATGTTCATACCAAAGCACGGCTTCGTAGCTGCTGCCTACACCACATTTTTTAGTTATTTGGTCCTATTGATGATACATTATTTCATATGTAAGAAGCTGGAAATGACAGCTGTTTATGATAATAAATTTATATTTTTAACCTTGACTATAGTTACGGTTTATGGTTATTTTGTAGAAAAGATATATGACTTTATTCTAATAAGGTACATAATAGTTGCCATAGCTGTTATAATTGTTTTATTGATAATGTATAAAAACAAGGCTATCATAAAGAAGATATTAAAAAATAGGAGAAAAAAGAAAATTGATCAAGAGTAAGACGAGAGATGAGAGAGAGTTTAATAAGTTTTTAACCGATAAAAACATATATGCCGGCCTGGCACTTGCTACATATTTGGGAGCAAATTTAATAAAATCCTTCCTATTTAGGTTTATGGGACTATTTAATCTACCAGGGTTTTTAGTTGTAAGCAATATGATTCCCATGGTATTGGCCCTAATATCTATTCTACTAGGAGACAAGAAGAGGCTAAAACCCTTCGCAGTATTTATGTTTGGCCTGGGGATAGCCCTAAGTTTGACCTATCTTTATAATCCAGACTACTACTACTGGTATTTTGAAGCAGATAGGGGGGTAGTTAAGTATTTACTAAGGCCTGAAAGTGGAATCTATGTGATTTTATTTATCAGTCTTATAGATGACTTTAAGGCCCTTATAGCCTTTACAGAACTAGGTGCCTGGTTGGCCTTTATCCATTCGGGCATGCAGTATTTAGCAGCCCAGCTTAGGGGCTATTGGATTATATTAAATAGTAGGGCAGAAAAGATTTTTAGTAGTTATGATTTAGACTTTGGTTATGCAGTTTTATTTCCTACCATATTTTTCATGTTCAAGGGAAGTATATCCAAGGATAGGTACAAGAAATTTTTCTACTATAATCTATCCCTAGTTGGATTTATTATGATACTTACGGCTGGATCAAGAGGGGCCATGGTGGTTCCTGTTATGTATTTTGGCCTTCTAACAATTAAGAAGTTGATAAAAAATGATGCTAAGAAAAAAAGAGAAGATTATGGTCTAGACCTTAAGCCTAGATTTATGAAGATTTTATTTTTCCTATCCAGTCTGGCCCTTTTAGGACTTGTGGTTTATACCCTATTAATTCCTAAGAAGGTTCCAACAGAAGCTGACTTTGAAAAAGCAGAAGTAGAATCTAAGGAAGAGATAAACTTTGACAGTATGGACACTAAGTCTAGAAATGTGGACCTTATAACATCTGGTAATTTCTTTGCCGGAAATGGTAGAGAGAGGATCCTAAGATTGGTCTTAACAGAGTTAAAGGAGAGACCTTTTACAGGGCTGGGAATTTTTGGTGACAGGCCTGTCGTATCCCAACAGTTTGTTTGGGCCCACAGCCACAATGTTATCTTAGAGTTTCTAGCAGACTTTGGTATTATTTTAGGACCACTTTTACTTTTGGCCTACCTGGTCATAAGTTTTAGGATGATTTTCATAGAAAAGAATTTTCTAGTATCCAACTACTACTTGATGGTATTTATAGCATCTATGGAACTCTTATTTTCCCATTCCTTCTGGTTGGTGCCCTATCCTTGGATGGCCCTTATGGTCTACAAGAAGTTTAGTAGCAATATAGAAAAGACTAGACAGTCTAAACTTGTAAGCTACTTGAGAAAAAAGAAGGCTGTACTTAGAATAATTTTAGGTCTTTTAATCTTAGTTTTATTTGTAGGTGGCTATAAGAACTATAGCAGGTATAAGAACCATTACTATGGAGAGAAAATAAGCTTTGAAAAACCTACAGTAATTATTACTCTAGATGATAGTACTGATACAGACTATCCTGCCTATAGGTACTTGAATAGACACAATCTAAATGGTACATCCTTTGTAACAGGTAGTAATGTGGACTATAGTGAAAGATACCTAAGTAGCGATGAGATAGATGAAATGATGGAAAATGATTGGGACTTTCAATGTGGAACCTATACCAATCCAAGATTGGTCTTTGGAACAGAAAAAGACATAGAAGAACAAATAGATGTCAATGATATCTTCTTTGAAAGATTGGGCTTGGACAAGCCAATTGCTACGGCCATGCCTTATGGTTTACACAGCAAGAAGACTGAGAGAATAATATCCCAGGATAGAAATATTTTAAGGCTTACTAAAAAACCAAATCCTAAGGACTATTATACTTATAAGGAACTATACAAGTATGATTTGACCCATCTTTATAGTTTGAACATGGGCTATAATGTGGATGATGAGGCCAAGGAAAAATTCATCATGGAAAACATAGACAAGGCCAAGGAAGAAAATGGGCTGATAGTTCTAAATGTTGGAAGGATGCAAAGAAGTATAGATAAAAAAGGAGCCAGTCTTTATAGTTTCTATAGACTTATAGATTATCTGATGGATAATGATTTTGAGTTTATGACTATAAAAGAATTAAATGATCTGGCAATAGAAAAGAACATATTTTAAGACTCGGTTGCCCGAGTCTTATTTTTTTAGATATTTGGTTTTATTAGTTTTTGATCTAGTTTATGAATGCTACTGATAAATCTTGTGGTTCCACTAGGAAGCCTTAAGACAATACTTTCTGTTGTAGCTTGATTGTCTTCTAAAAATTCTATTCCATCCAAGAAGGATCCTGGAGTTATACCAGTTGCTGCAAATAGTACATCATTTCCCTTGACTAGGTCGTCTATCTTATAGACCTTGTCCAGGTTTACCTTCTTGTCGATGCAGCGGTCCATCTGGTCCTGGCCAATAGGGTTAAACTGCCCTTGGAAGTCTCCTCCCAGACACTTAAGGCCTGCAGCGGCTATAATGCCTTCAGGTGCTCCGCCAATTCCCATCATCAGGTCAATTTTACCTCCTGTAAAGCAGGTGGACAGGGCTGTTAAAATATCTCCGTCATTAACCATTCTGATTCTGGCACCAGTTGCTCTTATTTCCTTAACCAACCTTTCATGTCTAGGCCTGTTAAGAACAGATACAGTTATTTCATCTACATTTTTATTTAAGGCCTTGGCCACATTATAGATGTTTTCTTTAACTGAGGCTGACAGGCTAATAGCCCCCTTGGCCTTGGGACCACAGGCTATTTTTTTCATATATACATCAGGTCCATTTAGGACACAGCCCTGGGGAGCAACAGCTACAACCGAAATGGCATTGGATCTTCCATCAGCCAGAGAGCTCGTTCCATCAATAGGGTCTACTGCTATATCTACCTGGGGCTTGCTAGGATCTCCAACCTGCTCACCTATATAGAGCATGGGAGCCTCATCAATTTCCCCTTCTCCAATAACTACTTGGCCATGGATGTCCAAGACATTAAACATGGTTCTCATTTCATTTACTGCTTCTTGATCTGCTTCGTTCTTTAGTCCTTTTCCCATATATTTTGCACTGGCTAGGGCAGCTGCTTCAGTTACCCTGGCCAAGTTAATTCCTAGATCTCTATCCATTATATCCTCCTAAGCCCAATTGCCGTTTTCAAATACTTTAACTTCTTGTCCGTCCTGTCTAATACCTAAGATAGAAAGGTCCTTGGCTCCCACCATAAAGTCCTCGTGGATAAAGGAGTCATTTACCTGGTTTTTTCTTAGTTCTTCTTCTGTCATCTGGTCTCCTCCCTTTATATTGGTAGGATAGGCCTTGCCGAAGGCCAAGTGGCAGGATGCATTTTCATCAAATAAGGTATTGAAGAAAAGAAGGTTGGAATTTGATATAGGTGAATCATAAGGAACTAGGGCAACCTCACCCAAGTATCTGGCATTTTCATCCTGATCAAAGATTGAAGCCAGGGCCTTTTCACCTTTTTTAGCCTTAAAGTCTATTACTCTACCATTTTCAAAGTAAAGGACAAAGTCATCTATCACATTGCCATTGTAGACAAGGGGCTTGGTTGAATGAACCTGTCCATTGACCCCATCCCTTCTAGGAAGAGTGAAAACTTCTTCAGTTGGAATATTAGGTACAAAGGAATGGCCCTTGGCATTTACTGAGTCAGCTGCCATCCATATGTGACCTTGAGGTAGATCAATGGTAAGGTCAGTTCCATTGGAAGACTTGTAGATAAGTCTTGAAAAGTTCATTTCATTTAACCAGTTAGCCCTGTCAGTAAGAAATTCTAGATGGGTCTTCCAAGCTCCTATAGGATCTTCTAGATTCATCCTGGTAACATCAAAGATTGCATCCCATAAAAGATTTACTGAATCTTCTTGGCCAGGAAAGACTGTATCAGCCCAGGCCTGAGTTGGAACAGAAACAACACACCAGGAATTTATATCATTCATAGTGTATTTCATAAGTGGTTTAAACTTTTTGTTTCTGGCTAAACTTGCCCTTTGAATCCTGTCTGGATCCACATTCTTAAGTAGTTCTGGATTGGAAGCATAGACTGAAATCATCTTGGCTCCCTTTTTATAGTAGTATTCAGACTTGTCATACTCGTGTTGGGGAATGGTTTCCAGGGTCTCCATTGGCGAGTTTTCGTACATCATAAGACTTAAGTCATCATCAGTCCAGTTAAACACAACTATGGAAGCCTTATTTTCATAGGCGTGTTTAGCTAAAAGTCTACCAAAATCAGCTCTCTCAATAGGACAGGAGATGATCACTGGATCATTCTCTTGGACATTTATACCTATTTCGATAACTAGTTTGGCGTAGTTGTCTAGTTTGTCATTAAAATTGTTCATATTACCTCCATCTTGTTAATTTATTTTAATTATATCATATAAATAATTATAAACGTTGACAAAGAGTATAATAGGTGTTATTCTATGAATGTACTAAGTTATTAATGTTGATAAGCAGTTTTGTAAATCACGTGAATGATTTATGAAAACTGCATTTTTAATATAGGTACAAAATAATTAAAGGAGAATTTTTATGAACAAAGGTACTGTAAAATGGTTTGACGAAACAAAAGGTTATGGTTTTATTACAAATGAAGAAAACGGAAAAGACGTATTCGTTCACTTTTCAGCAATCACAGGAGACGGTTTCAAAACTTTAAAAGAAGGCGAAGCTGTTGAATTCGATACTGAAAATGATGGCGACAGAACTAAAGCTGTAAACGTTGTTAGATTATAATAACCATTGGTAACATGATTTAATTATTTTGTACGAAAAGAATTAATCATGTGAGGCAAGAAATGCTAAATTAGTTTTTAGCATTTTTTTTTACAAAAAATAATTTCCACTTACATATTGTTTTTAATAATTTAAACTGGAAATTCGAAATTTTTTTGATATAATAATTAAATAAGAGTGCCAATAAGATTAGTGGGTATGATTGTAATATGGCATCTATTGTGCTATAATACAGAAGTTGTATGATATTTTTGATAGTAAAGAGGTGAATATAATGAAAAAAGGTATACATCCAGATTATTACGAAGCAACAGTAACATGTGCTTGTGGTAACACATTTAAAACAGGATCAACAAAAGAAAACTTAAAAGTTGAAATTTGTTCAGAATGCCATCCATTCTACACAGGAAAACAAAAATTCGTTGAACGTGGTGGTAGAGTAGAAAGATTTAAGAAGAAATATAAAATGGATTAGTTCTACGAGAGAGGTTAGTGGATAGTCGCTAACCTTTATTTTTTATGGAGAATAATATGAAAGAAGTAGTGAAGAAGACTACTATTGGCGGCCAGGCCTTGATGGAGGGAATCCTTATGAAGGGGCCTCAAAAAACATCGATTGTTGTCAGAAAGCCAGACGGTAGTTTAGAGTCTAAAGTAGAAGACACAAAGAGTTCTTCTAATAAGTATAAAATTTTTAAGCTGCCATTTTTTAGGGGAATGGGCGGTTTATATGATGCAATAAAAATGGGAAGCAAAGCCTTGGACTACTCAGGATCTTTTATTGAAGATGATGAGGATGATCAAGGCTTTTTTGAAAAGAAAATGAAAGACAAGAAAAAGGGTGAAAAAATAGATTCTGCCTTATTTGGCCTATTAAATATAGTGATTGTTATAGCCTTTATTTTTATATTCTTTTTCCTACCGACTACAATTTCCAATTTCTTTGCCCCTAATATTAAGTCGACTTTTGTCTTAAACCTTATAGAGGGTATAATAAGGATTATTTTCTTTTTGATTTATGTTTATGCCATATCTCAAATAGAGGATATAAAGAGGGTCTTTATGTATCATGGTGCAGAGCACAAGACCATCTTCACCTACGAGTTTGGCGAAGAATTGACAGTGGAAAATGTTAGAAACAACAGCATGCTCCACCCTAGGTGTGGAACCAGCTTTATGTTTAATATGGTAATAATGTCAGCCCTAGTTTTATCTTTGTTTGGCTGGCCCAATCCCTGGGTAAGATTTCTTACCAGATTGGCTATTTTACCTGTTTTAGTAGGGCTAACCTATGAATTAAACCACTGGATTGGTGGATCTGACAGCAAGCTTGCCTGTCGCCTATCCAAGCCAGGTCTTATGATTCAAAGGATAGCAACTGTTAAGGAACCTACAGATGATATGATTGAAGTGGCTATAGAAGCGTTAAAATTAGTAATACCAGAAAATGAAGAGGACGATGTATGGAAATAGGAAGTTTTATTGAAGAACTTGATTTAAATGAGGCAAAGATTATTCTATCCTATATATTAGATGAGTCCCCAGGGACTATTAGCAGGAGATTGAAGGACCGAGTAGAAAAAGATGTCTACTATGAGTTCAAGGATATAAAAGAGAAGAGACTTGCCGGTTATCCCCTACAGTATGCTATAGGGAAATGGAATTTTTACGGCTATGATTTTATAGTTGATGAAGGGGTTTTAATACCTAGACCAGAGACTGAATTATTGGTGGAAAAGATTCTAGCAGAAGATTTAACAGACAAGAAAATATTAGATATAGGAACCGGGTCAGGAGCCATAGCCCTAGCCTTGGACTTGGAGTCTAAGGGACAGGTTAAGGCTGTGGATATATCCAAGAGAGCCCTTAGGATAGCGAGAAAAAACAATGAAATCCTGGGAGGCCAGGTGGACTTTATCCTATCTGATTTATTTGAAAATGTGGATGAGAAATTTGATATAATTGTCTCCAACCCACCCTATATAAGTGAGAAAGACTATTTGAACCTGGAAGAAGAGCTTTACTATGAGCCTAAGATAGCTCTTTACGGGGGAAAAAAAGGTTATGAAATATATGAAAAAATAATAGATAGGGCTAGAGATTATTTAACTGAAGATGGTAAAATATATTTAGAGATAGGCTATGACCAAAAGGATTATTTAGTAAACTATTTAGAAAATAATGGTTTTGGAAAAGTTGAAACATACAAAGATTATAATAATTTTGATAGAATAGTAGTAGCAACACTTAACTAGTAAGGAGTATATATGTTTGACAAATTAAAAAAGACTAAAGACTATTATTATGAACTTGAGAAAAGACTTGCAGATCCAGAACTAATTGCCGACATGAACAACTGGCAAAAGGTAAACAAGGAATATGTAGACCTAAGACCCATTGTAGAAAAATACAATGAGTATGAAAAGGTACAAACTAACTTGGACGAGGATATGGAAATGTTTGAGTTGGCTGAAGATGAAGAGATGATCGACCTATTAAAGGAAGAAATCCCTGAATTAGAAGCTAGAATAGAGGAAATAAAAGAAGAGTTAACCTTCCTACTTCTACCTAAGGACCCTAATGACAACAAGAACGTATTTGTAGAAATTAGAGCAGGTGCAGGTGGAGATGAGGCCGGTCTATTTGCAGGTGACCTATATAGGATGTATCACATGTATGCAGACAAGCAAGGCTATAAGACTGAAGAAATAGAGTTTTCTGAACAAGGAGTTGGCGGAGTTAAGGAAGCCATCTTTATGATCAAGGGAGAGGGAGCCTATTCCAAGCTTAAGTATGAATCCGGAGTTCACAGGGTACAAAGAGTACCTCAAACTGAATCAAGTGGTAGAATACACACTTCTACGGCTACAGTAGCAGTTCTACCAGAAGCTGAAGAAGTAGACGTGGAAATTGATGAGTCAACAGAGCTTAGGATAGACTACTATAGGTCTTCAGGAGCTGGTGGACAACACGTTAACACAACCGACTCAGCTGTTAGAATCACCCACCTTCCTACAGGTTTAGTGGTAAGCTGTCAGGATGAAAAGTCCCAACATAAGAATAAGGACAAGGCCATGAAGGTGCTTTATGCAAGACTTTATGAGCTAAAAATAGAAGAGCAACAAAAATCCCTATCAGAAGATAGGAAGACCCAAGTTGGTACAGGGGACAGGTCTGAAAAAATCAGGACCTACAACTTCCCTCAAGGAAGGGTAACAGACCATAGAATAGGAGTTACCATCCATCAACTACAAGACTTTTTAGACGGGGATATAGAAGAAATGATAGAAGCCCTAATTAGGGAGGACCAAACCAAGAAGTTAGAATTAGCGCAAAGGACAGGTTCAGATGAGTAGAGTTGATAGAATATACATTGAAAAAGCTAGGGAAATCTTAGATGAGGGCTATAGTGAAAAGGATGTAAAAATATCAAATGTTAGACCTGTTTGGGAAGATGAACAAGGCCAAGAAGCGGCCTATACCAAGTATCTACCCCAACAGTTTGTAGACTATAGGCCAGGAGAAGTCCCTATTATAAACTTGAGAAAGATAGCCTGGAAGACAGCTATCAAGGAACTTTTATGGATCTATCAGGACAGGACCAATGACGTGGCTGTTTTAAAGAAAAAATATAATGTCCACTATTGGGATTCCTGGGTGAATGAAGAAGGTAATTTGGGTAAGGCTTATGGCTATCAAACATCCAAGGAGATAATTTCTCCAGAAACTGGAGAAAAGACAAATCAAGTTGACAGATTGATAGACCAGTTAAAGAACAACCCTTTAAATAGAAGGCATATAATAAACTTAATGGACATGGATGACTTGTCAGATATGACACTTATTCCCTGTGCTTTTATGACCATGTGGACTGTTACAGAAGACAGGCTTAATATGACCCTGGTTCAAAGATCAGGAGACTACTTGGCTGCAGCAGGACCTGGTGGGATAAATGCCTTTCAATACTATGTTTTAATGAGGATGGTAGCCCAAGTAACAGGCTACAAACCAGGAAGAATGGTGCATTTTGTACAAAATCTTCACATATACGATAGGCATAAGGATATAGTTGAAGAAATCATGTCTAAGGATATGGACAAGCCAGGGCCTAGCCTATGGATTAATCCAGAAGTCAAAAACTTTGATGACTTTACCATAGATGATTTTAAGCTAATCGACTATGATCCGGACAAGACCAAGTACAAAATTCCTATAGCCATCTAATGGAATTAAGATTTTTAGGCTGGTTACAAGGCCTACATAACCCTATGCTGGACCAACTGATGATATTTATTACCAAGTTGGGAGATAAGGGAACCATCTGGATAATACTTGCCCTATTATTTGTGGTTACAAAAAAGTATAGGAGGGAGGGTTTGGCCATAGGCCTAAGCCTTCTTATCATGATGGTAGTTGGAAATGTGATTTTGAAAAATTTAATCCAAAGGCCCAGGCCTTTTTACGGCAAGGAAATAGACCTTTTAATTGATAGGCCTTTAGATTTTTCATGTCCTTCAGGCCATACCTATTCATCCTTTGTATCGGCCTTGGTAGTTTTCTTCTACAGGAAGAAGGAGGGAAGCATCCTACTTGTGCTAGCCTCTCTTATAGCTTTTTCTAGAATGTATTTGTATGTCCACTATCCAAGTGACATATTCTTATCCATAGTTCTAGCTATAGTGACTGCCCTGGTATCAAAGAGAATAGTAGACAGGTATGTCTACAAGAATAACAGATAGAATAAGGCCTAGGCCTTATTTTTTTATAGGAGAAAAAATGAAAAAAGAAAAGAAGACTATGTTTTTAGTTTATCTATTTGTAATTCCAGCTGGACTTTTTCTAGGTGCCGGCTTTGGCTATTTTAGAAGTCAAGAGGCCTTTCTAGGTCTTAGTCTTTTAACCTATATATTATTAAGTATTGTCTTTCTAGGCCTAAGTATTTTTCTTGCTGTAGTCCTTCATGAATTTGGCCATCTCTTAGGAGGGCTTGCTACTGGCTATGGTTTTGTATCCTTTAGGATCCTTGATTGGATCTTGGTAAGGTATCCAGAAGGCTTTAGATTAAAGAGATACTCCATACCTGGAACCCTGGGCCAGTGTCTTTTAAGTCCGCCTGAAAAAGAGGATGGGGACTATCCAGTCTTAATCTACAATTATTCAGGAGTGGTCATGAACCTGGTTTTGATTTTTATTTCCTTGGCCTATTTGTTTTGGGGATCTAAACCAGCCTTAACCTATTTCTTTTATGGGGGAATTTTTATAAACCTTATACTGGCTGCCATGAATATAATCCCCATAGAGCCCAATGATGGCTATAATGGTAGAAAACTTAAGAGGGACCAGGACTATAAGGATATGTTTTGGGAGATTCTTTATATAAATAGTCTTTTAACCAGGGGAGAAGATGTTGATTTAGCCTATTTAGAAGGGATAAAAAGTCCTATAAAGACTTCTCTTACAGCCTATATACCTCTTTTAATGGTCAGTGATTTTCTGGCGGAAGAGGACTATGAAAAGGCCCTTTCACTTTTAGAAAGAGTAGATAAGGACTATGATCTGATAAGTCTTTATAGCTATGAAATATATTTAGAGACCTATTTTTGTGAGACCATCTTGGACTGGAAAAAAGGACTTGATTTGAAGGAGCTGGAATTGACCAAGGACTTGGACCGTTATATGAAAATGACTAAGACCTATCCATCTAGACATAGGTTTTGGATATTCTACTATGGTTTGGTTAAGGCTGATGAAAAGAAGTTAGCCCAGGCCCAAAAGAACTTTACCAAGAGCTTGAAATCCTACCCAACCAGGGGAGAGGCAGTCAAGGAAGAAAAGATAGTAAAAAACTTGCTTAAGATGATAAAAGATAAATAAAATAGAGCCCTTGGGCTCTATTTTACTTTAATGCTTCATTTACAGCTTCAATTATAGCCTGGCTAGTATTGGTAGCACCGGCAATAGTATCTATGTTTTCTGTTGAATTGGACTTTATAATTCTCTTAGGAATTTCTTCTAGGGCCTTATCAGCAAGACCTTCTGTTTCCACATGGTCTAGGATTTCAACATTTTTAATTTCTTGATTTTCAACAGTGACCTTAACTTTTAAGTCACCATTATTACCCTTTGAACTAGCTTCATAGCTTCCATCTTCATATTTCTTGGAAGATTTTTCTATGTCTTTTTCATTTTCTTCCATAAAACCTTCTAAGGTCTTTCTTTCTTCTTCAATGTTAGTAAGGTTTTTCTTTTCTGAGTTGGCAGCAGCTGATTCACCGGCAATTTTACCGTAAACAAAGGCTTGAAGAAGGCCATTTCCTGCCATGTAGTTAGCATCTCCATTACTTGAGAAACCTTCTATTACTCCTCCACCTGCGTAAAGGTTTGTAATTCCTGTCCTATCTTCCTTTAAAACTTGGGCAGTTTGAGGATCTACTATAAGTCCTCCTTGGGTATGGCGGAAGTCTCCAGTAACCTTAATGGCATAGAAGGGAGCCTTAAACTCCTTAGGAAGTTTAGTCCTATTCATATAGTCTTCGCCATTTTTTATACCTTCAAGATAAAGGTTAAATTCTTTTTCCACTTGTTTTTGGTCAAGTCCCAACTTGCTTGCTAATTCATCAAGAGTTTTTGCCTTGATAAGTTCATCATCTTCCATGGCCTTAAGAGATGGAATATCTAATTTTTGAATATTTTCATCCCAAATCATATAGGCAAAGGCATCAGGTTGATTTACTATGGCTGTTCCCAAAGGAGAATAACCTACATATTCATCAATAAATCTTCTGCCGTCCTTGTTTAAAAGGATTCCTCCATTATTTAAAAAGGCTGCGCCAAGACTTTTATGAGTCTTATAGCTTATGGGAGCATAGGCTTGATAGGCTGACATGGCTGCCACTTCACCGCCAAGTTTCTTACCCCATTCAATTCCTTCTCCAGTAGCGCCAGGAGCTACATTTATAACAGCATTTTTTATGGATGGTATGTATTTTTCAACCATTTCCCTATTGGCACCAAATCCACTGGTTGCTAGAACGGTAGAATCGGCAAGGATATTAAATTTTTCTCCATTGTATTCAGCTACTAGGCCCTTAACTTGGCCATCTTTACTTATAAGGTCAAGTCCTGTAACTTGGGTTAAACTTATAATATTAGGATTGGCTTCAACAGCCTCTACCAGCTTGTTAACCAATTGGCCTCCACCGCCTTCAGCTACGTGGATCCTGTATTCGCTTTGGCCATAGTAGATCATATCTGTTTCCAAGTTCCACTTAATATCAAATTGTTCCATCCATTCTTTAACATCATTAGATTGGTCTACAGCTCTTTCTAAAAGTTCATAGTTTTGAGTGTATTCACCAGCCCTATAAATATCTGTTAACATGGCTTCCTTGCTATCTTTTATCTTCTCAGCCTCTTGTTCCTTGGTACCAAAGGCTGGTATCTTACCACTGGACATGGATGTAGCTCCACCGTAAACACCTTGTTTTTCTACCAAGATGACAGAAGCTCCATCTTCAGCTGCCTTAAGGGCTGCAACTAAACCAGTTCCTCCACCACCCACAACTAAAACATCCGTTTTTACTTGCCTTAAATTTTCATCATCTTTTTGGCCTTTTTCAAGACTAGCATCCTCTACTTTGGCTTCTTCTTTTTTATCAGCCTGGCAGCCTGTCAAGAAGTTTAAAGCCATAATTAGGACTAGAAGTAAGGCAATACTTTTTCTTTTTTTCATAAACCCTCCTATATATACTTTTATGTAGTTTAAATAACGATAATATTATAACATAGAAAGGGAAAAATTGCTTATATTTAAATAAGTGGCAAAGAGAGCATAAAAAAAGAGCCCTTAGGCTCTAGTTTTCTATAGGCTTAAAACATCACAGAAACCGTCATCTCCGCAAGACTCTAGGGCATCAGCCATTTCGTCTGCTAGGACCTTACACATTTCCAAGTCTTCCTTAGTAGGACTACATTTTGCTTCTATGGTTGTTTCTAGCATTTCAAATTTAGAATTTTCACCAAATTCCTTTAATTCTTTTAGGGCTCCACCACTCCATGAATAGGAACCAAAAACTCCAAGAACATGGTTTTCAATCTTATTGGATTCAACTATATTTACCAAGTTTTTCATCACAGGGAAAAGTCCATTATTATAGGTACAAGAACCTAGGATAGTTCCCTTATATCTCCATATTTCATTTAGGATATGGGATGGATGGGTCTTGGAAACGTCAAATACCTTAACATTTTTTATACCTCTAACTGCCAATTGCCTGGCTACAGTTTCAGCCATGGTAGCTGTGTTTCCATACATGGATCCATAAACTATAACAACTCCCTTTTCAGTTTGATAACTGGAAAGTCTATCGTAAAGTTTAACTATTTTTTCAGGATGTTCCTTCCAAACTGGTCCGTGAACTGGACAAATCATCTTTATGTCCAAAGGAGCAAGTTTTTTAAGGGCAAATTGTACCTGTCTAGAGAATTTACCAACTATATTGGTAAAGTATCTTGATGTTTCCTTGGCAAAGAAATCCCAGTTGATTTCATCATCAAAAATAGTTCCGTTTAGGGCTCCAAAGCCTCCAAAGGCATCTTGTGAAAATAGGATTCCACTATTTTCTTCATAGGAAACCATTGATTCAGGCCAGTGTAGCATAGGGGTTGTGTAGAAGGTTAACTTTCTACCACCTAAGTCTAGGCTTTCGCCATCCTTAACTTCAATTATTCCTTCTGTTATGCCATAAAAACCTTCTAAAAATTCAATTGTCTTCTTATTACCAACTATTTTCACATTTGGGTATAAGTTTTGTATAGTTTGAATTGATCCAGAATGGTCTGGCTCCATATGGTGTACTATTATATAGTCTAAGTCTTTTCCATCAAGGGCTTCTTCTAGTTTTTCTACAAATTCATCTACCTTGGTTATTTTAACAGTGTCCATTAGGGCTGTTTTTTCACCAGTTAATAGGTAAGAGTTGTAGGAAATACCGTCTTCTAAAGGCCATTGGTTTTCGAAAAGATGTGTATCTCTGTCATTAACTCCTATATAAGTTAGGAAGTCAGTAATTTGAACAGTAAGTAAATTCATTTAACCACCTCTATTGTTAATTGTTATGCTTTAATTTTATAGTATATAATGATAAAATGCAATTATAAGCAGGTTCCAAGTCAGAGGCATAAGACATAATCTTAATATTAAGAGGCCAGACTTAAATATATATAAGTATATTTTGTCTTATAAGGTCATATTATGGTATTATAGATAGTGGAGTCTAACTATATGTATGCTGGAAAGAATAACTACATAGTTTCCCAAAGGAAGCTAAATATTATTAGTGAGAGTGATAGAAGTGAGAAGAATAAATAGAGATCAACGAATTGAAAATTCGCTAAAAACGACACATAGGGGAAATACATTATTTGACGATGTATATATCGAACATAATTCTTTGCCAGATTTAAACTTTGAAGATATTGATACTACAGTTGACTTTTTAGGAAGAGAGATATCTTTCCCACTGCTAATCAATGCCATGACCGGCGGAACAGAAAAGGGTTGTGAGATAAATGAGAGTTTATATATGCTGTCCAAGGAATTTAATATTCCCATGGAGGTAGGATCCCAATCAGTTGCTGTTGAAGACAAGGTCTGTAAGGATTTATTTATTGGAACAGACAATAGCATAGACGATCAAAATGCCATAGTTATAGCCAACTTAAATGCCAACGATAGTATGGAACATATTAAGGCGGCCATGGATATGGTAAATGCAGAAGTGATTTCTTTATATATCAATCCAGCTCAGGAATTAGTAACCAAGGGCGGGGAAAGAGACTTTGAAGGTATCTTGGAAAACATAAGAAGGGCCGTAGAAGAAAATCCTGGAAAGATAATGGTTAAGGAAGTAGGCTTTGGCATGTCTGAAGAAGTCATCAAGAAATTGGTTGACGCAGGCGTAGAAATGATAAATGTTTCAGGCTATGGGGGTACAAACTTTGTAGAAATAGAAAATTTGAGAAATCTAGAATATGATTTTTCAGATTTATATGACTGGGGAGTTCCTACAGCCAAGTCCATAATAAATGCTAGGGAGATAAGCGATGATATTATGGTAATTTCCAGTGGGGGAATTAAAAATAGTATGGATATCGTAAAGTCTCTTATACTAGGGGCTGATTATGTCGGAATCAGTGGGGAACTGTTAAAGTATCTTCTACATGGAGGCTATGATTACGCCAGGGCATACTTGGAAGAAATAATTTACAAGACCAAGATGATTATGCTCTTATTAGGGGCTAGAAACATAGAGGAATTGAAAAAAACTCCTTATAGGATTACTGGCAGACTTAAGGAGATTATCTAGGAGGAAGTATGAGCACAAAAGATAGAAGTTTGTTTTTTGAACAACAAAATCAATTGAGTAACGTTAAAAATGTAATAGGTGTAGTAAGTGGTAAGGGGGGAGTTGGTAAGTCCCTAGTTACATCCTTATTAGCATCAGAAATGAACAAGAAGGGCTATAAGACAGCCATCTTAGACGCAGATATAACAGGACCATCCATTCCAAAATCATTTGGAGTAAAGGGACCTTTAATGGCATATAAAACTGGGACCTATCCTGCAGTTTCAAAAAACGGGGTAAAGATTTGTTCAGCCAATTTACTATTGGAAAGGGAAACTGATCCAGTGGTTTGGAGAGGACCTGTAGTTTCAGGAGCCATCAAACAATTTTGGCAAGACATAGTTTGGGAAGAGGTTGACTACATGTTTGTAGACATGCCACCAGGAACTGGTGACGTGGCCCTAACAGTATTCCAATCCCTACCATTAAAGGGAATAGTAATAGTTACAAGCCCTCAAGACTTGGTATCCATGATAGTTGACAAGGCTGTAAATATGGCCAACAAGATGGATGTACCAATTATAGGACTAGTGGAAAACATGTCCTACTTCACCTGTCCAGACTGTGGAGAAAAACACCACATCTTTGGAGAAAGTAAGGCTGAAGAAGTAGCTAGTGAAAGAAACTTGGACCTATTGGCTCAAATTCCAATAAATCCAGAAATTGCCAGTCAGGTAGACAAGGGTCTAGTAGAAGACTTGGATGCCAACTTTATGGATGGGGCAATTGAAAAGTTAGTTGAATTTACAAAGGAAAAATAATGAAAGACGAAAAGATAAATAAACTTTTGATTAGACTGTCTATGGGGACATCCTTGTTTTCCATAATAACAGTAGTCCTAATACTTTTGGAGATAAAAAAGATTATACCAGCAGGTATATCTAATATATCCCTATCTATAGCTTTCGCCATGATGGGGGCCAATAGTATAATTAAGTTTAAGGCTAGCGGTCAAAAAAAGCTTATGGTAGTAGGAGGGTTTTTAATCCTAATCGGCCTAATTAATCTAGTATTTGGCCTGGGCCTACTTGTGAAATAAAAGAAGTAATAAAGAAAATTAAAAAGATGACCTTCTTGTTACCATGGTAATAAGGAGGTTTTTTTATGGAAGAAAAAAATAAGTCTGTCGATGACAGGTTAAGAGAGAAGCTAAAGGACTATAAGGAAGAGAAAAAAAGCTACAAAACAGTCTTTAAGGGCGACTTTGATAAGAAGGAAGAAGAGGCTATGTTTGGCCAGCTGGAAAAGTTTTTTAATAGGGATCCAGTTATTTCCTTTATAACCACCTATATCATGGAAATCTATCTGATAATTTTACTAGGCTCCTTACTTTTCAAGTCCCGCTATGATAGCTGGTCCTACCACCTTCGCTTTATGGTCAGGTATATGGGGGCTATAAACTTGTCCACCATAGTGATTCTTTTAGTCAAGAAAAAGTATTCTCAAGCAATCTTGGTAGAGATGGTTTATCTGGTCAATAGTTTTTATGGCCTAATATCTGCTAGCTTTTGGTATAATCGGTCTTTGGTTATAGTCTTGTTAAATGGTCTGGCTATCTTTATAGTCTATCGAATGATTCGACTCAGCCTGGAAATATCCCAATAAAAAAAGGGCCTGTCCTAGACAGGTCCTTTATTTGTTTAGTTATTATAGATTACGTCCTTAACCACAATATTAACCTTGGTTACATCCAGGCCAAGCATAACATCTAATTGCTCTTGTACATTTTTTTGTACTGCTTCACAAGTGTCATAGATGTTTGAGTTACCATCTAAGATTAGGGTTAGGGCCACTTCCATCCTACCTTGGTCTATTATGGAAACTATACCTTCTTTTTTCTTGTAATCAACCTTTTGGTTTTTATATCCTATAACAGAATCAACACCTTCTACTTTTAAGGCAGATTCTGCGATTAACTGATCTACTATTTCATTTGCTATTTTTACTGAGCCATTTTTGAAGTCTGTCATCTGGATCTCCTTTCATAATATCTTATTAGTGACATTATAACATTTAGGGATAAAAATTGCTAATTATAGTCTTTTAAATTTGAGAAATTGGCTTATTTACTTTATAATCTAAAGGATGGAATGACTGGAGAGGTATATGGATAAGATTAAAAAAAACATTAAAAAAATGAATACGAAATTTGCACTACAGGTTTCACTAGGATCTATCTTGGCCATGTTTTTCGCCCAAGTTTTGGGGCTTAAGTATGGTGTAACTGCAGGAATTACCACCCTTTTAACTGTACAAAATACTAGAAGGGAGACTTTAGAGGTTTCCTTAAAGAGATTTTTAGGCTTTATCCTAATGGTGGCAACCACCTATATATTATTTAACAGTTTAGGGTATAATATTTATGTCTTTGGACTATTCATCCTATTTTATGTCATCTTGTGTAACGCCTTTGACATACAGGTGGGAATAGTATCAAATGCAGTTTTGGCCAGCCACTTTCTCTTGGAAAAATCAACTTCCTTAGATATGATGGTAAATGAATTTTTTATCCTTCTAATAGGGGCCAGCATGGGGATAATCATAAATCTTTTAACCCCTACCAGGACCTTTAATGTGAAGGAAAATCAAGACTTGGTAGATTTTAAGTTAAAGGAGATACTAGAGTTAATCGGCCTTAGACTAAAGGGCCAGTATAGGACGGGAAAAGAAACAAAGGACAAGGAATTAAATGAACTTTTTATAGATAGAAAGATAAGGGAATTGGATTTGGACCTGGAGAGGATTAATAGGGACCTGGCAGAGGCGTCTAACAATATGATTAGCAGCGATGAAGCCTACTCCCACCACTACCTACAAATGAGATATTCCCAATTAAATATAGTTAAATTGATATGGACCAATGTGAAAAAACTAGACATGGACATATCCCAAAGAGACCACCTGGCAAACTTGGTCTTGGATGTATCCCAAGGCTTTGTAGACAGCGAGGAGGTAGAGCTTATCTTAAGGAGGGCGGAAGAGTCCCTATCCTACTTTAGAAAGGATGATCTGCCTAAGACCAGGGATGAGTTTGAAGAAAGAGCCCTAATGTATGTTATTTTAAATGACATTATAGGATTTTTAGAGCTTAAGAGGAAATTTGTAAATACTTTAACCAAGGAAGATAAAAAAATTTATTGGAATTGCGATAAGATAGATGGGGTGATATATTGTGAAAGAAAAGAAGACTATAGAAGCTAGGTTTATAGATGGTCACTATGACTATCTCTTTACCAAGTATATCTATAAGAGGGTCTTGGAAAAGAAATATATAGATCATTTTGGCCAGTATGAACTAGACAAGATGAAAAGCATTTATGAGGCTGTCCTTGTTAATAAAAAGGTTGAAAGCAGCTTTGTTTTTGGCGAGTTGGAATACCCAGCCTATATAGACTACCTGGCTAAAAAGGAATACGCTGATTTGGCCAGACAAATCAGGGAATTAAGATATAGTTTGGCCCATAATAAGGAAGAGGAAGAAAGACTTAATAATTATATAAATAAGTCTGGCCTAAAGGAAGATTTATACCTTATAATAGAAAGGTCCAATCCTACCTTGAATAGTAATAGTAAGGCTGAACAAATCTGGATAGATCTTTTGGAAGTCCTGGAGGCAGGAGAGTTTTCAAAAATCAAAGACTTAAAGGCCAGGGCAAAGAAAATCAGACTATTAAAAAACAAGGAAGAGGATCTGGAAGAAATACTAAAATCAGATTTAGCCTATCTGGAAAAAGAAAAGAAAGAACTAACCAGCTACTTCCCTTTTAATCAGGAAGAAATCTTCCAGGATGAAAAATTAATCCAGGAAAAGACAAGGGCTATAAAAGAAGATGTATTAAGTGCTAAAGAGAGTGTGGAAAAGATGTATGACCTACTTTTATATACCTCTCAACCAACCAAGTGGGATAATTAGAAAGCTTGATATCTAGGCGTGTTGACTAATTCCTACTAAATTAGTATACTTTTATCATAAAAGAGTTTTTAATCTATCAAAAAAGGAGAAAATTATGTTAAAAATAAAAGACTTAAACGTAAGTGTTGAAGATAAACATATATTAAAAGATATAAATTTAGAAATAAATCCAGGTGAAGTTCACGTGGTAATGGGACCTAACGGGGCAGGTAAATCTACCTTGACCAATACGATTATGGCCCATCCAAAGTACGAAGTAAACAGCGGAGAAATAATCTTCGAAGGTGAAAACATTACAGAGCTTAGCTCAGACGAAAGGGCTAAGAAGGGAATCTTCTTATCCTTCCAAATGCCAGAAGAAATTCCAGGAATCACTGTGGAAAACTTCTTAAGAGCAGCTAAGATGGCTGTTACAGGTGAAAATGTACCTATCTTAAAGTTTAGAAAAAATCTTTATGAAAAAATGGCTGACTTAAGCTTTGACAAGAGCTATGCAGAAAGATATTTAAACGTAGGTTTTTCAGGTGGAGAAAAGAAGAAAAATGAAATCCTACAAATGAAGGTTCTAGACCCTAAATTTGTCATGCTTGACGAAACAGACTCAGGACTTGACGTAGATGCTACCAAGATAGTATCAGAAGGAGTTAGGGACTTCTTAACAGAAGACAAGGCTGTTCTTATTATTACCCACCACAGTCAAATTTTAGAAGCCTTAGAACCAGACTTTGTCCACATTATCGTTGATGGTAAGTTAGTTAAGACAGAAGGAAAAGAGTTAATCGACAAGATAGAGTCTCAAGGTTATCAATGGATCAAAGACGAGGTGAAGTAAGATGGCTAAGAAGAGAACCTATGTTGAGGACATAGACAGGGGTGTCTATGACCTTAAAAATAAATTTGAATGGGATAAGATAAGTGAAAGAGGCCTTACAGAAGAAATAGTAAGGGAAATTTCAAGTGAAAAAAATGAACCAGAATGGATGCTAGAAAACAGACTTAAGGGTCTTGAAATGTTCTATAAACAGGAAAATCCACCTTGGGGTCCAGATATTAGCGCTGTTAATATAGATGATATTATTACCTATATTAAGCCTAAGTCAGATATGAAGGCAGACTGGGAAGACCTTCCAGAAGACATTAGAAAAACCTTCTATGACCTGGGTATACCTGAGGCAGAAATAGAAGCCTTATCAGGTGTAGGAGCCCAATATGACTCAGAGGTTGTCTACCATAAGATCAAGGACTACTTAACTGAACAAGGGGTTGTTTACACAGACATGGAAACAGCTGTTAGGGAATATCCTGAAATAGTTAAGGAACACTTTATGAAAAATATTCCAGCCCATGACCACAAGTATGCTGCCCTACACTATGCAGTATGGTCAGGTGGATCCTTTGTCTATGTTCCTAAGGGAGTAAAGGTAGATATACCTCTACAATCCTACTTTAGATTGAATGCTCCAGGAGCAGGTCAATTTGAACATACCTTAATAGTTATAGAAGAAGACGCCTACTGTCACTTTATAGAAGGTTGTTCAGCTCCTAAGTACAATGTGGTTAATATCCACGCTGGAGCAGTTGAATTATATGTAAAGGAAAATGCGACTTTAAGATATTCTACCATTGAAAACTGGTCTAGAAATATGTACAACCTAAATACTAAAAGGGCCATAGTTCAAAAGGGTGGTAAGATTGAATGGGTTTCAGGATCATTTGGATCCAAGGTATCCATGCTATATCCTTCCAGCTACCTGGTAGGTGAAGGTGCTCAATCAGAGTTTACAGGTATTTCTTTTGCTGGTGCAGGCCAAAACCTAGACACTGGTGCAAAAGTAATCCATGCAGCTCCTAATACATCTTCCACTATAAACTCCAAGTCCATATCCAAGGGAGGCGGAATCGCAACCTATAGGGGGCTGGTAAAGATAACTAAAAATGCTACAGGATCCAAGTCAACAGTAGACTGTGAATCCTTAATGCTTGATAATGAATCAGTTTCAGACACAATCCCATCTATTATCATAGATAATAATGATGTAGACTTGGGCCATGAAGCTAAGATTGGAAGAATAGACGACGATAAGATTTTCTACCTAACAAGTAGGGGAATTCCTGAAGAAGAGGCCAAGGCCATGATCGTTAGAGGTTTTGCAGAGCCAATAGCCAAGGAATTACCATTAGAATATGCGGTTGAAATGAATAACTTAATTAATCTTGAGTTAGAAGGAGCAATAGGTTAGGAGGATATGATGAGAGGAAATAGACTTCCCAAAATTACTTGGCGTTGGTTAAGAGCCAATGACAGCCAAGTAGAAATAGGGGACTTAAATAAAAGAGAATACAGCAAGTTAAATAATATGGGAGAGAAGGACGAGAGATTGGAAGAAGTCTTTTCCAAGCTAGACTATGGTGTTTCTAAGGAAATAGTAGACTTGAACAAGGACTTTCTTAACTGGGAAAATAATATTAGCCTGGCTAAAAATGAAGAATACAAAGAAGAAAAAGAGCTTATTCTAGATGAAAAAGACAACTTCTTATCTGACAGCCACAATATTTACCTGGAAGAAGGATCTAGGGCCTACTTACTTCTTGACTATAAGTCTGAAGAAGACTTGGAAGTTTTTAGAAATACACTTATTAGAATAAAGGCAGAAAAGGATGCTAGCTTGGATCTAGTTTTAATCCAAAGACTTGACAAGAAGGCTGCTAGTTTTCTTTCAGTAGCTGCCCAAGTAGCTGAAAATGCCCAAGTAAATATAGTTCAAGTAGAATTAGGTGGGGCCAAGACCTACTTTAACTACAAGGCGGATCTTTTAGAAGATAACTCTAAGACAGATGTAAAGACAGCCTACTATGTAGATGGAGACAGACAACTGGATATAGCCTATGTGGTTAACCACTGGGGTGAAAGAACCATGTCTGACATATTAGTTAATGGAGCTTTAAAAGATACAAGTAAGAAGAGATTTACAGGTACTATAGACTTTAAGACAGGCTCAAGGGAATCAGAAGGTTCAGAAGAAGAATTTGTAACCTTGATAGACGAAGAAGTTAAGTCTATAGCCATACCTTTATTGTTGGCATCAGAACATGATATTTCAGGTAACCACGCTGCATCTGCAGGCAGGGTTGATGAAAAGATGCTTAACTATATAATGAGCAGGGGCTTTAGTGAAAAAGAAGCCAAGAGTATAGTGGTTGAGGCCAAGATGGCACCTACCCTAGATTTAATTCCAAATGAAGAAATAAGAGAGGAATTAAAGGAATTTATACATGAAGGAATCGTGGAATAATGGATATTAATGAAGTTAGAAAGGATTTTCCTTACTTGAGTTCTGAGAAAAACAAGGATTTAGTTTACCTGGATAATGCGGCCACCAGTCAAAGGCCTATCCAGGTTCTTGATGCCATTAGAGACTACTATATAAACTCTAATGCCAATCCTCATAGGGGGGCCTACAAGCTTTCCTATGAGTCAACTCAAGCCTATGAGAACACTAGGAAGAAGGTTAGTGACTTTATCAATGCTGAAAGCGAAAAAGAAATAGTCTTTGTAAGAAACGCTACAGAGGCCTTAAATTTAATAGCCTATAGCTATGGCTTGTCCAGCCTTAAAGAGGGGGATGAGATTTTGATTTCAGTTGCTGAGCACCATTCAAATTTGGTATCTTGGCAGACTGTGGCAGAAAAAACTGGGGCCAAGTTAAAATATTTCTATTTAAATGATGACTATTCCTTTGACCTGGAAGATTATGAAAAAAAGTTAAATGAAAATACCAAGTTGGTAGCCTTTACAGCTGCCAGCAATGTATTGGCCATGACTGTGCCAATCAAAGAAATGATAGAAAAGGCCAAGGTCTATGGGGCCAAGGTTGTCTTAGATGGAGCCCAATATACAGCCCACCACAAGGTGGATGTTAGGGATCTAGGCTGTGACTTTTATGTCTTTTCAGGCCATAAGCTTTTAGCTCCTATGGGAGTTGGAGTCCTATATGGTAGATTGGACCTTCTAGAGGCTATGCCTCCCTTCCTATATGGAGGAGACATGATTGAATATGTCTATGAGGACAGGACTACTTTTGCACCAGTACCAGAAAAATTTGAAGCAGGCAGTCAAAATGTTGAGGCTGTAGTAGGTCTGGCTGCAGCCATAGACTATCTGGAAAACTTGGGCATGGATGAAATAGAAAAAAGAGAAAAGGATCTGGTTGATTACTGTGCTAAAAAAATGGGCCAATTGGACTATGTGGATATGTATTATCCAAAAAATAATCCTAAGGGACCAAATATAGCCTTTAATATTAAGGGAGTCCATCCACATGATGTGGCTTCTATTCTAGATTATTACAATGTGGCAGTAAGATCTGGCCATCACTGCACTCAGGTTCTTCACAGGTACCTGGGCATAAATAGCAGTTGTAGGGTTAGTTTCTCCTTCTATAATACATATGAAGAGATAGATAAATTTATTGCCGGTTTAGATAAAGTTAGGGAGATGATGGGAATTGGATCTTAGTCAAATATATACAGAGTTAATTAGGGAACATTCAACCAGTAAGGTGAATAAGAGGGAAATGGAAGATGCAACAGTATGTGAGCTGGGCCACAATCCAAGTTGCGGAGATGAGATTACCTTGAATTTGAAAATAGAAGATGGGATTATTAAGGATGCTTCTTATACAGGCATAGGCTGTGCCATATCTCAAGCATCAACATCTATGATGATTGACCTAATCAAAGGCAAGAGCTTGGAAGAAGCCAGAGATCTAGCAGATACCTTTATAGCTATGATTAAATCAGAGATAGAAGATGAGGATGAGCTAGAGAAGTTGGAAGACGCCATAGCCCTACAAAATATATCAATTATGCCAGCCCGTGTAAAATGTGCTGTTTTAGCCTGGCACACTTTAAATAATATAATTGAAAAAGAAAATTAGGATAAAAAAGTAGAATAAAATATAGAATATAGAATAAATAAAAACCTATGCATGCATAGGTTTTTTTCTTAGTTTAATTCAGAAGTACAGTGAGGACATCTTGTCGCATCTACGTGAACTTCAGTTTTACAGTAAGGGCATTCCTTAGTTGCTGGTTCTTGCTCTTCTTCTTCTTTTACAACTGTGGTCTTCATCTTATTAAATGACTTTACTATTAAAAACATGATAAAGGAAATAATCAAGAAATTAATAATTGCATTAATAAATACTCCAACCTTTAACTCTACACCTGCCACTACAGCAACTATATCCTTAAAGTCAATACCAGCTGTCGCAGCCCCTATAATTGGCATTAGTATATCATCAACAAGTGAAGTTACTATAGCTCCAAAGGCTCCGGCCATGATCACACCAACAGCAAAATCTAAAACATTACCCTTTTCAATAAACTCTCTAAATTCTTTAATCATTCTCTCACATCCTTTCTGACTAATTATAATATATGCATATATATAATTCAATTGTATTGATAATAAAAATTATCTATTATAAAATAGACTTATATTTATAGAGGTGTGATATGAATAGCGATTTAATAAAAAGACTAAAGGAAATATCCATTTTAGATGAAAATATTAGGAGTGTAATATTTACAGGCTCCAGACTTAACAATGCTGTAGCTAAGGATGGTTTGGAAGATTTTAACTTCATAGTGGGCTTGGAAGAGCTAAAACTCTATAAGGGCTTGGTAAATAAGCTTTTATTGGCAGAAGAGACCATTATTAAAAGAGAAGAGAGAATTACTGGAAGTGATTATGATATAATACATATTCGCTCCCTTGGTGAGAACGAAAATATAGTGGATTTAATGATTTTAGACCAGGACCATGTTTTAGATTTTATCAAGGATAACAGCTTGATCAAGGTCATAGTAGACAAGGAAAAGATCCTGCCAGAAGACAACATTATTTCAGATATTAAGTTTAGGGAAGAAAAGATAAGCAACCAGGAGTTTTATGACCATGTGGTAAACTTCTATATGAAATCGGTGGATGTGGCAATTTCCTTGGCCAGAAAGGAAATAATTAGGGCAAACTATTTATATGACATATTAAAGAAGGATTTACTGGCAATTGTAAATCTCTACATAGGACAAAAGTATGACTTTAACGTCAATACAGGTAGGCTGGGTAAAAACTTTAAGGTTTATTTGGACAAGGAATACTATCAAATGTATTTGGAAATTTTTAATACAAATGACTTGGAAGACTTTTGGAAGTCTCTATTTATGGCAAGTGCCCTATTTAGAAAGTTATCCTTGGAAATAAGTAGGAGCCTATCCTATACCTATCCTAAAAAGGAAGATGTTAAGACCATGGAATATTTGAGAAGACTAAATGATAAATATAATATATAGGAGTATATATGAAAAGAAGTAAAAAAATTATAGTGCTAGCTATGATCCTCCTACTTTTACCCCAGTCAGTTTTTGCAAAGAACCTGACCTATGAGGACCAGGTGGGAGTTATTTTAGCAGGGGACAGTAAGAGTGGAAGGATTTACTATAGTAAAAACATAGATGAGAAGACCTCAGTAGCCTCCATGTCCAAGCTTATGACCTACTTGGTAGTCAAGGATGAGATAGCTGCCGGCAAGTATGGGATGAAGGACATGGTTAAGATAGGTAAGGAAGAAGAGGCCTACAATAAGTATGAGTACTCAAACTTTGGCCTGGTGGCAGGAGATGAGTTAAGTGTGGAAGATCTCTTAAAGGGTCTTATGGTAGTATCAGGTAATGATGCAGCCCTGGCCCTGGCTAAAAACTCAGCCAAGACCGAAAAGGCCTTTGTCAAGAAAATGAATGCTAAGGCCCAGGAATTAGGTCTAAGGGATTCTAAGTTCTACAATTCCTCTGGTTTAACTGAGGAAGTAAAGGATAAGAAGTATAAGAATGAAATGTCTGCCCAGGATCTTTTTGACCTGTCCAAGTATATTTTAGAAAAATATCCAGAGACTAGAGACTATGGTCAAATGGATGTTTTAAGGGATAAGAAGAGAAAGTATGTTGGCTATAGCACCCTTCCTTTAAGGGATGAAATGCCAGGCATAGAAGGGCTTAAGACAGGCTTTACAGATGAGGCCAAGTATTGTTTTACAGGTCTTTTTGATATGAATAAAGAGGATCCAGACCAGGACTATGACCTTATTACCGTAGTTATGGGGGCAGAGACTCCAGAGATTAGAGCTACTACTACTAAGGAATTGGTAGGATATGTAAATGCAAATTATAGGATGAGGGACTTGGTAAACAAGGACCATGCCTTTACCAATACCAAGATAAATTCCAGCAGCAAACAATATATAGACCTTTATCCAGAAGAAGACTTTAGAGATGTGGTCCATATCTATGAAGAGGTGGAGATATCCTATGACCTAATAGAGGGGAAAAAGGCACCTATAGCTGACAAGGAAGTAATGGGGACCATAAGTTTAAAATCACAGGGAAAGGAGTTAAAGACTATAAACTTAATAAATAGGGGCTACCAGTCCCAGGCTGATAACTTTACTAGAATATACAGGTTTATTGGCGATTTTGTTAAGCGTATAGCTTTAATATTTTAAGATGGAATTAGTTGGATATTCAAAGTATGGCAAGAAGGCCATAGTAGACAACCAGGGAAATTACTACCTGGTAGATATAGATAAGAGTTGGAATTTTTACAAGGAGCTTTTTGAGAAAAAGGCCCAAAAGATAAGTGAGAAGGAAAAGGATAAACTTTTGGATAGCAAGGCCTTCAAGTCCAATAAGAAGCTTTTACCCATGGTCTATATGACTGTTTTTCTTATCTTTGTTCTTTTAAGAGATCAAAATATCAATAAGATGGTAGAACCCTTCTTTGAACAGATGGGCTATGCGGGTTCTCTTATAAGCCTAGGCATCCTACTTTTTTTAGCCATAGGTACATCCTATGCTATAGACAGAAAAAATGAAAAGATAATTTATTCTTGCCTGGAAGAGGCTTTGATTTGGGACAAGAAGTTGGTTATAGACTTTGATAGCAAGGGCCAGAGGGGACTTTATAAGTTTAAGATGAGTCTTTTACTTTTCATGTATAGTTTTCTACTAATAATTGGTATCATTGGCTATATTTACAGGCCCAATGTACTTTTAATGTTGGGAATTTTCGCCATGATATTCTTGGTTTTAGACATTAGTCTAATTATTCCCTTTAACGGGAACCTATCAATAAGAAGGGTCAATTAAGCAAAGCTTAATTGACAAATATTCCTTCAGCGATTAAAATAGAATATAGAATATTATGAAGCAGTAGCTCAGTAGGATAGAGCGACGCCCTCCTAAGGCGTAGGCCGGGGGTTCGATTCCTCTCTGCTTCGCCAAGAAAAGTCATGAAAATGGCTTTTTTTTATAAAAAAAAGTGAGGTAATTATGAATATTTGGATAAAAAATGTGGACGTAGTTACAGTAAATGAAGAATTTGAAGTACTAAAAAATTCCAATATTTACATAATGGAAAATAAAATATATCATGTAGGACCTGCCCTAGATGATTTTTTTGCAGATAAAATAATAGATGGTAGTAAGAAGGTTGCCATGCCAGGTTTAATAAATGCCCATACCCATATAGGCATGAGTATTTTTAGAAACTATGGTAATGATGTCAGCCTAGAAAGCTGGTTAAACGATTATATTTGGCCTCTAGAAGCAAATTTAACAGATGAGGACATTTACTATGGCAGTGGACTTTCCATAGCTGAGATGATAGAAACAGGAACTACATCTTTTGTAGATATGTACTTTGCAATGGACAAGGTTGCCCAAATAGTAGACAAGTCTGGTATGAGAGCCCTTCTAGGTAGGGGATTGGCAGGACCTAGTCAGGAAGACTTGGACTTGGAAAGAGCCTTTCACGACAAGTGGAATGGACAGGCTGGCGGAAGGATCAATACCATAGTATCTCCCCATGCAGTCTATACCAATTCTAAGGAAGACCTTATTAAGGAGAGGGATTTAGCTCTTAGCCTGGATTCAGGTATTCATATACACTTAAATGAATCTAAGACAGAGGTGGAAAACTCTCTTAAGGACAATGGACTTTCACCACTTGAATACGTGGATAGCCTGGGACTTTTAAGTGATAAAACCATAGCTGCCCACTGTGTATGGCTAAGTGATAAGGAAGTAGAAATAGCCAAGAAAAGAGAGATAAGCATGGTCCACAACCCATCTTCTAATATGAAGTTGGCCAGTGGTTTCCAAGAGGCCCAAAGACTTTTAGATGAGGGAATTAATGTGGCCTTGGGAACAGATGGATCAGCATCAAATAATACTTTAGACATGTTTGAAGAGATGAAGTTAGCCTCTCTTATAGCCAAGGGCCATAGTTTGGACCCTAGGGTTTTAGATGCTAAAACTGTAATAGAAATGGCCACCATAAATGGAGCTAAGGCCTTGGGCAAGGAAGACTGTCTAGGCAGGATTAAAAAGGGCTACTTGGCCGATTTAATCCTAGTGGACTTGGATAATATCCACCATAGTCCAAACAATGACCTGGTAGCTTCTCTGGTTTATTCAACCAAGGGTAGCGATGTTGACACATCCATAATAGACGGTAGGGTAGTTATGGAAAACAAGGAAATAAAAACCTTGGATGTGGAAGATTTAAAGCTTAAGGTGGAAGATATTTTTACTAGATTAAAGGCTTAATATGACTATAGGAATAGATATTATTGAAGTTAGTAGAATAGACAACTTAAAATCTAAGAATAGGTTCTTATCTAGGTGTTTTACTGCCAGGGAAAGAGCCTATATAGAGGAGAAAAACTTTAATAGTAGGACTATAGCAGGCATGTTCTCTGCCAAGGAGTCCATCCTAAAGGCCCTGGGTTTGGGGCTGGCTCAGGGCTTGTCCCTAGCTGATTTGGAAATCCTACACGATGGTAGAAAAAAGCCTTATTTAAATATGGAAGGGCCTAGACTTAAGGCCTACTGTGATAAAGAGAAAATAGGAAGTATAGACATATCCATCAGCCATGATGGCGCCTATGCCATATCATCAGCCCAGTTAAAAAAGAAGGATAGCTATAGGTTTGACTGGGAACTTTTGTCCAAGTTAGCTCCTCTTAAGGAGGATGGCCACAAGGGAGATATGGGCAAGGTCCTTGTCATCGGTGGATCAAAAGACATGGTGGGGGCAGTCTATCTAGCCTCCCAGGCAGCCTTGAGAATGGGAGCTGGCCTGGTATATGTTCTAGTTCCCCAAAGCATAGGTCCCTTGGTTCAGGCCAAGGCCACTGAACAGATTGTAAGGACTTTGGATGATAGGGGAGAGGGACACTTTTTAGTTGACCAGGTGGAAGGTCTGGCAGGGTTTATAGAGGATATGGATGCTATAGCCATAGGTCCTGGCATGGGCAGGCAGGATGATAATTTAGCCTACTTGTCCTATCTTCTAGAAAATTATAAGGGACCCCTTCTCATAGACGCAGATGGTTTAAACAGTCTGGCTGGCAGGATGGATCTTTTGGGGAAGAAGAAAAATGTTTATTTGACCCCCCACCATATGGAATTTTCCAGATTGACTGGGCTGGGCCTGGAAGAGATTAAGGGAAATAGGAAGGATTTGGCAAAGACTTTTGCCCATGACCATAAGCTGGGCCTACTTTTAAAAGGGAAAAATAGTCTGGTCACTGACGGCCAGAAACTTTACATAAACAAGACGGGAAATGAAGGAATGGCAACTGCAGGTAGTGGAGATGTTTTAACTGGCATGGCCCTGGCCCTCTTGGCTAGAAATGACAGTTTGACTAGCCTGGAGCTGGCCTGTCATATCCATGGCCTGGCGGGAGACTATGGGGCTGGTAAATACTCCAAGCGCTCCCTCATAGCCAGTGACTTAATTGCTTCACTTCCTCCAATAATGAAGATGCTAGAGGAGAAATTATGACCTATACAAATGAATTAATAGTTAAGCTAAGTAGCATCGATGGCAATGTGAGACAACTTAGGAAGAAGGCGGGACAGGCGGCCTTTTATGCAGTGGTTAAGGCCGATGCCTATGGGCTGGGAGCAGTAGTCCTATCCCGTCATCTAGAAGATAAGGTAGATGGTTTTTGTGTGTCTTCCATGAGGGAGGCCCTAGAATTAAGAGAGGCTGGAATAGCCAAGGACATACTAGTTCTAGGCTATGTAAATCCAGAAGAATACGACCTAATAACAAGTCACAAGATAAGTGTGACTGTCTATAATTACCAGTTGGCAGACCAGTTAAATAGCTATTTACTTAAGAAGAAAAAAAGGGCTAGGATTCATATAAAGCTGGATACAGGCCACGGTAGGTTGGGTTTTTTACCAGGGGAAGAGTCCCTGGACCAAATAGAGAAAATAGCCTCTATGGAGGCTTTGGAAATAGGGGGAATCTTTTCTCACTTTGCTACGGCAGATGAAGAAAATGATGACTATTGTAACCTGCAAATGGCCAGGTACTTGTCCATGGTAGACCAGCTGGAAAAAAGGTCTCTTAGCCTGGGCCTAAAACACATAGCCAATGACGCAGGCTTTATCAACCATGACTTTGCCCTGGATATGGTAAGATCAGGAATAGGAATTTACGGAGTCTACCCTTCTTCTGTAGTTAAGAAGGATGGACTGGTAGACTTGGAAGAAGCCTTTGAATGGCAGTCTACCATATCCCACATAAAGACTATAGAAAAGGGGACAAGCCTATCCTATGGCAGGACCTTTATAGCTGACAGGGACATGAAAATAGCCACTGTATCCATAGGTTATGCAGATGGCTATAAGAGACTTATATCCAATAAGGGCTATGTTTTAATCAGGGGCCAAAGGGCCTATGTAAAGGGCAATATAGCCATGGATCAAATGATGGTTGATATTAGTGGAATAGATGCTAAAATTGGAGATAGGGTGGTTTTAATAGGAAGAAGTGGGGATGAGTGTCTATCAGTAGACCAGCTGGCCCAATGGTGCCAGACCATATCCTATGAAATCATGACCTCAATATCTGCCAGGGTTCGTAGAATTTATGTCAATTGACAGGAAGCTGATTTTTGATATATAATTAACTCGAGGAATTAAGGAGATAGGTAAGGGTATGAGAATAAAAAGAGGGGATGTGTTCTATGCCGATTTAAGCCCTGTTGTTGGTTCTGAGCAAGGAGGAGTTAGGCCAGTGCTCATAATACAAAATGACATGGGGAATAAATATAGTCCAACAGTTATCATAGCAGCTATAACATCCCAAACCAACAAAGCGAAACTACCTACTCATGTACAGATAGATCCTAAAATAGGACTTCCAAAAAATTCCGTTGTTCTACTTGAGCAAGTTAGGACTATTGACAAGAAAAGGTTGAGAGATAAAGTGGGAACTTTTGATCAAGCATCTATGGAAAAAGTAGATGAATCGTTAAAATTATCCGTTGGACTAAAGAGTACATAGAAGAAATACAGATAGTATTTCTTCATTTTTTTTAAACAAAGACAAATAAAAATAAGGAGGAAGTATGGCTAAGGTTTATGTTTTATTGAAAGAAGGATTTGAGGAAATAGAAGCGCTTACTATAGTTGATTATTTGAGAAGGGCTGAAATTGATGTCTATCTTGTTTCAGTTGAAGACCAGTTGGAAGTTATGGGGGCCCATAAGATTCTAGTGAGGGCAGATATAGGGTTTGAAGACTTGGATGAAAAAGAGATAGATCTTTTATTTTTACCAGGAGGCCTGCCAGGTGCGACTTCCTTAAGGGATGATAAAAAGGTTATAGACTTGATCAAGATCCTGGATGACAGGGGCAAGGGGCTTGCTGCCATTTGTGCAGCCCCAATAGTTCTTGCCAGGGCAGGCCTTACAGAGGATAGGAAGGTAACCTCCTATCCTGGCTTTGAAGAGGAAATAGGAAGTGACAAGTATGAAGAAGGCCTGGTAGTGGTAGATGAAAATATTATAAGCTCTAGAGGACCAGCTACAGCTGTTTATTTGGCCCTGGAACTTATAGGACTCTTAAAGGGAGATAGGAAGAAGGACGAAATCAGAAAAGATATTCTTTTAGACTTGGTGGAAAAAGATAGGTGTTAAGAGGAAAAGATGAAGGAAAAGTTTTATAGATATTTTTACACTGGTGTAACCCTTGTCGGGTTGATTCTCTTGGTCTATATGACCTACTATGGATTTAAAAACCAGATATTTACCGACAGGGACAAGCTCAATGAGCTTTTGCTTAAAACGGGAAGCTGGGGAGTTCTAGTATTTATACTCATGCAGATCCTCCAGACGGTTATAGCCATTATACCCGGGGCCTTAACTTCTATAGTGGGAGTGGCGGTCTATGGTTATTTTTGGGGGTCAGTCCTTAATTTTATAGGGGTTATGCTAGGCTGTATTATAGTTTTTTATTTGGTGAGAAGGTATGGTAAAAAATATATCCTCCTGGTGGTTAAGGAAGATAATTTTAATAGGTACAAGGATTTTTTCAACCATAAGAACAGGAAGGAAAAACTTTTTGCCTTAAGTCAGTTAAGTCCAGTAGGACCGGCAGATTTAATCTGTATGCTGGTGGCCCTTACAGATATGACCTTTAAGGACTATCTTTTGATCTTAAGCCTGACCAAGCCCTTTTCCTTGACAGTATACAGCATAGTATCTTTAAAATTAATAGAGGCTGGTATCAGCCTAATATAAGGTAAGTTAAAAGGGACCCTAGGGTCCCTTTTATTTTTTCTATTTAAGATTTTTTTCTATTTCCTTAATATCCTTGTAGTTTATTTCTACTAGTTCTTTAACAAACTCTTCAGTTGTGTAGTTTGCCTTATAAGGATATTTTTTTACGTGTTCATACTTGGCTTCTAGGATAAGGTCCTTAGAGTCTTTGAAATCTTCTATTTTAGAAAATTCCTTAACTGCTTTTTCATAGTTTCTAGTCCTCATTAAATCTTTACCATAGTCGTATGTAATTTGGATAAGTTTTTCATCCACATCCTTGTAGCCCTTGATCTTATTAAATTCTCTTTGAGCTGCAAATAGTTTACTATCCTTTTCATAGGCTAGAGCATCTTGGTAGATCTCTTCCATTTCTTCTTCGGATAGGTCACTTGCAGAAGCTTCTTCTTTGTCTTCTTTTTTGTCTTCTTCTTTATTTTCCTCAAGCTCAGGCTTAGTCTCAGGAGCATCTTCTTTCTTGCCACATGCTGAAAGGCTAAAAACCAAGCTTAAAGCTAATAATATTGATAAAATTTGTTTTTTCATACCTGCCTCCTCTATACTTATTGTCAACGATTTTGATTATAGCACAATTAAATTGTAAAATCTAATATACAAAAAATTATATAAATAATTAATATATGGTAAAATTAATTTAATATGGAGGTGCTTATGAAACTAGTAAAATTTTTAGGAAAAGTAGTAGGAATCTTGGTTTTAATCCTGGTCTTATTTGTTTTGGTTCTGTCAGTGACAGAGTATAGGCCGGAGGAAGTAGAAGAGGCTAAGATTTATAAAAATGAGAAATCAGCAGGTTTAGACTTGGGAAAAGATTATTCTATCACCAGCTTTAATATAGGCTATGCAGGCCTGGGTGAAAGTGCAGATTTCTTTATGGACGGCGGGAAAAAGGTAAGGCCAGACAGCAAGGACCAGGTGGTGGAAAACTTGGATGGAATAAATAAAATCCTTGATAGGCTGGATTCTGATTTTTATCTTTTACAAGAAGTGGATGAAAACTCAACCAGGACCTATAAGATTAATCAGGCAGATTACCTGCAAGAAGCTTATAATAAGTCTTTTGCCTATAACTATAAGGTTCTTTATGTTCCCTATCCTCTACCAACTATGGGATCTATAAACTCAGGTCTATTAACCCTATCTAAGGAAGGCTTTGAAGATGCCCAAAGATTGGATTTATATAATCCTTTCAAGTGGCCTATGAGGGTGGCAAATTTAAATAGGGGACTTTTGGTAAATAGTTATAAGATAGAAAATAGTGACAAGAAACTCTACCTGGTAAATTTACATATGGATGCCTATGACCAGGGAGATGGCAGAAAGATGCAGACTAGGCAGCTGGTAGAATTTATGGAAGAAAAGTATGGACAGGGAGACTATGTAATAGCTGGTGGAGACTTTAACCAACTTCTACCAGGGGCCAAGGACAGGTTTAAAGACTTGGACCATGACCATTGGAAGCCTAAGGTTTTGGATGAGGCTGAAGTGGGCGAGGACTTTAAGTTTGCCCTAGATGAAGACCAGCCTACCTGTAGGTCCCTACACATGGCCTATGACCATAGTGAAGACTTTTTACAGTACTATATAGATGGTTTTCTTTTAAGTCCTAATGTGGAAGTTGAAGAGGTTGGCCTGGTAGATGAAGGCTATAAGTATTCAGACCACAATCCGGTAGAAATGAAATTTAGATTGAAATAGGAGTGTTTATGAAAAAGTACAAGGAGCATACAAGGGAATTATGGTTTTTATCCTATCCAACCATGATTGCCTTTGCCCTGCAAAGTGTTTATGACATAGTTGATATGGCCTGGGTAGGAAGGATTTCCAAGGAGGCTACAGCTGCAGTAACTATTTACTCTGTAGCCTTTTGGATATTTACAGTTTTTAATGAGGTTATAGGAAGTTCGTCTGTTTCCATGCTCTCCCAGGCCCATGGGAGGGAGGACCATGAAAAACTAGGGAAGATAGCTGAACAGACTCTGGGTTTTAAAACCTTAGTAGGGATCTTGTCAGCCCTTCTACTCTATGTGTTTTTAGTCCCTTTGATGGAGATTTTTTCAGATGATCCCCAGGTTATTGACCTGGCCTTGGAATACGGTTATATTAGAACCTTCTTTTTGCCTATTCTTTTTATGTCTTATTCGGTAAATACTATTTTTAGGACTACGGAAGATTCCAAGACCCCCATGTATATAATGATTTTATCTACAGTTATAAACCTGGTTTTAGATCCAATTTTAATGTTTGAGACCATACCAGGAACTAATCTGAAGGGCTTTAACATGGGGGTTCACGGAGCGGCTGTTGCTACAGTTATATCCATAGTGGCCTCTTTTATCTTTGGCATATTTCTTCTGGCTAAAAAGAAGAAGACCTTTGACATAACCTTGAGGGGAGTATTGAGGCTAGACTATGAAATAGACAAGGACTTAATTTTAATAGGTCTTCCTTCAGGTGTAGAAGTCTTATTTAGATATTTGTCAGGGGCTATTTTATTGAAGTTTGTCACAGTCTATGGAACAGCGGCCCTATCAGCAGCTGGTATAGGTATGAAGATCTTTGGCCTGGCCTTTATGCCAGTCTATGGATTTTTAACTGGAGGATCTGCCCTGGTAGGCAAGTACCTGGGAAAAAACGACATAAAAAATGCAGATATTATGGGCAGGGTAGCCTCCTATATTAACCTTATTTTTATGTCCATCATGGTTTTTTTGGCCTATATTTTCTCAGAGGAAATCATGAGGGTCTTTATAGATGACCAAGAGGTGGTAGAACTGGGCATAAGAATGATTAGGTTGGCCAGTCCAGCCCTTATTATAGGTGCCTTTATCTTTGGTAGGGCCATTCTTTTTACAGGTTCAGGCTACAATAAGCCTATTTTAATAGCCAGTATAGTGGCCAGGTGGATAGTACAAATACCAGCCCTATATATCTTTGTCCTTGTTCTGAAAAAGGATTTGGACTATGTTTGGCTGACTTATGTGATAGCAGAGGTCTTTGATTTTATTATCCTCTATTATTATTACTTAAAAGGGGAGTGGAAATATACTAGGGTTTAAGATAAAATTAGTTTAAGGATATCGATCCTGACCAAGAGGGAATACCCGACTGAGAAGGCGAGAGGATAACTCGCTTTTAGCGAGCTTTTTTTATGGAGGAAATAGTGGACGATAGATTGGCAATTATAAGTATTATAGTGGAGGATAGGGCCTGTGTTAACCAGGTCAATGACCTGCTCCACGACTATGGTAAATATATTATAGGCAGGATGGGAGTACCCTATCCTAAGAGGGAAATAAATATAATATCTGTCATAGTAGATGGGCCCAACAATATAATATCTGCCCTGAGTGGCAAGTTAGGAATGATAGAAAATGTGCAAGCAAAAACCATGTACTCAAAAAAATAGGATAAGGTCCATAATAGACAGGCTGGAGGAAGATAGGGACTTAAGTGACAGGGACTTTCTAGAACTTTTAAAAGATCAAGATCCGGCCAACCAGGCCTATTTGGAAGAAAGAGCTGGTAAGAAAAGAGATTCTATCTACGGCAAGAAGGTCTATTTGAGAGGGCTTATAGAAGTGTCCAACCACTGTAGTAAAAATTGTAACTACTGTGGGATAAGGGCTGGTAACCCTAGTCTAGACCGCTATAGGATGACTGAAAAAGAAATTTTAAAAGCTGTAGATGAAGGGGCTAAAAGAGGTTTTTCCACCTTTGTAATCCAGGGGGGAGAAGATTCTTTCTTTACAGGGGAGAAGATTCTAGGTTTGACTGAAAAAATAAAGAAGACCTATCCTGACAAGGCCCTGACCCTTTCCTTGGGAGTTTTGGAAGAGGACCTTATAAGGGACCTGGCCCAGGCTGGCCTGGACAGGTATCTTTTAAGGCATGAAGCTGCAGGAGAAGAGCTTTTCTCAAGCCTGCATCCGGCCAGTCAGAGTCTAGGACTGAGAAAGAAAACTCTTTTTAGGCTTAAGAAGTATGGGATTCAAACAGGTTCAGGCTTTATGGTGGGGGCTCCAGGCCAAGAAGACCTGGACCTTCTTGAAGACTTAAGATTTCTTCAAGAGCTAAACCCAGAGATGATAGGGATAGGACCCTTTATAGCCCATAAGGAAAGTATCTATAGGGACTATCCATCGGGGGATGCCCTTAAGACCATTAAACTTTTAGCTATTTTAAGACTGGTCTTTCCCTATAGTCTGCTACCGGCTACCACCTCCTTGGCCACTAAGGATGAGGCTTCTCGCTTTAGGGCTATAGAGGCTGGGGCCAATGTAATTATGCCCAATCTAACGCCTAAAAAATATAGGGAAAAATATGATTTATACGATAATAAGCTGTCCTCTGGTCAGGAGGCAATGGAATACATAGATAGCCTTAGGGAAAGTTTGTTGCAAATTGGATATGAAATAGATATGTCCAGAGGAGATAGTAAGCTTAAGGAGAAAAAACATGTACAATAAGGCGTCAACAAAGGCAGAAGAATTTATAAACCATGAAGAGATAGAAGAAAGTTTAGCATATGCTAGGGAAATGGCCAAGGATGAAGACTTTCTATGGAGCCTGGTAGAAAAGGCTAGAAGGGAAGAAGGCCTGGACCACAGGGAGGCTGCAGTTTTACTTTTCAGTGAAAACAAGAGGGTAAATGAAGAGATTTATACTATAGCCAAGGCCATCAAGGAAAAAATCTATGGCAAGAGAATAGTTATGTTTGCCCCTCTTTATCTATCTAACTACTGTGTAAATGGCTGTGTTTATTGTCCCTACCATATGAAAAATAAGACCATAAACAGGAGAAAGCTTAGCCAGGATGAGATAAGAAGAGAGGTTATAGCCCTACAAGATATGGGCCATAAGAGGCTAGCTCTTGAAATGGGAGAACACCCAAGCATAAATACTATGGACTATTTACTAGAGTCTATAAAAACTATTTATTCTATCAAACATGAAAATGGAGATATTAGAAGGGTAAATGTTAATGTGGCAGCAACCAGCGTGGAAAACTATAGGTTGATGAAGGAGGCCGGCATAGGTACCTATGTTCTCTTCCAAGAAACCTACCACAAGGAAAACTATCAGGCCATGCATCCCAGCGGACCCAAGTCTGACTATGACTACCATACAGAGGCCATGGATAGGGCCATGGAAGGCGGTATAGACGATGTGGGCATAGGAGTCCTATTTGGTCTTAATAACTATGCCTATGACCTGGTAGGCCTTCTAATGCACAAGGAACACTTGGAAGAGCGTTTTGGAGTTGGTCCTCACACCATATCTGTTCCCAGGGTAAGGGCGGCAGATGACATAGATCCAGATGACTTCCAGGCAGGTATAACAGATGATATCTTTATCAAGATAGTGTCTATTATTAGAATAGCTGTTCCCTATACAGGTATGATCATTTCTACCAGAGAGACCAAGGAGACCAGGGAAAGGGCCTTGGAGGTAGGAGTTAGCCAATTAAGTGGAGGGTCTAAAACTTCTGTTGGAGGCTATAGTGAAGAGGAAAAGCCTGATAGTGCAAACTCAGAACAGTTTGACCTGGAAGATACTAGGAGTCTAGATGAGATAGTAGCTTGGCTGATAGAGTTAGGCTATATACCTTCTTTTTGTACAGCCTGCTATAGGGAGGGAAGGACTGGAGACAGGTTTATGCCCCTGGCTAAATCAGGCCAAATAGGCAATGTTTGTCAGCCTAATGCCCTGATGACTCTAAAGGAGTTCTTAATGGACTATGCTTCAGACCAGACCAGGTCTCAGGCTGAAGGCTTGATTGAAAGAGAGTTGGAAAAAATAGGAAATCCTGACTTGAGAGACTTGGTTAGACAAAGACTAGATCTTATAGAAGAAGGCAAGAGGGACTTTAGATTTTAGGAGGACTTATGAATAAAACACCAGCTTCAAATAGGATCCACATAGGTATTTTTGGAAGGACCAATGTGGGAAAGTCCAGCCTGTTAAACAGGCTGGCAGACCAGGAAGTAGCCCTGGTATCCCCTAAGAAGGGAACTACCACAGACCCGATTAATAAGGCCATGGAAATCCATGGTCTAGGGCCTGTGGTATTTATAGATACGGCAGGTTTTAATGATAGGGAAGAAGGCCTGGGCCAGTTGAGGGTGGCCTCCAGCCAGAAGGTCTTGGAGAGAATAGACCAGGCCATCCTGGTTATAGATGGGCCCTTGGACCAGGAGGAAAAAGCCTGGTTGGCCAGGTTTGAAAAAGACGAGATAAATTATTTCTTGGTCCTTAATAAGGGGGATTTAAAGCCTGATAGAAGGGCCATAGAAAAATCTCTAGAAGGCTTAAAAAACCAGAGGTTAATAGAGGTATCAGCTCTTAAAAACCAGGGGATAGATTTGGTTTTAGAAGAATTAAAGACCAGTCTAAAGGATTTCTACCAAAGGGATATTTTTGAGGAAAAGAGCCTGGAAGATAAGATCTATGTCCTGGTTATGCCCCAGGACAAGGCAGCTCCCAAGGGGAGATTAATTCTACCCCAGGTCCAAGTCATAAGAGAGCTTATAGACAAGAAGGCTGTAGTAGTATCTACAGTGGTTGAAAACCTGGACTTTG
>JASLJE010000021.1 GCA_030152565.1 Peptoniphilaceae bacterium
GAGTTTTATTTGTCTTATCAATGGACTTTTAATTTTATTTGCAGATGAATTATTCCGTTGGAAACTGTCTTTTAGAATTAAAAACATAGATGAGATAGAACCATCTGATAGTGAGATTAAAAGTAGGTATATCAGTTGGGCCTTTATGGCTCTCATGGCCTTGGCCTTATTTATTATAGGGCTTAGATAAAAATTTTATAGGAGTCTAGACTTTTATATAAGAGATATAAAATTATCTACAAGGTATTAGAAGGTGCGGAGAAAGTGTAATGATTAAAAAAGTTACCTGTAAGAAGGACAAAGAATATATATCAGATCTTATCTTAAATGACTTACCTGAATGGTTTGGTCTAAAAGATAGTAGAAAAGATTATGTAAAGAAGTCAGTGGACAGACCATTTTTTGCCTACTATATAGATGAAAGGCCAGTTGGCTTTATAGTATTTAAGAAAACAAGTGAAGATAGTGGTGAAATCTATGTTATGGGAGTTTTAAAAGACTACCATGGAAAAAAGATAGGTAGTAAATTAGTTGAGGCACTAGAAAATTATGCGATAAAAGAGAACTATACTTTTCTTCAGGTGAAAACAGTAGAAAAAGGCCACTATAAAGAATATGATTTAACCAATGACTTTTATCATAAAATGGGATTTAAGGATTTAGAGTGTTTTCCCAGCCTTTGGGATGAATGGAATCCTTGTCAAATCCTTATAAAGTTTTTAGGTTAAATCATATAAATAAGAGAATATAAATAAACAAAAGAGAACCTATAGGCTCTCTTTTTCTTTTTCAAATATTATTTGATACTTGGTTGGGATAGCATTACTAGCATACTTACTTGGAAGAATTTGGACAAACCTCCATCCTTCATTAGCATACCTGTCTAAAACACCCTTATATTCTTCAGGTCCTGATAGCAGGATACCCCTTGCTTCCACTTCTACAATCTTATACTTATACATAGCTCCTCCTCTTATTTATTTTAAGATACCATTTTTTTCTTAAGAAAGAGTGACTACTAGCTAACAAAAGTGTAAACTTAAAAAGACTTTTAATCTTTAGTATAATAAAGAAAAAGGCTGGGAGGAAAATAATGACTAATTGGATAATTCCATCAAAGATAAAAAACTATAGGTTAGACGACTTTTTTATGGACTATGGTTTCATAGACAGGGAGATGGGAAATAGGAAATTTGAACTAAATGATATAGTCTATCTTTATGTATCAGCACCAAAAAGTGCTATTCTTTATAAGACGAGAGTAGTTAAAGTTGAAATGAGCCCATTGGAAAGAATGGATGATGAAGACTATTGGCTAGAGCCAGATAAGGATAGGCCTAAGAAGGATAATTTTTATATGCGCTTAGAACTTTTAGAAAGCTATGAAAAAGAAAAGTTTGGCCTTGAAAAATTGAAAAAAGTAGGTCTTAGCCATGCCCCCATGGGAGCTCAAAGGCTAAAGGATGAAACAGTTAGCTACCTTGAAGAAAAATCAAGAGATGCCTATGGTGCAGGAGTGGATGATTTGGACGAAGCGGACATCTATGAGGGAGCTAAAAAAACTATAGAGGTAAATAGCTATGAGAGAAATCCTATAGCTAGAAAAAAAGCCTTGGATTACTATGGCTATGATTGTAGGGCCTGTGGCTTTAATTTTGAAGAAAAATTTGGAGAATGTGGAAAGAACTTTATCCATGTCCACCATCTTGTTCCCTTAAAGGATATAGACAAAAGCTATAAGATAGATCCTATAAAAGATCTTATACCCCTATGTCCCAACTGCCATGCCATGGCTCATAGAGGCTATAAATTAAATATAAATAAAGAAAAGAAGAAAAGTAAATAAGATAAATTATAGAAAAAGGTATATGGTTCATATATCTTTTTTATTGATTTAATATATTAGGGGTATATAATATTAATGACTTAATACTATGTACGTTCATAGATGAAAGATGGAGGAAGTTATGCTTCAATTAAAAGACATAAGAAAAGAATATAGAACAGGAGACTTGGTCCAAAGGGCCCTGGATGGGGTCAGCTTAAACCTAAGGGAAAATGAGTTTGTAGCTATATTAGGACAAAGTGGATCTGGGAAAACCACCCTATTAAATGTTATAGGAGGTTTGGATCGTTATGATAGTGGAGATTTAATAATAAATAATATTTCCACCAAGTCCTATAAGGATAGGGATTGGGACTCCTATAGAAACCATACAGTAGGCTTTGTTTTTCAAAGCTACAATTTAATACCCCACCAAAGTATTTTATCCAATGTGGAGTTGGCCCTGACCATATCAGGAATCTCTAGAAGTGAGAGAAGAAAAAGAGCCCTTAAGGCCTTGGAAGATGTGGGTCTAAAGGACCATGTAAATAAAAAGCCCAACCAAATGTCGGGAGGCCAGATGCAAAGAGTGGCCATAGCCAGAGCCTTGGTAAATAATCCTGATATACTTTTGGCTGATGAACCTACAGGAGCCTTGGATAGTGAAACTAGTATCCAGGTAATGGAGCTATTAAAAGAAGTGGCCCAGGATAGGTTGGTAGTTATGGTAACCCATAATCCAGAACTGGCTGAAGACTATGCCACAAGAATAGTTAGATTAAGAGATGGAAAGATTATAGATGACACCAGGCCCTTTGTCTTAGAAGATGAAAAGGAAGATGCTAAGCATAAAAATATGGGTAAATCATCCATGTCATTTTTAACAGCCCTTTCCCTAAGCTTTAACAACTTAAAGACTAAGAAGGGGAGGACCCTACTTACAGCCTTTGCAGGTTCCATAGGTATTATAGGGATAGCCTTGATTTTATCCTTGTCTAATGGAGTTAATAACTACATAGAGGATATACAAAAAGATACTATGGTATCTTATCCCATAACCATAGAAAAAGAAGCCATGGACCTGGCCAGTTTAATGGAGGCAGGTAAGAACACTGCAGAGGAAGAAAAAAAGGATGATAAGAAGGATAGAAATCCAAAGAAAATATATTCCAATAGTAAGGGGCTAGAACATGCTTCAACCATGACCACTAGTATTGATAAAAATAATCTTACAGCCTTTAAAAAATACTTGGATGATCCTAAAAGTGAAATTCATGACTATGTGGGAGACAATGGAATAGTTTATTCCTATGCCACTAAATTTGATATCTATTCCTATGATCCAAATAAAAGACTGGTTAATGCAGATGGGACCAGCTTTGATGAAAAGAAGGAAGAAAATCCTTTTGGAACCATGCCCAGCCTACCAGGATTGGAAAATCCAGGAGCTAGAAAACACTTTGAAGAACTCTTACCAGGTAAAAATGATGAACTGGTAAGTCCGGCAATTAAGGACAATTATGATCTTCTTTATGGAAAATATCCTAAATCCTATGATGAGACCATCTTAATAGTTGATAAGAACAATGAGATAGCAAGTTCAGTTTTATATGAATTGGGGATCTTACCCTATAAGGAATATGAAGAAATAAAAGACAAGATAGATAGGGGAGAAGAGATAAGTCTTAAGGAAAAGTCCTGGGACTTTGAAGACCTCTTAGAACAAAAGCTTTACCTGCTACCAGCGGCCCTGGCCTATGAGAAGGTTGAAGAAGATAGGTTTAGCTATGTGGGAGATCAAAAGGATAAGGTTGAAGATCTACTGGATGAAGCCCTAGAGTTAAAGATAGTAGGGATTATAAGGCAAAAAGAAGAGTCTGAAAACTTTTTAATAAATAGTAACTTAGGCTATACCAGAGCCTTGACTGATAAGATAAGAGAAATAACAGATGAAAGTGCCCTAGTAAAGGCACAGATAAAGAACAAGGATACAAATATTCTAAATGGAGCCAGCTTTGCTCCCAAGGATGACAGCGTAAAAATAGAAGATAGTAAGAAGTGGCTAGCTTCTTTGGGCATATCTGATAAGGCCCAAATAGCAAGAGAAATGGTTAGGACAGTTTATGCCGATGATCCTAAAACCATGGGCCAACTTTTACAAAATGATGAAAACTCTCTAGCCAAGCTTTTAGATGACTACTTGGCTGACCAACCAGACCAAGACTTTTTACTGGCTGTTTATGAGAACAATATATCTGCAGGTTCCTATGAGGAAAACATGGAAGCCTTTGGACTGGTAAGTTTAGATGCTCCAGCCTCTATAAACATATATGCAGATAGCTTTGAAAATAAGGATCTAATAGCCAAGGCTATAGAAAACTACAATGAAAAGGCCAAGGAAGAGGATAAGATTTCTTATACAGACTTTGTAGCCCTTCTAATGTCTTCCATAACAACAATTATAAATGTAATATCTTATGTGCTTATAGCCTTTGTGGGAGTATCCTTAGTGGTATCCTCCATAATGATAGGGATTATTACCTATATATCAGTTCTAGAAAGAACTAAGGAGATAGGTATCCTAAGAGCCATAGGAGCATCCAAGCATAATATATCTCAAGTATTTAATGCTGAGACCTTTATTATAGGCCTGATTTCAGGGGCCCTGGGTGTGGGAATAAGTCTTTTACTTTTAATCCCAACCAATAAAATAATACACTCTATGACAGGAACTCCAGATGTAAATGCCAGTCTACCTTTAAATAGCGGGCTTATACTTTTGGTTTTAAGTGTATTTTTAACTCTTTTGGGTGGCTTGATTCCAGCAAAAAAAGCTGCCAAGAAAGATCCTGTGACAGCCTTAAGAACAGACTAAATAAAAAAAGTGAAGGTCTATGGTTAATCCATAAATCTTCACTTTTATTTTTATCTATATTAATCTCTTATCTTATTGGAATTGACTTTCATAAAGGTCTCTATAGATACCACCTTGTTCTATTAATTCTTGGTGATTTCCTTGTTCAACAATTGATCCTTCTTGCATAACCAAGATTAAGTCAGCATTTCTTATAGTTGATAATCTGTGGGCTATGATAAAGCTAGTTCTTCCTTCCATGGCCTTGTCCATAGCCTCTTGTAGAAGGTGTTCCAATCTTGTGTCTACAGAAGAGGTTGCCTCATCTAGGATTAAAATTTCTGGATCCTTTAATAGGGCACGAGCTATGGTAATAAGCTGTTTTTCCCCTTGGGATACATTGGTTGTATCCTCATTTATTATAGTCTTATAGCCTTCAGGAAGAGTTCTTATAAAGTGGTCTGCTCTGGCAAGTTCAGCCGCCTCTATAACTTCTTGATAGGTAGCATCTAGTCTACCAAACCTTATATTTTCTTCTATGGTTGTAGAGTAAAGCCAAGGATTTTGGTCAACTATACCAAAGAGAGATCTGGACTGTCTCTTACTTATTTGATCTATGCTTAGGCCGTCTATGGTTATTTGGCCTCCATTTAGGTCATAGAATCTCATTAAAAGATTTATAAGAGTAGTTTTACCAGCTCCAGTAGGTCCAACTATGGCCACTGTATCACCAGCCTTAATGTCTATATTGATTCCATCCATAAGAAGTTTGTCAGGAGAATAGCCAAATTGTACGTCTTTGAATTGGATATTTCCATCTACTGTTATATTATCCATTTGGAATTTTTCTTCCACATCCTTGTCCTCTTCTTCGTCAAATACTTCCATCACACGGCTTAAGGAAGCTATGGCTGTTTGGAAAAGGTTGGATAGTTGGGTAATTTGTCCTATAGGTCCACTGGCCTGCCAAACATATTGGATGAAGGCTTGGATGGCACCTATTTCCATGGCACCTGCTAGGGTAAAGCCAAATACTAAAAGAGGCTTGTCTAAAACTAGTAGGGCTAGGATTAGGAAGAGTCCTATATAGAAGAAGTAGGTAATCCCACTTAAGATAGGGTTTATAGTACTGGATAGAAAGTTGGCCTTAAAACTGGCCTTGGTCAACTTGTCATTAACCTTTTCAAACCCTTCTATAACATCTTCTTCTTGATTAAATAGCTTAACTATCATATTGCCTGAATAATACTCTTGGGTATAACCATTTAGATCTCCCAGTGAATCTTGTAGGGATTTAAAGTGGGGTTGGCCCATATTGGCTATACGCTTAAAGGCAATTACACATAGGGGTAACATGATTAGGGCTACTAGGGCAAAGAAGGGAGATAGGTAAAACATAAAGATAAAACTGAATACTAGTGATAGTATGGCTGTTAAAACCTGTAGCAAACTTTGCTGCATGGCCTCACTAATTACAGTTACATCTGTTGTAAG
>JASLJE010000027.1 GCA_030152565.1 Peptoniphilaceae bacterium
TGGACAAGACAGAAATAAGTTTATTAAATGATTAAATAGGGTAGATAATAAAGAGATAAAAATTAGGAGGAGATTATGTTAAAAGTAGGAGATAAGGCACCAGAATTTACACTTTTAGATCAAGATGGTAGGGAAGTTAGTCTTAGTGACTATAGGGGAAAGAAAGTAGTTTTATACTTTTACCCTAAGGATAATACTCCAGGCTGTACCAACCAGGCTTGTGGCTTTAGAGATATAAATCAAGAAATAAGAGATGAGGGAGCAGAAGTTATTGGAGTTAGTAGGGACGGCCAAAAGGCCCATACAAACTTTATAGACAAGCACCAATTAAACTTTACCCTTTTATCAGATCCTGAAAAAATTGTTCATACAGACTATGGTGTATGGCAAGAAAAAAAGGTATTTGGAAAAGTTGGTATGGGAACCGTAAGAACAACCTTTATTATCGATGAAGAAGGAAAGATAGAAAAGATATTTGACAAGGTAAAGGCCAAGGATAATCCAGAAGAAGTACTTGAATATTTAAAGAAATAGGAGCCATGGCTCCTTTTTTTGTTATAATTATACTAGGACAAAGAAAGGTGATGTTATGGAAAAGGAAAAAAAGAAGAAGCCCTACTACCTTATAGTAGTTGGGATAGCATTAATTATTATGTATTTTGTATTTAAGGACTCTTTAGAAGATATTCTAGTAGAGATAAAAAATATTGAATTAAATACAATTTTTAAGTTGATGATTTTAGGATTTATACCATTTTTAATTGAACCTATAATAATTAAGATGCTTTTAAAAGATGAGAAAGATTTAACCTATAGAAAGGCCTTAAGTTCAACCTTTAATGCCTGGTTCTATAGGGGGGTTACCTTTGGTACAGGAACCCAGATAGCCCAGGTTGCTTTTTTGAAGGGAAATAATATATCAGTGGGTAAAAGTATGTCGGCTCTTACCTTTATGTATTTATTTCAAAAAATAGCAGTTGTTATCATGGGGCTTTTGGGATTTTTTATCAACAAGGCCTTTATCAAAGAGGTTTATGCCAGTGCCAGCAAGTATATTTTACTTACAATACTTTTGGCCTTTCTAATAGCAGTATTTTTAGTCCTACTAAATATGTCCAAAAAGTTTCATGAGCTTTTAGTAGGTCTACTGAGAAAAATAAGTAAGAAAGAAAACTATCAAGAAAAAATTGATAAACTAGAAAATGAATTTACCCAATTAAGAGAAGAATCAAAGTTTATAGTAGACAATAAAAAGTTAATTGCCTTAGCTATAGGACTTCAAATGGTGAAACTCCTACAGTGGTATATGGTTCCCTATGTTTTAATCAAGGCTACAGGTAAGTCCTTAGCCTTTGTTCAAGTAGTAGGTACCATGGCCATAGTTATGATGATCATAGGAGTTATACCAAGTACTGGGGGAGTGGGATCGACAGAGTTTGCCTTTATCCTTTTATTTACCCAGCTTATAGGTGCAGTCAAGGCTAAATCCTATTCTTTAATTTACAGGGCAGTTACATTTTATTATCCTTTCTTATTGGGAATGATTTATATGATTATGTATAGACTTATCACAACCATTAAAGTTAAACATTCCTAGAGGTGAGTATGCAGGATATATTAAAAAATATTTTAAATAGGCAGTTAGATGAAGACACAAAAATAGTGAGCCTTTTAGCCACATCAGATGTCCATGGCTTTTACATGCCTTGGGACTATTCCCTGGACATGAAAACTGATAGGGGAGGGCTTACTAGAGTTAGCACACTAGTAAAGGAAATAAGAAAAGAAAATCCCAATACCATGCTAATAGACTGTGGGGATTTGATCCAGGGAAATAGTATGGACATCTTTTTAAACAGGGATAACTTTCCAGCAACAGAAGTTGTCAACTATATGGGCTATGAAATCTTAAATATGGGCAACCATGAATTTAACTTTGGCATGGATACCCTGATAAAGATTATATCCAACTATAAGGGAATACCCATGATGGGTAATCTCTATAAGGAAAGTGGCTATAGGGCCTTAAATGGCTACTATATTAAACACTTTGGCAAGGTGAAAATAGGCTTTATATCCTTAAATACCCCTATGGTAAGACACTTTGAAGAAAAAAGGGGAAATCTTAAGGGCTATAGGGTTACAGATGCTGATGTGGAGCTGGAAAAACTCTTAGAGGAAATTCCAGAGGTAGATGCCTTAATAGGTGTTTTTCACATGGGAGATACCAATGAAAACAACATAGCCAACACTGGAACCATGGACCTTTTATATAATGTTAAGGGGGCCGAAAGAATAGATGCTGTCATAGGTGGTCACATGCATAGGATTATCCATGGCAAGAAAATCAACCAGGCAGTCTTTACCCAGCCAGGCAAGGGGGGCGAAGGCCTGATAAGAATAGACTTGGAGTTTGAAAAAGAAGATAAGAACTACAGTTTAAAATCAGTCCACAGCGAGGTTATCCAGGTAGATGACTCTATAGAAAGTGATCCAGACCTGGAAAAAATCCTCTATCCCTACCACAGGGAATTAAGGACCTATGCCAATGACATTATAGGCTTCTTAAGTGAAGACCTAAGTGAAAGTGACGACCTACCAGGAGTTCCTCAGGTAAGAGTGGCCCAAACCAAGGTGGCAGACTTCTTCTTAGATGTTATGCTTCACTATAGTGGGGCAGATGTGGTTGCCACCCAGATAGACAATCCCTATCCAATTATGAGAAAGGGAGAGGTTAGAAGAAAGCATATCTACAATAGCTACCAGTACAATGGGGGAGATATAAATAACTATAGGCTTAAGGGCAGAGACCTAAAAGACTATATGGAATGGTCTGCTGGCTTTTACAACCAGTCAGTCCAAGGAGATATAACCATAAGTTTTGACAAGAAAAGATCTTCATTTAAATATTCAACCCTGGATATATTTGGAAATATTATCTATACCATAGACCTGACCAAGCCAGTAGGCAATAGGATTGTTGACTTAAAATATATGGATGGTAGGGACATAGGGTTTGATGATAGTTTAATCCTGGGAATCAATAAGTATAGGATGGATTTTTTAACATCAGAAGAAGGTCCCCTTCACGACAGAAACTTTGAACTTTTATGGTCTTCCATGCTGGACAAGTCTCTAGGAGTAAGGGGAACTATAAGGAATTTGAGTATGAAGTACTTTAAAGATCTTGACTCTAATACTTATACACCTAAAAAAGAGCCTAGATGGAAGATTAAAACTGCATATGTGCCTTCAGAATTGAAAGATATTACAAGGAGGCTTTTAGAAAAAGGTATGATATCTCCACCTTTAACTGAATTTGATGCCGTTGACAATACACAATCAATGAATATATATGAAGTTTTAACCGATAGTGAATACCAACATATAATTAATAGATATCCAGATTGTGCTGAATATTGGCAGGAAAAGCCTAGGCTAATAGATGTTTTGAATAAGTTTAAATCCAGCCTATAAACATAAATATCAAAATAAATTAATAATTACTTCTATAAAAACACTTTTATCAGTGTTTTTATTTACTTTAAATTAAAACATATGTATGATTAAATTTGTATATTAATTTAAAGAGGAGGACTTATGAAAGACAGACAGGGATTTAAAACATCATTTGGAATGTTGGCCGCTGCAGTTGGATCGGCAGTAGGCGTTGGTAATATATGGAGATTTCCCTATATTACTGGTAAATATGGAGGGGGAGCATTTTTAATAGTCTATATTATTATGGTTGCACTTATTGGAATCCCTCTCATGATTTCCGAAATGATTATTGGAAGAAGAGGTCAATCAGACGCTGTAAATAGCTTTAAGAACCTAAAAGAAGGAAAGAAATGGTATATATCTGGGGTTATAGGAGTCTTAGCTGCCTTTATTATTATGGGCTATTATTCAGTGGTTGCAGGTTGGTCTTTAAAGTATGTGGTTTCATCCCTGGGAAATGCCTTTGGCGGTAAAAATCCCCAGCAGATAGAGGCCATCTTTATAGACTTTACTAGTGACCCTATCATTCCCCTAATCTACACTTTTATAATACTATTTATTACTATGATAATAGTGTCCAAGGGAGTTGAAAAGGGGATAGAAAAGGCGTCTAAAATATTACTGCCTATTCTTTTATTAATTTTATTTATCCTAGGACTTAAGGCTGTAAGCTTGGAAAATTCCATGGAAGGAATTAAATTTTTATTTAAACCAGACTTTAGTCAACTATCCAAGGAGGCTATTTTAGTGGCCATGGGCCATGCCTTTTATACCTTGAGTTTAGGAATGGGAATAATGATTACCTATGGCTCATATATAGATAAAAGAGAAAACCTACCAAAACTGGCCTTGAAAATATCGGCCATGGACTTAATGGTGGCTCTTTTAGCAGGTATAGCCATATTTCCAGCAGTATTTTCTTTTGGCTTGGAACCGGGACAAGGGGCGGGCTTGGTATTCACATCTCTACCCAATGTATTTTCCCAGATGACAGGTGGATACTTTTTCTCCATCCTATTTTTCTTACTTTTAACTTTTGCAGCTTTGACTTCAACCATATCTCTTCTAGAAGTTATAGTTGCCTACTTGGAAGATAGTTGGAAGTTGGATAGGAAAAAAGCTGCCCTTTACTCATCCCTAGGGATTATGTTTGTGGCTGTATTTTCCAGCCTATCCCAGGGGCAATTAAGCCATGTAACCATAGGAGGCAAGAACTTTTTTGACTTTTTAGACTACCTGACAGCTAACTTTATGCTTTTAGTGGCAGCCCTAATAGAAATAGTATTTTTAGGCTGGTTCTTTAAAAAGGAAGACTTGATGGATGAGCTAACCAATAGTGGGAAGATTAAGTTTAGACTTAAGGACATTTATTACTTCTTGATAAAGATAATAATTCCACTAGCCATAGTAGTTATATTTATATCTACCAACCAATTGTTTTAAATTTTCCTTTTCTTATCATATAATATAAAATTATAGGATAGAAAAGGGGGATGCATGAAAAAAAAGAATATTTTAATAATGCTAATGATTATGGTTTTTCTTGGTGGCAGCCTGGTCCAGGCCAATGACTACCAGGGAGACTTGAAAAACGAGACCTTTTACAAGGCTAAAATATTAAATATTGAAACTTTTAAGCTTGAAGAAGAAAAAGAAGACCAACTTATAAATGAATACATGTCCATGGAAGTGGAGATAATAAAGGGAGATAGAAAAGGTGAGATAGTTACAATTATTGAACATGTAATTGAAAACTCATCCTTTTTTGTTGATTATAAGTCGGGAGATAGGGTAATAATATTTGATACCAATAAAGACTCAGAGGTAGAAGACTTTCATATATATGACTTTTACAGAAGTGATTGGCTGGTCTATATTTTGATTCTCTTTGCCCTAGTGGTATTAATTATAGGTAGGTTTTCAGGCCTGAAGGCTTTGATAACCTTGGCCATATCCATAGGGCTTGTCATGGTTATTTTGCCCTTGATACTAAAGGGCTATTCACCCTTTATTTTGTCAGTGATAGCAGCAAGCCTTATGACCTTTATAACCATACTTATAGTTGCAGGATTTAAGAAAAAATCCTTGGCAGCCATTATGGGAACCTTGATTGGTGTCTTTATATCAGCCCTAATAGCCTATGTGGTAGGAACTAGGGCCAATGTGACTGGACTGTCCTCAGAGGAGGCCATGATGATAAAGTTTATACCTAATGTAAACATATCACCAAGGTCTCTACTTTACTCAGGAGTTCTTCTAGGAGCCCTGGGAGCAGTTATGGACGTGGGTATGAGTATAGCTTCATCCATAGAGGAAATAAGCAAGGCAAATCCAGATTTAAGTCAAAAAGAATTATATAAGTCGGGAATGAATGTGGGAAAAGACATTATGGGAACCATGACCAATACCTTGGTTTTGGCCTATTTAGGATCCTCCCTACCGCTTTTAATTCTATTTTATATCTACAATCAAAACAGTCCAAAATTCTACAATATGGACATTATAGTGACAGAAGTAATCAGGGCAGTGGCTGGAAGCATAGGACTGATGATTTCCATACCAATTACTGCCATAATTTCTGCAAAGATGTATACTAATAATAAGAGGTGATAATATGAAATTTAATGAAATGAAATATGTAAGACCAGATTTTACTGAGACAAAAAAAGAGTTTAATGACCTTTTAGACAAGATGGAAAATGCTGAAACCAGTAAAGAGTTTTTCGATAACTTCAAGGAAATGGAAAAGAGATCTTCCAACTTTGAAACCATGTATACTCTTGCCTACATCAGATATACCATAAATACTCAAGATGAATTTTATTCTAAGGAAAAGGAAGAGTTTGATAAGTTTCTTCCAGAATTCCAAGAAATATCAACTAGACTTTCAGATATAAGACTAAAGAGTAAATTTAAAGATGAAATAATTGAAGAGTTTGGCCACCATATCCTGGACAAGGATGAGGTAAATAGTAAGCTATTTAATCCAGCTATTGTTGAAGACAGGATCAAGGAAAACCAACTATCTATGGAATATCAAAAATTAATGTCTTCCTGCCTAATAGACTACAAGGGAGAAAAGAGAAACATGTCCCAAATGGGTTACTTTATGCAATCCAAGGATAGGGATGAGAGAAAAGAAGCAAGTAGTAAGGTTCACCAATGGTTTATGGAAAATGAAGAAGAACTTGATAGAATCTATGATGAACTAGTTAAGGTTAGACATAACATAGGGATAAAACTAGGCTTTGATAACTTTATACCTGTGGCCTATGGCCAAATGGGTAGGACTGACTGGAACCAAGAAGACGCTAAGAAGTATAGAAAGCAAATCTTAGACTCAGTAGTACCTTTAACACAAAAACTATATGAAGAACAAAAAGAAAGAATAGGAGTAGAAGACTTTAAATTCTACGATGTACCTTTAATGTTCTTAACAGGTAATCCTATGCCTATAGGTGAAGAAGATGTTTTAGTTGAAGCTGCCAAGAAAATGTATGCTGAACTATCTCCTGAAACAGATGAGTTTTTCAAGATCATGACCAGCCAAGAATTAATGGACTTAACTACTAAGGAAGGTAAGGCTCCAGGTGGTTATATGACAACTATTTCTGACTATAAGGTACCTTTTATCTTCTCCAACTTTAACAAGACTTCTGGAGATGTGGACGTTTTAACCCACGAAGCAGGACATGCCTTCCAAGGTTATATGTCAAGAGATATTTATCCATCAGAATACCAAAATGGAACTATGGAAATAGCTGAAACCCACTCCATGTCTATGGAATTTTTCACCCACCCATGGATGGAACTTTTCTTTGGAGAAGACACTGAAAAGTACTACTATTCCCATGTTGTATCAGCCCTACAATTCTTGCCATATGGTGCATCAATAGATGAGTTCCAAGAATTTGTTTATGAGAATCCAGAAGCTAGTCCAGAAGAAAGAAGAAGAAAATATAGGGAGATAGAAAAGAAATACCTACCTCACCTAGACTATGCAGGATTTGACTACTATGAAAATGGTGGTAGATGGCAAAGACAATTACACGTATATGAAATGCCATTTTACTATTTAGACTATACTATAGCTCAAGTTAATGCCTTCCAATTCTTTATTAGAGACCTTGAAAACCACGACGAAGCTTGGAGTGAATACTTAAAGCTATGTAAATTAGGTGGTAGATATCCATTTAAGGAAATGGTTAAGAAGGTTGGTATCAATAACCCATTTGAAGAGGGAACTATTGGCCCAGTTGTTAAGGAATTAGAAAAATATCTTGACTCTCTAGACAAGAGTAAAATTAAATAAAGACTAAAAGAGTAGCTAGGCTGCTCTTTTTTTATGGTAAAATAGGGACAAGGAGGTCTATATGCAAGCTTTATTAAAGGAAATAATCAATTTTTATCCAGCTGTAAATCCAGCTACAGGAGACGATATGAAAACAGTTATCTATGGGGGAATCATAGCAGTTGCCCTGGTACTATTCATATCTATCAGCCTGATAAAAAGATCAAAAAAATAAGCCTGCTAGAGGCTTATTAGATGGCTGTCAAGACCACTTCTGACAGGATCATGCCAGCTATGTGAATCAAAATGACAAGTATTATGGCCCAGTTACTAAGTAGGGCCTTGATATTTTCTTTTTCTCTTTCTTCAAAATGTAATTTTTTTCTAAGTAAATCCCTATTATTTTTACTAAAGAACCTATAGGTAGAATAAATCATTATTAGCATAACCAGGCTTAAAAGCAGGTAGTAGAAGGTCAAATAGTCTGCTAGGGCTGAAACCAACATGACAAATAGGTTGTTTAAAATATGAACTAGGACAGCTGCCTTAAAGGAATAGTAGGTGGCCACATAGCCTAGAACTAGGGCTATACCTAGGACGCTAAAGGATTGGACCAGGTTTTGGTGCATAAGACCAAAAAACAAGGAACTAAAGATAAGTCCTAGCATTTTTCCATAGGGTCTTAGCCTTTGAAGAATAATTCCCCTATAGAGAATTTCTTCAACCAAGGGGCCTAGTAGGACCACATATAAATAGGTGGTTGTAGAAACCTCATTTTGTATTAGTTCAGTTATATTGGTTATGTCTAAACCAGCACTTTCCACAAGGAAATTAATTATTAGGCCCATGATCATATTAAAAATCAGGCCTAGACCAAAGAAGTAAAGAATGTCTTTAAAACTTGCTTCTTTTTTCTTGTCCTTAACAATGTCAATTATATTTGGTGCTCGAAATACTATAAGAACTATGGTTAGGGAGATAATAGTTCCCCCCATCATTATAATGCCCATGTCTTCACTTAGGCCAGAAACAAGGCTGGTAACTATGTTTAGACAAAGGATATAAAGGAGTTGGACCAGGCCCACCTGGGTCAGGTCTTTTTTTCTTTTTATCCTAAAAGCTTCTTCTTCCAAGCTTTTATCTATTGGGTCTTGGTCAGGAACAACACTTGGGTTTTCTCTCTTTTCATCTATATTATTTAATTTTTCATTATCCATAAAAACTCCCTTCTCTTTAATTTTATTATAGCATAAGGATGACTAATATTAGTTGACTTTTGAACTAAAAGGACCTATACTCATACTATTGTTCAAAAGTAAACTAAAGGAGATTATATGGAGACAAAAGACCAGGCTAATATATTTTATATGTACTATCAGGTTATAAAAAAATATAGGAACTATATGGAAAATAACCTGGACAAGTACGACTTTAAGCCGGCAGAACTAGATGTTTTAACCTTCCTTATAAACAATAGGGACTTGGAGGTTACCGCAACTATGATAGGCCAGTATAGGGGAGTATCCAAGGGACTTATATCCAAGGCAGTAAAGGACTTGGAGGATAAAAAACTTATTAGGGTTAGTCCAAGTAAAAAGGATAAGAGGGAAAAAATCTTGAGTTTAATAGACTTAAATGCCAGGGAAATACAGGAGATAAAAAACTATAATGATGAATTTATAGAAGCCCTAATAGGAGATATAGACCTAAAGGACCTTTATAAATTTAATGAAATCAGTCGTAAAATGATGGAAAATATTGATAGGATGTAGGAGTTAAGATGAAGGAAAATAAATTAAGAGATGGAAATATAAAAGAATTATTAATTAGCATGTCCATACCAGCTATTTTAGGCCAGCTGGTAACACTTATCTACAGCATGGTAGACAGAATGTTTATAGGACATATGGAAGAAGTAGGGGGTCTGGCACTTACAGGAGTAGGCCTTACTGCCCCCTTGGTTATTATCATATCTGCCTTTGCAGTTTTAATAGGTATGGGGGGAGCTCCCAGAGCATCTATTAAGATGGGGGAGGATGACTATGGGGAGGCTGAAAAGATTTTAGGTAACTCTTTTCACCTGTTAATTCTCATAGCCCTAGGCCTTACTGTTTTTTTCACAGGCTTTAGTGAAAGACTTTTACTGGCCTTTGGAGCCAGTCCTGCCACCCTACCTTATGCCATGGACTATATGAGAATCTACACCTGGGGAATTATTTTTGTCCAACTATCTCTAGGACTAAATCCCTTTATAAGCTCTCAAGGCTTTGTCAAGGTAAGTATGTTCTCAGTTTTAATAGGGGCTCTTACCAATATTGTACTAGACCCAATTTTTATCTACCTTTTAGATATGGGAGTTAAGGGGGCAGCCCTTGCTACAATCTTATCCCAGGCCCTATCTAGCTACTTTATAGTTAGGTTTTTAAGAGGGGATAAGACTAATTTGAAAATAAGAAGACCCAACCTAGCCTTGGAAGCCAGGTTGGTCAAGCCTATAATTCTTTTAGGCCTATCGCCTTTTGTAATGCAGTTTACAGAAAGTTTAATCATAGTAGCCTTTAATGCCAACCTACAAAGGTTTGGAGGGGACGCAGCAGTTGGGGCCATGACCATCCTATCCTCAGCCATGCAGTTTGTGTTTTTACCCCTATCAGGCTTGACCCAAGGGGCCCAGCCTCTTATGAGCTATAATTATGGGGCGAAAAATGAGAAGAGGATGGAAGAAACCTTTAGGCTTCTCTTTATAGCCTGTGTGACCTATAGTACTGTCTTTTGGCTTTTTATCATGGTCTTTCCAGGCCTATTTGCCAGAGGTTTTACTTCCAATGAAGAAATAATAGAGATTGCCAAGTATGGACTTAGGATCTATATGGCTGGAACCTTTGCCCTAGGTGTTCAAGTGGCCTGTCAACAGACCTTTATAGCCATGGGAAATGCCAAGACATCTCTATTTTTAGCCCTATTGAGAAAGGTGTTTTTACTTATTCCTTTAATCTATATACTGCCAGGCCTAATGGAAAACAAGCTTATGGCAGTATTTCTAGCTGAAGCCCTATCAGACTTGATAGCTGCAACAGTTACAGGACTTATGTTTAAGGCAAACTTTAGAAAGACCCTGGATGGTCTGGCCCAAGAAGAAAGACTGGACCAGGTTGGGGCCTAGGAGGATATATGGATAGAAGTGAAAGAGTAATCTTAACCAACCTTTGTATGATCTATAAGGACGACCAACTACTTTTACAAAATAGGCTTAAGAAGGATTGGCAGGGCTATGCCTTTCCAGGAGGCCATGTGGAAGAGGGAGAGTCTTTTGTAGATTCTGTAGTAAGAGAGGTTAAGGAAGAAACAGGCCTGGATATAGAAAATGTTCGCCTGTGTGGAATCAAGCAATTTCCCACAGAAGATGGCCTAAGATATATAGTGGTGCTTTTTAAGACAGACAAGTTTTCAGGGACTTTAAGATCTTCGCAAGAGGGGGAAAACAAGTGGGTTAAAAGACAAGACCTGGACAAGTATGACCTGGTAGTGGACTTTTATGACATGTTGGAGGCCTTTGACAATGATCAAATAAATGAATTTATCTACCTAAGAGAAGCTGGAAAACTTAAAAGACTTTTCAAATAAAAGTATTCCTATGTTATAATTAGCATAATTACAAGGAGAATACTATGAAAAAGAGAATTTATATTACAACCCTACTAGCCCTTTTAATAATGACTGGATGCTCCAATAAATTAACTAAGAATAATTTGGAGGCCTATCTTATTGAACATAAGTTTGTAGAGGTGGAACCAATCAAGACCATAGAATTGGATTTGTTTGAAAGTATAGAGAGTTTGGAATACAAGAAGGATGATCTTTTTATCAATTATTCCTATTCTGAAGATGGAGCTATTTTAAAATTCTACAATGAAAATATTGTGGATACTTTAATAGATGAAGATAAAAACCTTATAAAAGAAGAAATTGACGAAAATAGTAATATTAGGCTGGAATATGAAGAAGGCCTAAAGACCTATATCTTAGAGACCTACCAAAAGGATGATATCTATCTTATCTTTAATTACTTGGAAAAGAAGGAAAACCTGGACTTGGTAGATGAGTTAAAGGACAGATATGATTTGGAGTCTGGTAACTTTGAAGAGATAGCCAATGAAGAACCTAGAGACTATGGCCTGGCCATAAGCCTTGAAAGAGTTCTCGGCAAGTATGATTTGGACAAGTATCATATAACAGATGATAGGATAGAGGTTTTATCAGACTTTTATATGAAAAAGGACCTGCATAACCTTATAAAGAACAAGGCCCTATTTATTAAGACCCTAGCAGAGATACCTCTAGGTAATAATATAAATAAGGACTATGATCTTTTAAGTGCCAACTACCTGGTTATAAACCTGGAAGGAACCAATGTACTAATAGACAAGACTGGACTTTTAGAAGAAAACAGGGAAAACTTAATAAATGAAATTAGAAGTGATTTGACAGAGGTTTTAGAAATGCCCCCTCTGGACTACTATACTTATATCTTGACTGACAAACCTAAGAATAAGAAGATAAATAAGCCCTTACTAATAGAAAATATAGATAAGCTGGAAGACCAGATACACTCAGACTATAAGGCATATTTAAAAGACTTGGAAGAGCTAAAAGTTGACGGCCTAGACTTAAAAGACTATATAAGTTTTGAAAATAGGCTTTCTATTAAGAAGAGAAGTCTGGAAGAAAAAGACCAGACCTATAGGCTTCTAGTGGAATATGAATACAAGGACTATGAAGATCTTTTGTTAGACCTGGGTGCCAGGTTAAGAAAAGAAATGGAAAAAGACCAGGATGAAGAAATTAATCTGGAACTCCTTATCCTAACAGAAGTTAAGGAAAGTAAGGATAAGTATAGGGAGGAAAAACTTGACCTGGACTTGGAAAAGATGGACTGGTCCAATCCTTTCCCAGCTAGTCTTAATAAGATAAGAGAAGAGATAGCCAAGGTGGAGAAGGTTAAAAAGATAGAAGATAAGGCCAGGGAAGAAAGAAGATTGGAAAAGGAATCTAAGGAAAGAAGCTCCTACAGCTTTGTTGAACCAGACCCTCTTCTAGACTTTCCCCTAGATGAAGAAATAATCTTTAACAAGGCCTTTGACTATGACATGTCTGGAGAAAGCCAGGAAATAGTAGTAAGTGATGGAGGGAATAAGACCAGTATCTACTTGAGAGAAGATGACCAATTGGTTCTTTATGAGACCTTGGGCCAGCCTGTAGAAGATGTAAACTTCTATGTGGCCAAGCAAAAGGATAGGACCTATGGCATAGTGGTAGTAAATACTTCAAACTTTACCAGGTGGTCTGAAAAATCCCAGGTTTACACTATTAAGGAAGGACAGATTTATAAATCCAAATTAGTTAAGGAAAATGTAAATATCCAATTGGAAGAGGACAAGCTTTTGGCCAAGGAATGGAAGATGGGAAACCTTCTTCTAGGAGAGGGCCATAAGAGAAAAATCTATGAGTTAAACTTTAATGGTAAAACTAAGGATTTTGATTTAATAGAAGAATATATGGAAGACTAAAACAAGTAGAAGGACTGCCTAAGGCAGTCTTTTTTACTTT
>JASLJE010000004.1 GCA_030152565.1 Peptoniphilaceae bacterium
ATCTTGTTATTTTTACTTTATGCCCTAGGCCACAGTATCATAGTTATTATAGCTGGAACCTTTGTAGGTTTTGTTACAAAATTGAATACTAGCTCTAGTTATGGTAAAATAGCTAAAGTGATTCAATTTATACTAGGACTATTAATTTTACTATTAGGAATATATATGATTTCTTTGGGAATCTAATGAAAAAGTAACAAATCTGTAACAACTAGGTTACAGATTAGTTACTTTTTGTTGACTTATACTCATTTTTCTCCTATGATTAAAAGGAAGTTCAGGAGGAGATAATGAATAATAAGTTATATAAGGGGCTTTTAGCAGTAACTACATCAGTGATGCTAATGACAGCACCAAAGACAATTAAGGCAGAAGGACAATACAAATTAAACAATAATGTGAAATCATATGTGAGTGCATATGATGCTAAAAATAATAAAAACAAGGTTGGCCAATATAAAAAGGGCACCTACTATGTTTACAGAAGAAGCAATGGCATGATCAACATTAGCCAAAGCAAAAACCAACCAGGAGCTTGGATCAATCCTAATGAAAACAAGCAAGTAGTTGCTAAGAACAAGGTTAAACCTACTACAAATAAGAATGTAAAGCCAAGTGCTAAAAAAGAAACAGTAGCAAATGTTAAAAAATATAATCTTAAGAAAAACTTAAGAGGATATACAAATGCCTATGATGCAAGACAAGGAAGAAATTCCAATACAACTTGTAAGGCTGGAAGCTATTTTATCTATAAAGAACACAATGGCATGTTAAATATAAGCAAGGTTAAGAATCAACCAGGAGCTTGGATCAACCCAAGTGCCAAGGCAGTTACTAAAAATACTACAAGTAAAAATACAGTAGCTAAGTCAACCGGTAACTACAAGAAGGTATATACACTTCCAAATAATATGGGAAGATTCAAATCATATATGGGCTATAATGCTATAACCAATAGAAGAAGCCCACAATGGAGATTACAACAAAGCGCCTATACAGGAAACTATGGTGTTAGAATGGTTAACGGTAGATATATGGTTGCCATGGCCAATAAGTACGGAAATGTGGGAGACAGTGTAGACATTGTTTTATCTACAGGTAGGGTAGTACCTGCTATTATTGGTGATATTAAGGCTAGCAGCCAAGTGGATTACTACGGTAGACATGGCGATGGTTCTCTAGTGGAATTTATAGTAGATATGGGTTCCCTACACAGGACAGCTAGAATATACGGGTCATTAAACCCTCTACAACCATTCAATGGTGCAGTAAAACAAGTAAAGGTTTTGTAGTTTGACTATTAGCTATAAATACTCTATAATGTTATATACTTTGTGAGGGAGTAGTTGGCAAATAAATTGTTATAATATCAACATACTGATTAAAATCTGGTATTATATTAAATAACGAGACTCAAAAAGAACTCAGGTTCTTTTTGGGTCTTTTAATTTGTGGAGGTCTTATGGGAGTTATAGAACAAATTATTTTAGGTTTTGCCCTAGCCATGGATGCTTTTGCCGCATCCATATGTAAGGGCTTATCAGCGGGAGACGACAAGGCCAAGGAAGCCTTGGAGGCTGGAGTTTGGTTTGGGGGATTTCAGGCCCTAATGACCCTTTTGGGATATTTTTTAGGCTATACATTTAAAGAGAGAATTGAAAGGATAGATCACTGGATTGCCTTTATTCTTTTGGCCCTAATAGGTCTTAATATGATCAAGGAAGCCATAGAAATCTCTAGGCAGGGGGATGCCTGTCCTGTCTTTAAGAAAAACATGTTTCCAATAGCAGTGGCTACTAGTATTGATGCCCTGGCTATAGGAATATCTATATCAGTTTTAAAGGTAAGCCCTTACTCACCAGTAGCCTTTATTGGTGTAATTACCTTTATCATGTCCTATATAGGGGTTAAGGCAGGAGGCCTAATAGGTCAAAATAAAAGACATGTGGCAGAGTTTGCCGGAGGTGTCATATTAATTCTTTTGGGAGTGAAAATTTTAATAGAACACCTTTACCTAGCTTAAGAAGTTACTAAGTAACTTCTTTTTTTGTGAACTTTTTTGACATTTATAGAACGATTTTACCTTGAAAGCGATTTCCTGTCTTGATATAATAAAAATATAATCATAGGGAGGGAAACATGAAAAATAAAAAACATTTGATCATTATGAGCTTATTACTAGTATTTGCCCTAGCTTTAACAGGTTGTGGTTCTGGTGATAAGAACGGCGAAGAAGGCAAGGATAGCGGTAAGGTTGTCGTTTATTCACCTAATACAGAAGATATAATACAAACTATTATTCCAATGTTTGAAAAAGAAACAGGAATCAAGGTAGAAATTATATCAGCTGGTACAGGCGAATTATTAAAGAGAATTGAATCCGAACAAGAAAATCCACAAGGAGACGTTTTATTCGGTGGTAGTAAGGCTACAGTAAGAGCTAAGAAAGACTTATTTGAAGAATATGTATCAGTAAATGACGAACATATGCTAGATGACCATAAAAACGTAGATGGCTTCTTAACTCCTTTCACAGCTGATGGATCTTGTATCCTAGTAAATAAGGACTTAATCGGAGACATAAAAATAGAAGGCTATGAAGACCTATTAAATCCTGAATTAAAGGGTAAGATAGCTTCAGCAGACGCTAGTAACTCATCTTCAGCTTTTGCCCAATTAACTAACCAATTGATGGCAATGGGTGGCGACTATGAAAGCCAAGAAGGATGGGACTATGTTGAAAAGTTATTAGAAAACCTAGATGGTAAAATATTAAACTCATCTTCAGCAGTTCACAAGGGAGTAGCTGATGGGGAATATGTAGTTGGTTTAACTTATGAAGATCCATCTGCAGCCTATGTAAGAGATGGAGCAAATGTAGAAATAGTTTATCCTAAGGAAGGTGCTGTTTATCTAGATGCTGGAGTAGCAGTTATTAAAGATGCTAAGAATATGGAAAACGCTAAGAAATTCGTAGATTTCTGTATATCACAAGAAGCACAAGATGCCTTTGGTTCACAACTTACCAATAGACCATTAAGAGATGGAGCTAAGGTTGGGGACTATATGACACCATTTGAAGATATAAATGTTATCAAGGAAGATGAAGAGTATATCAAGGAACACAAGGATGAATTAATCAAAAACTTTACAGACTTAGTTGTTAAGACTGGAAAATAAAAAATAAGTTAAAGTCACTATTTGATAGTGACTTTAATATATTATAGGAGTAAATATGAGCGTTAATATTACATGTGAAAATTTAGTAAAAAAATACGGAGAAAAAGTAATTATACCAGACCTATCAGTAGATATAGAAAGGGGAGAGTTCTTTACCCTACTTGGACCATCAGGCTGTGGTAAGACTACCCTACTTAGGATGATAGCTGGTTTTAATAGTATAGAAGGTGGAACTATTAAGTTTGAAGACCAGGTTATAAACAGGGTTGCTCCCAAGGATAGAAATATTGGGATGGTATTTCAAAACTATGCCATATTTCCCAATATGACAGCCTATAAAAACGTGGCCTTTGGTTTGGAAAATAGAAAACTGGCAAAAAGTGAAATTGAAAAAAAGGTAAACCACATGCTAGATGTGGTTCAAATATCAGACCTTAAAGACTCTCTACCTGAAAACATGTCAGGTGGTCAGCAACAAAGAATAGCCTTGGCCAGGGCAATTGTTATAGAACCAAATGTCTTACTGATGGATGAGCCCTTATCAAATTTGGATGCCAAGTTGAGAATAGAGATGAGAAATGCTATTAAGTCTATCCAAAGAGATATTGGTATAACTACAGTTTATGTAACCCACGACCAGGAAGAGGCCATGGCCGTTTCAGATAGAATAGCAGTAATGAACAAGGGAATTATCCAACATGTGGGAACACCACAAAATATTTACCATAGACCTGCCAATGTTTTTGTTGCCTCCTTTATAGGAAGAACCAACTTTGTAGATGGTAAGATCCTTGGTGGCTCTGCTAAAAAACTTGTTTTTGAAGATGGCTATGAGTTAAAAATAGACAATCTAACAGACTATAGCGATAGGGATGTTATAGTATCCATTAGACCAGAGGAATTTATCTTGAGAACAGACAAGGATGGTATTAAGGGAGAAATTATTGATAGCCAGTTCTTAGGTATCAATACCCACTATATGGTTAAACTTGCTTCAGGTAAGGTTGTTGAAATTATTCAAGAGTCTAAGATAGAGGAACTTTTAAGAATAGGAACAGAAATATCCTTGGAAGTTAAGGCTGAAAAAATAAATATATTTGACGCCAAGACAGAAAAAAGTATAACAGAGGGAGTTGTTAACGATGTTGAATAATAAGAAAAAAGATATATGGACAATACTGACAGGATTAGTATTTTTAACCTATATACTATTTCTAGTATTTCCTTTATTCAGTCTGTTAAAGTCTTCCTTCCAGCCGGATGGACAAACTTTTTCACTAGACTACTTTAAGACCTTCTTTACTGAACCCTACTACTATAGTACCTTATTTAACAGTTTGAAGGTTACCTTTGCAGTTACTCTTTTAACTGTAGTTATAGCCTTTCCTTTGGCCTATATAATGACTACTTTTAAAATAAAGGGATCAGTAGGAGTACAAATCTTAATCCTAATATCATCAATGAGTCCACCATTTATCGGAGCTTATTCATGGATTTTACTATTCGGTAGATCAGGAGTTGTAACTAAATTCTTTAGATCTATGGGACTACCAGGTATTGATATATATGGATTTAAGGGGATTTTAATAGTCTTGACCCTACAGTTGGTACCTCTTATCTATATGTACTTGATGGGGGCTTTAAAAAACATAGACCAATCTCTTTTAGAGGCATCAGAAAACTTGGGTATAACAGGCATGAGAAGAATCTTTAAGGTTATTATACCTTTAGTGCTTCCTACCATGTTGGCAGGATCCCTACTAGTATTTATGAGGGCCTTGGCGGACTTTGGTACCCCTATGTTAATAGGAGAGGGATATCAAACTATCCCAGTTATAGTCTATAACCAGTTTATAGGTGAAATGGGTGGAGACTCAGGCTTTGCAGCAGCCATATCCGTTATTATTATAGTTTTTGCTGTAGCCATATTTTTAATACAAAAGACTATATCAGAGAGAAAATCTTTTTCCATGTCAGCTTTAAATCCTATGCAAAAAAAGGATCACACTAAGGGACAAAGTATTTTAGCCCATATATTTGTTTATTTATATATAGCTATCTCAGTACTTCCTTTACTTTATGTGGTTTACACATCATTTTTAAAGACAAGTGGAAAAATCTTTGTCAAGGGCTATTCTCTTGACAGTTATAGAAAGGCCTTTAGTAGGCTGGGAAGTTCAATTACTACAACCTTCACTCTTGCATTAATATCACTGGCTATTATACTTATAATAGGAGTCATAGTAGCATATGTGACTGTAAAGAGAAAAAATAAGGTTACAGAGGCCTTGGATATACTATCCATGTTGCCATATATAGCCCCAGGATCAGTTATGGGTATAGCCCTTCTTATAGCCTTTAGTAAGAAGCCATTAATCTTAAGTGGTACAGCTATTATTATGATAGTTGCCTATGTTATAAGAAGAAGTCCCTTTACGATTAGATCATCGGCGGCAACTCTCTATCAGATAAGCCCAAGTATTGAAGAGGCTGCAGAGAGTTTAGGAGCATCAAGTGGTAAGACCTTCTGGAAGATTATTCTTCCTATGATGAAGTCAGGAATTATCTCAGGAGCAATCCTTAGTTGGATTAATATAATAAGTGAACTTAGTACATCAGTTCTTCTTCACACAGCTAGTACCAAGACAATGACAGTTGGTATCTATACTGAGGTTTTAAGAGGAAACTATGGAACAGCGGCAGCTCTTGCGACTATCCTAATGTTACTTACAACAATATCCTTATTTATTTTCTTCAAGGTTACAGGTAAAAAAGAAATTACTATGTAAATACTTAAATAGGGAGAGGGAATGGACATGAAAAAAAATAAGAGTTATAAGGATTACACCAAAAAACTATTTATTGATTATTCATCCATTCCCATTTTTTTATTATTTATTGTTCTACTATTTTCTTCAATTTTTATAATCAGATCTCAAGAATACGTTAAGGCCAAGGATTCATCTAAAATCCTAAGCCAGATTTACTCAGAAGAATTGGGTAAGTTTGAAAAACAAATGGCCTATATATCAAGAAAAGAAAACTTAATCAAGGCTAAGAACAAGGCCAATTTAGAAGATATCTACTTTGACTTTTATAAATACAATACCCATAATAAAATGAAGGCCAATCTCTATGTTTACAAGGGAGAAGACTGTTTGGTAAATACGGGAGATGGAGTTATTAAAAACTATATAGTTTTGGAAGAAGACCAGTTAAATGAAGATATTAAAATCCAAATCCTAAAAAATAGAAAACCCTATGATAAGACCAATATTCGCTTTATCAAGGAAGAGGGAAATATAAGCTTTATTTTTGAGTGGGAGGATACTGAAATCTACAAGCTTTTAAACAGCCACCCATCAACTATAAATACCTTAATCGGAGGCTATAATGAAGTGATAGCATCCAATAATAAGGTGGTTATAGGCAAGGTTAATAAGTTTATTGACGGATTTGATAACGCTAGCATTTATAGGTTGGACGATAAGGCCTACTACTATTCTAAAATAAATATAGAAGACAGTATTTTTACCATTGTAAGCCTGTCTGAAAAATCAAACCTAGATAAGTTGTTTTCCTATTATATATTATTTTTAGCCATTCTAGGCATCCTACTTTATATTTTAGAAAACATTATAGCAGGTAAGGTGGCAGAGGAGAACACCAAGGCTATTAATATTTTAAATGATTATATGGAAGATATTAAAAAGGGAATTATTACTGAGCACAATATAGAAGAGGATGTCTATGAAGAGTTTAATAACCTTTTGACCAGCTACAATGAAATGGTTATATCCTTAAATGACCTGATAGAAAAAAATAAGGATATGGCTTTATTAAATAAGGAATCAGAGTTAAGGTTCTTAGAGCAACAATTTAATCCTCATTTTATCTTTAATGTTTTGGAAAATATAAAATACACCATCAGTATAGATCCAGACGAGGCCAAGAGGATGCTGGTTAACCTATCAAAAATCCTAAGATATTCTATAAGAAACCAAGGGGAATTTTACCCTATAGAAGAGGACATTGTCTATATTAAGGCCTACCTGGAACTACAAAAGCAAAGGTATAAGGACAGGTTAAACTATGAGATAGAAATTAGTGACAATCTGGAAAATATCTATATACCAAAACTTCTTATCCAGCCCTTAATAGAAAATGCCATAAACTACACCTACAAGTATATGGAAGAGTTGGAGATAAGAATAAAGATTGTAAACTTCAACCAGGAGTCTATTTTAATTATAGTAGAGGACGATGGAATAGGTATAGAGGCCGATAGGCTAAAGGAAATAAATACCAACTTTGAAAGAAGTAAAAATAAGATGGGTATAGGTCTATATAATATTAATAAAAGGTTAAAATTAATTTACAATGATAACTACACTTTAAATATATATTCAAAGTATGAAGAGGGAACTTTGGTAGAGATAATTATTCCTAAGGAGATTTAGATGTATAATATTTTAATTGTTGAAGATGAAGAAATAATTAGAAAGGGCCTGTCCTATAGTTTGGACTGGGTCGAGTATGGTTTTAATATTATAGCTGAGGCAGCCAATGGTAGGCAGGCCTTAGACTTAGTTAAAAAGTATGAGCCAGAATTAATCCTTTTAGACATTAATATGCCTATAATGAATGGTTTTGAACTTTTGGAAGAAATATATGGGACCTATGATTTTGAGGTCATCATTTTAACAGGCTATAGTGAATTTGACTATGCAAAAAAATCTATCCAGTATGGAGTTTCTGATTACTTACTTAAACCTATAGATGACGATGAACTAGTCAAGGCCATAGAGAGGGTAAAAAAGAAGTTGGATGAAAAAAGTAAGATCAACCTGCTTTTGGAAAACTTTGAAGAACAGGTGGATGTTTTTTCCAGCAAGGACTATGATAATAAGGATAATTATAAAAAAAGCACCAAGCTTATCATAAACTATATCAAGGAGAACTATGGGGAAAAGATAAATAATGATAGGCTAATTGAGGTAACTGACAAGGGCAAGACCTACATTAATAATGAGTTTAAAAAAGATACAGGCAAGACCATAAATAATTTTGTAAATGAGTATAGGATCATCAAGGCCATAGAGCTTATGAAGGAGGGGACTATTAAGGTCTCTAAAATCTATGAAAAGGTTGGCTTTAGTAACTATAGTTACTTTATAGAAGTCTTTAAAAAATATACTGGTTTAACACCAGTAGAATTTAATGACAAGTATATATAGTTTAAAATATTGGCTATATGAGATATAATCATAAAGGATTAATTATGAAAGGGGATCTATATGAACTGTATAGTAGGACAGTCGGGTGGACCGACAAGTGTAATAAATAGTACCTTGGCAGGCGTTATCAAGGCGGCCTTTGACAAGGATTTTGACAAGGTATTTGGAAGTAGACACGGAATTGAGGGAATAATTAATGACCAGATTGTTGAGTTTGACAAGGATAAATTCAATGATAATTATGAGAGGTTAATGGCAAGACCTGCAGCGGCCTTGGGCAGTTGTAGATATAAGTTGCCAGAAGACTTGGAAGATGAAGTTTATGAAACTATATTTAATAGATTGAAAGAACTAGAAATTAGCCACTTGGTATACATAGGTGGTAATGATTCCATGGATACTGTAATGAAGTTAAATGCCTATAAGAAGAAAAATAACCTTGAAGGCATCTACATTATGGGGGCTCCAAAAACCATAGACAATGACCTTTTTGGCATGGATCACTCACCAGGCTTTGGCTCAGCTGCAAAATTTGTAGCAGGCCATCTTATGACAGTTAGAATAGATGCGGATATCTATGACTTAGAATCAGTATCTGTAGTTGAAATCATGGGAAGAAATGCAGGCTGGTTAACAGCTAGTGCCCTACTTGCCAACAAGGAAAGAGAGATGGTGAACCTAGTTTACCTAAGTGAAATGGACCTTTCCAAGGAAGAGCTTTTAGAAGATGTAAAAAAAGCCTTAAAAAAAGATAAGAATGTAATTATAGCTGTAAGTGAAGGCTTTATGGATAGGGAAGGCTACTTTAAGACCTCCCATGTTCAAAGTCATGACAGTGGCTTTAACCACCCTATGGTGGCTGGTGTTGGTAAGAACATAAGTGACTACCTACATGAAGAATTAGATATAAAAACCAAGGCTATAGAATTAAATATACTTCAAAGAACTAGTATGCTGATCAGTGAAACAGACGCTAGGGAAGCCTACCAATTAGGCTATAAGGCTGTAGAATATGGACTAGAAGGCCATAGCGGTGTTGTATCAACTCTTTATAGGGATGAAGAAGCTGATGACTATAGGGTAATATATGATTATGTAGCAGTTGAGACAATAGCCAACAAGGAAAAGAAAATTCCAAGTGATTGGTTTAATGAAAAAGACAATAGCTTTGACCAAAAGCTAATAGACTATTTAGAACCTTTAATAAAAGGAGAGATAAGACAGGAAATGGTAGATGGTCTACCAGCCTTTATCACCCTGGATGAATTAATAAAATAAGGAGTAGGAATGAATATTTTAGTTACTTTAGATAAGAATTATTTAAATCCCTTAATAGTAATGCTTAAGAGTCTAAGTTTGGTTCAGGATGAGGACTTGGATGTTTATACTATTCACAGGACCTTGGAAGAAGAGGATTTTGCTTATATTGAAGAGAATATAAATTGTCCTAGATTAAAGCTTCACTCTATAAAGATAGATGAAGAGAATTTGAGAACGGCTAAGACCACTAAAAGATACAATCTAGAAATGTATTTTAGAATATTTGCAGCCAAGTACCTGCCAGAGGATATGGATAAGATCCTATACTTGGATCCAGACCTAGTGGTGATAAATCCTTTAAATGACCTTTATAATATGGATATAGAAGGCTACTTTTTTGCAGCTGCATCCCATGTTAAAAAGGGACTTAAGACCTTTAATGAAATAAGGCTGACAACTAAACTGGAGGGACCCTATATAAATTCTGGTGTCATGTTAATGAATCTTAAGGAACTAAGAGAAAAACAAAACTACGATGAGGTATTTGACTATATTGAGGACAAGAACAATCAGTTGATCCTACCGGACCAGGATGTAATCAGTGGACTTTATTCTGAAAAGATCAAGGAGATAGACTCTTACAAGTACAATATGACTGAAAGAATCTATACCATAAAGAAACTAGCTGATGAAATGGACTTGGGCTGGGTGAGAAAAAACACTCACATTATCCACTATATAGGCAAGAATAAGCCTTGGAAACTTGATTATACAGGTAAATTAAATATATTTTTCTTTGAAGTTATGGGTACTCTACCTAGAGAGTTTAGAGAAAAATTCGAAATTAAATAGTCGCCTAGGCGACTATTTATAGTTTAAATATTATTCCAAAGACCGCACCTAGAAAAATTATTAAAGTAGGGTGTAGGTCTTTTTTTCTATTGATTAGAAGTCCTAAGAGGATGAAAAATACTAGGGACTTAAGCTTAAAAAGATCTAGTAAATTACCGCTGGTCCTATAGACATCCAGGTTAAATAAGGTCAGTAGGATAACTGTGGATACAGCACCCAGGATAAGGCCAGAAGAAGCAGGTCTTATACCATTTAAAAGCCTTTTAACATAGGGATTATCATGGAACTTGTTCAAGAGCCTGGCAATAATAATTATTATTACAAAGGACGGTAGGACCAAACTAAAGGTGGCTACTAGGGAGCCTAATACACCTGCTGCCTGGTAGCCAGCATAGGTTGATATGTTTATTCCTATGGCTCCAGGTGTAGACTCAGATATTGCTATCATATTCAAGAGTTCCTTCTTGGTAAACCAGTCGTATTTTTGAGTTAAATCCATGAGAAAGGGAATGGTTGCTAGGCCTCCTCCTATGGAAAAAAGTCCAACTTTAAAAAATTCTATAAATAAGTTTAAAAAGATCATTTGTCACCTCCTAGTAAAAGTCCAGCCAAACCAGCACCCAGTACTATAAAGATTGGGCTTAGGCTAAAAAAGGCCAGGAGAACAAAGGCTGCTATACTTATTGTCCAGCTTAAAATAGAGCCTTCATTTTTCTTTAGCATGCCATAGATGCTTTTTAGAACTAGGGCTATAACTGCCACCCTAATGCCTTGAAGCATGTTTTCCACAAAGGCAAGATGGGATATCTTGTCTAGGACATTGGCTATGGCCAAGATGATTAGGATAGATGGGGTGATAAAGCCAAGTACAGCAGCCAGAGCGCCACCAACCCCCTTATTCTTATAGCCTATAAAGGTGGACGTATTAAGGGCAATTATACCAGGAGTGGATTGGCCTATGGCATAGTACTCCATGATTTCTTCCTGGCTGGCCCACTTTTTATTTTCAACTATTTCCCTTTGTAGGAGGGGAAGCATGGCATAGCCTCCGCCAAAAGTAACAGCGCCGATTCTAGCAAAAGTGATAAATAAATCAAATAACATAATAACTCCTTTTTTATTAATAATAATTATTATAACACTAATGGACATAAAAAAATTAATTTACTATAATGGATGAAGAGGTGGATATGAATAAGAAGAAGAGAATATTATCATTATTGTTAGTATTTGTTTTAATTTTTTCAGCCTGTGGCAAAAAACAAGATCCAGCAGAAGCCAGGCTAAATATAGTTAAGACAAATAAAATTGAAGAAGAAGCTAAGGATGGGCCGGGTGAAGACCCAGAAGAGGCTCCCGGGGAAGAGAAAGAGGATGAAGAAGGTCCCAAGACCATAAATATTGTGGCCATGGGAGATATCTTAAACCATATGCCAGTTATAGATTCAGCTAGAACAGCAGATGGATTTGACTTTAGACCCCACTATGACGATATAAAACCAATAGTTGAAAAGGCTGACTTGGCCATAGCAAACTTTGAAAGTACCATGTCTAAAGAGTTGGGAGAATATGAAACCTACCCACTATTTAATGTTCCAGATGAGGTGGCTGACGGTTTAAAGTATGCAGGCTTTGATGTTCTAACCACAGCCAATAACCACTGTAATGACTTTAAGAGGGATGGAATTATTCTTACCATTGACGCCATAGAAAAGGCGGGCTTAAAACACGTGGGAACCCAGAAGGAAAAACTAGAAGACAATAACCTTTACATGGATGTGAAGGGGCTAAAGGTAGCCATAATATCTGTAACCCAATACTTTAATGGAACAGAAAGCTGGTTGAGTCCAGAAGACTTTGATGCCATGGTAAACCCTATAGGGGATGGAGAAAGAGTGGTAGAAGATATAAGGACCGCCAGGGAAAAAGGTGCAGACTTAGTAATAGTTTATCCTCATTGGGGAGAGGAATATATTCTTAGATCCAATGACTATGAAAAGGCCATGGGAGAAAAGTTTATAGCTGCAGGAGCAGACCTTATTTTTGGTTCCCATGCCCATGTAGTCCAAGAGGCTAAAATGTATGATAAGGATGATGGCGGCAGAGGCTTTATTATTTACTCTATGGGAAATGCCATATCCAACCAGAGAATAGAGACCATGGGAGGCTATATAGGAGATGAACTAGCTTCTTATACTGAGATAGGAGTCTTGGTTTCTGTAGATGTGAAAAAAGAAGACGGCAGGGTAAATGTAGAGAAGGTTGATTTAATACCAACCTGGGTAGACAAGACCGGTGATGGCCAAGGAAATAATAGTTTTAAGATCTTAAATACTAATAATTACCTGGAAAATGATGGGTCTATGGATGCCAATAAATTTAATAGGATTCAAAGTGCGAGACAGAAGGCTATTGAGGTTTTTGATTTTACCTTTTAATGAGAGTTCCCAGTGAACTCTTATTTTTAATAAGAGACCTGATAGATGGAGGAAAAAATGGATAAGAAAAGATATATAGTTTTACTAATGGCCCTAGTTCTTATCCTTTCGTCATGTTATTATCCCATGCATGATGGCAAGGGAAATACAATAAAAAACGAAAAGGATGGGGAAAAGGTCCTGGCCCTGATGAGGGGAGAAGTGGTTGAAGAGGAAGAGGAAGAAAAACCTCTTGAAAAACCTAAAAAGGCTAAGCTTATAGTTGGGGGAAATATACTGCCCCAAAGTCCTGTTATGGAGGCTTCCCTAGTGGGAGACCAGACCTATGACTTTAAGCCTATATTTGAAAACATAAAAGAAAGAGTAGACCAGGCAGACCTGGCTATTGCAAGCCTTGAGGGAAGCTTATCTGGAGATTTGGGAGCCTATTCAACAGTGGGCCAATACAATTTACCTGATGAGATTTTAGAAGGACTTAAGTATGCAGGTTTTAACATGATAAATACTGCCACAGACAGGATTTTAGACTATGGAAAACCTGGCTTTGAAAGAAGTTTGGATAAGATTAAGGAGGTTGGCCTAGACAATATAGGTAGCCAAAAAGAAAAACTTGAAGACAGTAATGTCTATAAGGAAGTAGACGGCATAAAAATAGCAGTTATAGCTGCATCAGAATACTATAGTGACAAGGAAGATCTTATTAAGTCCCATGATATGGAAGGCCTTATAGATAAGATTGGTGATGGAGAAGACCTGGTAGAGAGAATAAATAGGGCCAGGGAAAAGTCTTCTGATCTAATCGTAGTTTATCTAAACTGGGGAGAGGACTATGCTAGCAAGGCCAATACTTATCAAAAGGACCTGGCCAAGAAATTAGCCCAGGCAGGAGCAGACTTAATAATAGGAACTAGGCCTCATATAGTTCAAGAAGTTGAATACTTAGATGGTAGGGATGGTAAAGAGAGCCTGGTAGCCTATTCCTTAGGAAATACTATATCCAACCAAAGGCTGGAAACCATGAGTGGCTATATGGACCATAAATTGGCCCAGGCTACAGAAATAGGACTTTTATTGGATATAGATATAGTTAAGGAAGAGGGAAAGACCAGGATTGAAAAGGTTGATCAACTACCTATTTGGGTGGACAAGTCAGTTGATGAGAATGGTAAGACCAGCTATCTTATCTATGACAGCCTAAAGGAAAAGGATAATACTAGTCTAGCTGAAGAAAAATTAGCTAGGATAAAGGATGCCATAAGCTTTATAGAAGATTTGACCAAGGGAAGATTTAGCTTGGGCCAGCCTGTAGAAGATAGAAATACTAATAGTTCTTTAGAGGAAAATTCAGTTCAAGAAAGACCAGTCCAGGAAGAAAACCCCTATGAAGAAAACTTAGATGGGGAAAGCGATAAAGAGGAAGTTCCAGGTCAAGAAATAAATCCAGATGGAACAAATCCACCTGAAGAAGGCCAGGATCAAATAGAGGAACCAACTAGTCCTCAAGTGGAAGAAAATCAAAATGAGGAAAATCCAGTTCAAGAAAATGGACAGGAAGAATAAAAGTAGTTTCAGGACTACTTTTTTTCTTTAGACCAATATTAGAATAATATATTATTCTAATTGAGTAAAAAGTGAAATAATAGGTATATATATATAAGTATATAAATTTGGAGGTATTATGGAAGTAGTAATTATAGGAGGCATTGCAGCTGGTATGTCTATAGCTGCAAAGGCTAAGAGAGTTAATAGGAAGGCTAATATAACAGTTATTGAAAAGGAGAACTATGTTTCCTTTGGAGCTTGTGGGCTTCCTTATTATTTAGGTGGACAGTTTGATGATGGAAATATGATGATGGTTAGAAGTCCTGAGCAAATTAGGTCTGCAGGCATTAACCTTTTATTAGAGCACGAAGCTTTAGATATAGACTTTGCCAATAAGACTGTTAGGATCAAGGACTTGAAAAGCGGAGAAGAACTTACAAAGACCTATGATAAGCTTGCCATAGCTACAGGAGCTAGACCGATAATCCCTGACCTAGAAGGCATAGATAGTGAAAACCTTTATACTATTACCAGACTAAATCAAGTTAGTGAATTTAAGGCTAGACTTGATGACTATGAAAATATAGTGGTGATAGGGGGAGGCTTTATTGGAGTAGAAACAGCTGAACAATTAGCCAACCTTGGAAAGAATGTCAGCCTGGTAAATAGGAGTAATGACCTTATGAGAAAGGCCTTTGACCCAGAGTTTTCAGAAAAAATTAAAATGGGCTTGGAGGAAGACCAGGTAAGAGTTCTAGTAAATAGCCAGTTGGAAGGCTTTAGACTAGAAGGAGAAAATATTAAAGAAGTCGTAACCAAGGATGAGACAATAAAGGCAGATGCTGTTGTCCTAGCCCTTGGATTTAAACCTAATACAGGCTTTATCTCAGATGAAATAGAAAAATTACCTAATGGTGCCATAGTGATAGATGAGTATGGTAGAACATCTATAGAAGATGTCTACAGTGCAGGAGACTGTGCCAGCGTTGAAAACAAGTTGGAGGGAACTGTTTATTCTCCCCTTGCAACCTATGCCAATAAGATGGGTAGGCTAATAGGAGAAAATATAGTTTCAGATGAAGAAAGACCCTATATAAAGGGACTGGGAAGTTCTATGGTAAAGGCTGGTAATTACGGAGCGGCTGTTACAGGACTTACAGAAAAAAGAGCCAAGGCCCTAGGCCTGGACTATAAGACATCCATGGTAAAAACAAAAAACCATGCAGGCTACTGGCCTAAAAATCAAGCTGATATATTTATTAAATTGGTGTATGATAAGAAGACAAGAGTAATTTTAGGTGGCCAAATATTTGGGGGCCAGGGAGCTGTTGAAAGGATACATGCCTTGAGTGTGGCTGTTTATAAGGAGCTAACTGTAGATGAGTTAGGCTTTATGGACTTTGCCTATGCACCTCCTTTTGCCAGTACTTGGGATGCCCTAAATGTGGCAGGCAATGCATCTAAATAGGAGGTAAAATGAAAGAAATAGAAAGTTTAAGAAAGTATATTGATAATAGTCCTTCCATGTATCATGCTGTTTTAAGGGCAGAAGATAGGTTTGTAGAAGAAGGATATGAAAAAATTGAATTAAATGAAAAATGGGAGCTATCCTATGGGGGGAAATACTATTTAATCCATAATGATTCTTCAATTGTGGCCTTTGAATTAGGTGATGATCTTAGAAGAGGCTATAAGATAGTAGGAGCCCATACAGATTCACCAACCTTTAAGATAAAGCCAAATGCCTTAATAAAGTCTAATGGCTACTATAGTTTAAACACTGAAGTTTATGGAGGACCTATCCTTCACACTTGGTTTGACAGACCCTTATCTCTAGCAGGTAGGGCTTATGTAAAAGGTAAGAATAGTTTTAATCCTGAGGTTAAGTATGTGGATATAGATAGGGATTTATTTATTATACCTAACCTGGCTATTCATATGTCTAGAGGGGAAAATTTGGATGATATAAATCCTCAAAAGCATACCCTTCCCCTTTTAAGCTTGGATAAGGATCAGGACTTCTCTATAGAAAACTTATTAGCGAAAGAGTTAAAGATAGATGAGAAGGACCTTTTAAGCTATGATCTTTTCATTTATGCTAGGGAAAAATCAAGTCTTCTAGGTTTAGATGAAGAGTTTATATCTGTTGGAAAACTAGATAACTTGGCCATGATTCACGCTGGTATGGAAGCCATCCTATCTTCAGACAAATCTAATACAAGTAAGGTATTTGTAGGTTTTGACAATGAGGAAATAGGTTCTGCTACAACACAAGGGGCAGATAGTGGACTTTTAATCAACATCCTAAGAAAAATCAACTTTTCTTTAGGCCTAGGAGAAGATGACTTTATAACAAGTATCTACAACTCCTTTATGATTTCAGCAGACCAGGCCCACAGTGTTCATCCAAACTATGCAGACAAGGCAGATCCTACTAATAGACCTCTTATGAACAAGGGGATAGTTATTAAGGAATCAGCTAAGAAATCTTATGCAACAGATGCCTATGGTAAGGCTATTTTAATAGATTTATTGAAAAAGTTAGATATACCTTATCAAGAATTTGTAAATAGGTCTGACGCTAGAGGAGGTTCAACAATTGGACCTATTAGTGAAAGTAAGACAAATATTAGAAATATAGATATAGGTAATGCCCTTTTATCCATGCACTCAGTTAGAGAGCTTGGTGGAGTAGAAGATCAAAAACACATGATTAATCTACTAAGAGGATTTTACGAATTAAATAAGTAGAAAAAAAGGAGTTTAGATTAATAATCTAAACTCTTTTTCTTATAGTAGGATAATATTGTGTTTTCTACAGGTTACTTTCATATCTTCAGGCCAAACTGATGCTTGAACCTCACCTATATGAGCCTTTTGTAGAAAAAGCATACAAATTCTTGATTGACCAATACCTCCTCCAATGGTGAAGGGAAGCTTGTCTTCCAATAAAAGTTTGTGGTAGTTAAACTTTAGCCTATCATTGGCATCAGCCTTGTCCAACTGCTCTTTTAACTTTTCTCCTGTCACTCGAATGCCCATACTGGATAACTCTAGACAATCATCTAGGATAGGGTTCCAAATAATAATATCTCCATTTAAAGTCCAGTCATCATAGTCGGGAGACCTGTCTCCGTGTTTTTCCCCAGATTTTAGCTTGTCTCCAATAGACATGATAAAGACAGAACCCTTTTCCTTACTTATTAATTTCTCCCTTTCTTCAGGTGTCTTATGGGGATAAAGATCTTCTAGTTCCTGGGAACTTATAAAATAAATCTCATCGCTTAATAATTTTTCATAGCCATTGATCCTGTGCATTAAGAAGGATTCCAGGTCTAAGAAGGAATTATAAATCTCTTGAACAGTCTTTTTTAGATAATCCTCATTTATATCTTCTTTTGCTATGACCTTTTCCCAGTCCCATTGGTCTACATAGATAGAGTGGGTATTGTCCAAGGTTTCAAAGGCCCTAATAGCATTCATATCTGTATAAAGCCCCTTATTTACAGGAAATTCGTAGTCCTTTAGGGCAAATCTCTTCCATTTGGCCAGGGAATGAACGATCTCAACCTGGGATTTTTTATCGGTCTTTTCATTTATTTTAAAAGATACTGGTTCTTCTACTCCTGTTAGATTGTCATTTAAACCAGATGATTTTTTTACAAACATGGGAGCAGAAACTCTTACCAAGTCCAGTCTAAGGGCTAGACTTTTTTCAAAGTAGTCCTTGATATCCTTGATGAGAATTTGTGTCTCCAGTAGGTCCATATCTGTCTTATAGTTTTTTGGTATTATTAAATTCTCCATGATCTCCCTCTTTCTATAGCTTATAAATCAAGATTATAGCATAAAAGGCATCTTCTGTCATAGCTTACAAAATAGTAAGACAAGAATTTCTTAAAAGTATTATAATAAGAATATTATATTAAGGAAGGTATAAAATGAATTATTTAGAAAGATTTTTTAGGGGCAACCCTAGCACCTATTATTTTAAATCATTTAGCCTGACCCATTTCGTAATTTTAGCCATAGGCTTATTAGGACTTATTTATTTATATAGAAATAGGGTTTATGTAAGTGGTAAAAAATGGATTATAAACACGATAATCTATGGATTATTAGTTCAGCAAGTATTACTATATGGCTGGTATGCCTTTTCAGGATATTTTACTATCCAAGAATCGCTGCCGCTTTTTAACTGTAGAATAGCAATTATAGCCTTGATTATAGGTTATTTATTTAAATTAGATAAATTAAAGTATATTGGTATGTATTGGGGATTTATGGGAGCCATAATAGCCCTACTTACTCCGGTCTTAGATCCTTTTGGACCTGACCACTACACTTATTATTCCTTTTTCATAGGTCACCTGCTTCTTTTATGGGGAAGCTTCTACTTTTTAGTAGTTGATAAGAAGGCCTTAACCATAGGAACTCTTAAGGACATGCTTTTATTTACCAATGTCTATCACCTGATAGTTTTGATTTTTAATACTAGGATAAATTCCAACTACTGTTATTTAAACAGTCCTCCTATTCTAAAGGAGATTCTTGGACTTATCCCATCAACTATTTATACTATGGGAATATTCATAGTCTTTAACCTAGCCATAGTGGGAACCCACTGGGGACTAAAGAAATTTCAAGAAAAGAAAGTTAACGCCTAAGCCATCAAAAGATGGCTTTTTTTGTATTTAGTCATTAATAAGACAAATAAGTAATAGATTGGCATGGAATAGCCCCTTTATTATGATAAAAGAAGAGGATAAGAAAAGCTTATGATAAACTTAAGATAAAGATTATAGGAGGGGGGTTAAATGATTAAAAGATTTATAGCTATTTTACTAGTTCTACTTATGTTTTTTTCTCCTTTATTGGGGAGCAAAGAACCAGTTTTAGCCCAGGAAGTAGATGAAGAGACGAAAAGATATCAGCAGCTTTTATACTATATGGGAGATAGTATGATTGATAGAATATCTAATGAGGTTGAGGAAGGCAAAGAGGAAAAAATTGGAAAAATAAAAGATATTAAAACAGATATAAAAGGCGCTACAAAGATAGGTAAACTTGAATACGCAGAATACCTTAAAGAGTATATTCTAGTTTTAAATAAAGATTACATTTTAGAAAAATCTGAAACTTATTTAAGTGATAAAAATGTTACAGATGGTCTAGGAATGATACCTATAGCGGAATCTAATCCTGATGAATTGTATGAAGAGTATAAAAATTATGTTGTACAGAACGAAAATACAGATAGGGACGAAAGAAAGTTAGCTGATATAGAGGTTTTTTATAGGAAGGAAATAGAAAATGAAAATGATCCTTTTAATCCTTGGAGGGATATAGCCAAAAGAGATAAGTTCTTTGGTATAAATGAAGAACATAAACAAAGGGAAGTAGAGATAAAATTTTATAATAATGAAGATGAATATTTTAAGCTTGAAAAATTTACTCTTTATGGAGATGATTACTTCAATGAAAAACATACTGGAAATGAAATAGAAGTTTTTTATATAGATGGAAAAAATAAAAAAAGCTCTAAAAAGATTAAATTAAAAAACCTAGCATATCAAAGTTGTACAGGTGAAGTCCCAGAAAACTTTATAAGCAAAGGGGCAGATCCAGAGTTCAGGAACCCGAATAGGAATATTTTTAAAACTAGCTTTAATATAGAAGGCGATGAAGTTATAAGTGGAATAAAGATAAAGTTTGATAAAAAAATAGTTGGCAGGGCAGACCTACCGGGAATAATAGGAGGAGTTGGTCGTCAGCGTATTAAGGGAAGAATATTTGAGATAGATTATCATGGAAAATTAGTTAGGGATGAAATTTATTTAAAGGATTTGGATTATGGAAAAGCTCAAGACTATATAGAGCAGCTAGAAGATGAGTTTAGTCTGGATGTAAAAGATATATTATATGTGTTAAGGAATGTAGTCGATATCCTGGAGAGGGATCTTACCTTAAAGAATTTATCTATAGATTCTAGGTCAGATCTTGAAGACTTTTTAGACGAATTCACAAAATATCTAAATATAGAAAAAGAAGAATATGATAAGGATTTTTTCAACTACCTTTTATTTATATCTATGATAAGAAAGCCTGATAAAAGACTTGTCTACGACATGGAAGAATTCGAGATTAGTAGTGATTATAATAACTTAAATAATGCAATAGAAAGCTTAGAAGGAAAAATTTTAGGTAAAAATGAAGATCCAGGCTATATAAAGGTTAAATTTAAAGAGAATGTAATACCTATATTTATGGCTTTTAGAGGCAATAAATATTATACATTTGACAAGGGAGATTATTATATCTCTTTTAGAACAGAGTGGCAAGATTGGACAGCTTCAGAGAAAGAAGAGGGGGGAAAGAAATATCTTAGGAAGATTACTTCAAAAGATATAGATTTAATTGTTCCTGGAAATGATATATTATGGGAGTTTTTAGGAAAGAAACATTTTCTTGACAAAGATGATCCTCAGATAGATAAGGATAGGCGAAGAATTTTCAGTGAGGATTTTAAGAGATATCTTAACGCTAACAAAAGTAAGTATCCAAGAGAAAAATTTGATGAGGCTAAAAATATTATTCTGAGCATGACGAGTGTGGAAGAGGATCTATTGGATAAAAATCTTAAAAGATTTATAGAAAATAAAAGCCTTTTTGATATTCACTTGGCTCTATATGACTTTTTAACACTTAATCCAGCTTATCTTGATAAAGATCTAAATGAACCCATAAAGGATGAAGTAATGAAATCTATGAAGAAGATAGATAAGGCTAGAAAGAATAGAATCAAGGAAGAATATATTATAAAGGAAACAATCCTCCAATCTGACACTAAGAATAATCATGAGGATAGGCTTAAAGTAGATAAAAATAGTCAAAAAGATATTGAATATTTAGCTCTAGAAGGATATACAGTTAAAGGCCTTACTGTAAAAGATTTATATGAATTAAGAAATACTAAGAAAGCAGATTATGACATGCTGGTTGATGATTATACAAACTTGGTAAACTTTTCCTTAGCTATGCAAAATGATAAAGAGATTTTTAGGGAAAATGATTGGAAGATTAAAAAGGATGGAGAGGAAGAAAAAAAATTTTGGCAAATAAAAGATAAGTTTTGGGAGATTGATGAGAAAGTCTATAAAGATATAATGGAGACCAATTTAGCAAGCAATGAGAGTGAATTTAAATCATTAAGGGATGAAATTGAAAAAATTGATAGTTATGGTATTAAATATAAAATCCTTCAATATAATAAAAAAAATGATCCTATAGCTTATAAAGAAATATTAGACAAGGGTAGGCAGGCTATAGATAATAGACGATATGTATTTAAGGAGAGATCCGAGCCTGGTGGGGACTATAAGTTTATTAAAGATAGAATGAATCAGACCCTAATAACAGATATATCCTATATACCATTTCATGTTTTTCTAAATGGAGGAAAATCTGGAGAAAATACAGGATATAGAACTTATAGTGTGGCTGAATATACTTATATATTAGATACAATATATAAGCCTAACTACCTTCTTAACCAGGGACAAAAAGAAGGTGGCTTTTATAGTAGCTGGGAAGAATTATATAAAGAGAATTCAGACATAACTAAGGGGGAGCCTATAATGGATGTAAATAAGGAAAAAGCTATAATAGATTCTGATTTAGATCATTCATTTAAGGAGCTACTTTTCACTGTTAAGTTTGTGGATGAAGGCCATGAAGACCTTAGAAAAAAGCCCCTTGTTTATATGAATAGAAAGTCTATAAATCCTATTCATACAGAAGATAAAATAAAGCTAGAACATATATATGTAGACAAAGGCATAGTCCATGTTGCCTTTTCAGATGACGAACCTACTGGTGTGGAAGAATTAGACTGGACTGGAATGAAAAAATATTATGAAAATAAAAATAATGATTTGATAAAAAGAATAGTTGATTTAGAAAAAGTATCTAATATTTCAGTAGAAAAGGAAAATTATATTTGTAAGGCTTTAGAAGGTGAGAATATAAAGGATGAAAATGACTTTAATATTTATATTTATCCTTTAATGAATACAGAAAAAGGCATAAACTACATGGGTGAGGGAGAACTTTTATATGGTGTCGAAGAATTAGATAATTACTATAGTGAATATGATCCAAAAATAAAGGAGAAAAACCTAATAACCTATATATATGGTGAAAAAGATGAAATGTTACCTTTGACAGGAAAATTCTTTACCAGAGAAAAGTACCTAGTAGCCGTTGGATTTATAGTCCTATTTTCTTATTTGGCTATAAAGACTAAGAAATCAAGGGAAAGTTAGACTAAATGGGCATAAAAAAATCAGCTATTACTAGCTGATTGGTACAGGTAGAGGGACTTGAACCCTCACGTGGTTGCCCACAACAGATTTTGAGTCTGTCTCGTCTGCCATTCCGACACACCTGCTCGACTAAATTATAATAACATAAATAAAAAAATATTACAAATAATCTTTTTAAAATTTTATGTTATAATGTTTATAAGTTAGGAGGGTGTATGAAAGAGAAATTTTTATTGATAGATGGATCCAGTTTGATTTTTAGGGCCTTTTTTGCCATTAGAAACCTTACAACCAAGGATGGTATACATACTAATGGGGTATATGGTTTTCTTAACATGTATAAGAATGCTGTAGACTTGGTAGAACCAGACTATGTAGTGGTGGCCTTTGACAAGGCTGGACCTACTTTTAGAAATGAAGACTATGAGGCATATAAGGCTAATAGGGAAAAAACTCCTTCAGAATTATCTGCTCAATTTGGCATTTTAAAAGATGTATTAGATGCTATGAATGTTAAGCATATAGACATGCAGGCCTATGAGGCAGATGATATTTTAGGAACCATATCAAAGATGGCCAATGAAAAGGGAATTGAAACCTACCTATTAACAGGGGATAGGGACTATTTCCAATTGGTAAATGCCAATGCTACAGTTCTTTACACTAAGAAAGGTATAAGTGAACTGGAAAAATACGATATGGAAAAAATATATGAAAAATACCAAGTAAGTCCCTTGGACCTAATAGAAGTTAAGGGCTTGATGGGAGATAAATCAGACAATATACCAGGAGTTCCAGGTATAGGTGAAAAAACTGCCATTAAATTGGTTAAGGAATACAAGACCATAGACCAGGTCTATGAGAACCTAGACCAGGTTAGGGGCAAGAAATTAAAGGAAAACTTGGAAAACTATAAGATGGATGCTTTTCTAAGTAGAAAGTTAGGTACTATCTATACAGACGTTCCAATTGATTATGAAATAGATGATTTTAAGTTAGTAGAACCAGATGGGGATAAACTATTTGAAAAGTTTAAAATGCTGGAATTTTCCAGCCTTATGAAAAAGTTTCAACCAGATACAGAAACAGTAGCTACCAACTACCAGTCTCAAATAGTTGAAAAGAAGGACTATAAAACGATCTATGAGAAGGTAAAAAAAGAAAAATCTCTATACTTGGCCTGTCTGTCATCAAATGACAATTATATCCACTCAGATATGGCCTACTTGGCCCTTAAGATAAAGAAAGAAGATATGGTTTATATCTTTGATTTAAGAGAGGACCAAGAAGACTTTATTAGGGAAGTTGGAGGGCTATTTAAAGAAGATATAGAATTTATAGGATTTGATCTAAAAAAAGACATAGTCCTATTAAATAGGCTAGGCCTAGATTTTAAAGCTAAATATATAGACTTGATGATAGCTGAGTATTTGATAGATCCTTCCAAGGGAACCTATCTAGTAGCTGATTTATCCTCTAAATACCTGGATGGTCCAGTGAAAAATGAAGAGGATTACTTGGGTAAAGGAAAAAACAAGAAGACCTTTATAAACCTTGAAGAAGATCAATTAAGAGAATACTTGGAAAACTATCTAAACATTTTAGAAAAATCCCAAGACCTACTTCTTGATGAAATCAAGGAAATGGACATGATGGACCTTTACTACTCTATAGAACTTCCTTTAGTAGAAGTTTTGGCCAGCATGGAAATAGCAGGTATTAGTATAGAGGAAGAAAGACTAGAAGAAATAGATGGCTACCTGGTTGAAAAAATAGGAGAGTTGGAAAAAAACATTCACAGCCTAGCAGGCTATGATTTTAACATTAATTCACCAAAACAATTGGGAGAAGTCTTATTTGATAAACTTCAGCTGCCAGTTATAAAAAAGACCAAGACAGGTTATTCTACCAATGCAGAAGTATTGGATAAGCTGCAAGGTCAACATGAGATTATTGACTATATTCTAGACTATAGAAGTTTAAGCAAGTTAAAATCAACCTATGTGGACGGACTTTATCCTCACATAGACAAGGACAAGAAAATAAGGACTACTTTTAGACAAAATGTTACTGCCACAGGTAGAATAAGCTCAACAGAGCCCAACCTTCAAAATATACCTATAAGAACTGAAGAGGGTAGGCAGATAAGAAAGGCCTTTGTGGCCAGTGAAAACAGCATATTGATAGCGGCAGACTATTCTCAAATTGAGTTAAGAGTTTTAGCCTCACTATCAGAGGATGCCAATATGATAGAGGCCTTCAATCAAGGTCTTGATATCCATACTAAGACAGCCTCAGAAGTATTTCATGTGGACCTAGAAAAAGTTACCAAGGGACAAAGATCTGATGCTAAGGCAGTTAACTTTGGTATAGTTTATGGAATAAGTGATTATGGACTTTCTAGGGACTTAAATATACCAAGAAAGACAGCAAAGGAATATATTGACAAGTATTTAGCTTCCTATCCAAGTATTAAGGGATATATGGATCAAATAGTTGTAGATGCTAAGGACAAGGGCTATGTGGAAACAATCTTTAATAGAAGAAGATATATACCTGAACTTCACAGTAAAAACTTCAATATAAGAAACTTTGGAGAGAGAATAGCTCTTAATACACCTATACAAGGATCTGCTGCAGACATAATAAAGGTTGCCATGGTCAAGGTTCACAAGAGATTAAAGGCTGAAGGCTTAAAGTCTAAATTGATCCTTCAAATCCATGACGAACTTATAATAGATACTTTGTTGGAAGAAGAAGAAATAGTTGAAAGAATCCTCAAGGAAGAAATGGAAGCGGCAGTAAGGTTAAAGGTTGACCTTATAGTGGATATAGACAAGGGAAAATCATGGTATGAAGCATAAGACAATAGCTATTACCGGTTCTATAGCAACTGGTAAATCAACAGTGATAGAAATTATAAAAAACCTAGGTTATGAGGTCTTGGACGCTGATAAGATAGCCCATGAACTCATGGAAGAAGGACAGATAAATTACAGGGCCATAGTAGATTACTTTGGTCCCTACATAGTAGATAAGAAAAACAAAATAGACAGAAGAGCCCTGGGACAAGTAGTCTTTAATGATAAGGAAAAGCTGGAAAAACTTAACCAGCTAACCCATCCCAATATATTTAAAGAGATAGAAAGAAGGATTGAGTCCAGCCAAGAAAAGATTAGTTTTTTAGAACTTCCTCTCTTATATGAATTAAGGGTGAAAGATGAATTAGCCATGGACTTTGATGAAGTCTGGTTGGTCTATGTGGACGAAAAGACCCAATTGAAAAGGCTTGTTGAAAGAAATCAGATTGATGAGAAAGAAGCTAAGAAACTTATAGCCAGTCAAATGTCCATAGAAGAAAAAAGAAGGCTGGCAGATTTCATTATCTACAATGATTCCTCCAAGGAAGCTACAAGAGAACAAATAGTAAAAAAATTAGGTGAAGAGTTATGAAAGCAATAAAAAATTTACTGCTATTCTTATTAATTTTAATAATGGTAGTGGCCCTTATATCCTTTGGTCTTGTTTACAAGAGCCTGGGAAAAAATCAGATAGTTTACACAGATTTAATAGACAAGTATGCTGAAGAATACGATATGGATAAGGTTTTAATAGCATCCATAATAAATGTGGAAAGTCACTATAAGAAGGATGCAGTATCAGGCATGGGAGCCAAGGGCTTGATGCAGTTATTACCAGATACAGCAAAGTGGGTAACAGAGCAGTTGGATATTGACTTTGTAGAAGATCAACTCTTTGAACCTGAATATAATATTAAACTAGGTTCCTATTACTTAAAACATTTAATAAATTATTTTAAGAATGTTGACCTGGCTATAATAGCCTATAATGGCGGAATTGGAAATGTGGAGAAGTGGTTACAGGATGAAACTATAACAGGCAGTGTGGATACTTTTGAAAATATTCCTATAAGAGAGACAAGAGAATATATAGAAAAGGTTGACGAGACTTATAATTTGTATAAAATAGTATATGGTACAAATTTAACCAACCAAGATAGTAGGTTAAAATCCGCATGGAAAGTCTATAGGCAATTAATAGAAAATGGGGTTAACAATTTTTAGTAAGAGAAAGATAATAAGAGATTTATTATCTTTTTATTTTTCAATATTAGTTTAGTCTAATTGACTTTTTGTGATATAATACGGTGTAGGTTAAATCTAAAACAATAAAATTTATGAAAGAGGTGAGAATTTTGACAATAGGAGTAAGCTTTAAAGGTGGATTTCACGTTCACGGTTTTAAAGAATTGTCAAATAAGTCTGAGATAATCGAGGTAGAAGCACCAGATGTTGTAAAGATTCCATTGCTACAACATATAGGCGCACCAGCAGATTCTCTAGTAAAAAAAGGGGATCTTGTTAAAGTTGGCCAAAAAATTGGTGAACTTTCAGGCTTTATATCATCCAGTGTGCATTCAAGTGTATCTGGAGAAGTGTTAAAGGTAGAAGAAACCATAACAGAAAGAGGAAGAAGGGTAAATACGGTATTTATTCAAAACGATGGTAGGTACGACTTGGGATATGAACCAGTAGAAAGAAAACTTGAAGACATATCATCCAAAGAAATTGTACATATTATTAAGGAAGCAGGAATTACTGGACTAGGCGGAGCAAGCTTCCCAACACATATAAAAATGAGTCCAGCTGAAGATAAAAAGATAGATACTGTAATCATTAACGCAGCTGAGTGTGAACCATACTTAACAGCAGATGACATGTTAATGAGAACAAAACCTGAGCAAGTTATAGGCGGACTAAAACTAGCTATGAAGGCTGTAAAGGCTGAAAAAGGTTATATCACTATAGAAGATAATAAGCCAGAAGCAATAGAGTCTATAAAAAAGGCTATAGATAGTGACAATATAGAAGTTGTTGTTGCCAAGACCAAATATCCTCAAGGGGATGAAAAGAGAATTATAGATGTAACTGTAAATAGACAAGTTCCATCAGGTGGTCTTCCAGCTGACGTTGGAGTAATTGTTACCAATGCTGCAACATCAAATGCTATTTATGAAGCTGTATACTTTAATAAGCCACTATATGAAAGAATAGTAACCTTTACAGGTAAGGCTATGAACAATCCTACAAATGCCCTAATCAAGATTGGTACTCCAATAGATTATGCAGTAGAACAAGTAGGTGGATTTAAAGAAAACATAGGCAAATTAGTTTTAGGTGGACCTATGATGGGAGTTGCTCAATATGAAGTGGGAGTCCCTCTAGAAAAAGCTAATAACGGTGTATTGGCTATGACTATAGAAGAAGCAGAGTCCAATGAACCATCAGCTTGTATTAAATGTGCAAGATGTGTTGATGTTTGTCCAGTTGGTTTAATGCCATTTAAATTGGAAGCGATTGTCAATAAGGCAGGCGTGGACATGGCTAAAGAAAACAATATTATGGACTGTATTGAATGTGGTTCTTGTTCTTATATATGCCCTGCTAAGAGACCTTTAGTAGAGACTATAAGAATTGGTAAAAACGAAGTAAGAAAATTAAAAGTTAAATAGGAGGGATAAAATGAGTGAAAAAAATGTACTTGTAGTATCATCGTCTCCTCATTTAAGATCTAAGGATAATGTGAGAACAATAATGCTTGATGTAATCATAGCATTAATACCTGCCCTAATAGCAGCAGTATACATATTTGGAATGAGAGCCTTAACATTAACTCTTGTTACAGTAGCTGCAGCAGTAGTTGCAGAATTTGCCTCACAAAAAGCGATGAAAAAAGAAGTTACTATAAAAGATTTATCAGCAGTTGTTACAGGAATGCTTTTAGCATTTAACCTACCAGTTTCATTTCCATATTGGATGGCAGCTTTTGGCGCTATCTTTGCTATAGTTGTTGTAAAACAATTATTTGGTGGACTAGGTAATAACTTTATGAACCCAGCCTTGGCAGCAAGAGCAGTATTACTAGCTTCATGGCCAGACAAGATGGGTGCATTTACTAAGCCTTTTGCGGATAATGTGGCATCAGCTACACCACTTGCAGGCAAACCAGTTGAAATGATGGATTTATTCCTAGGTAATATTCCAGGAACAATCGGTGAAGTTTCAAAAGTGGCTATATTAATTGGGGCCTTATACTTATTAATTAAAGGGGTAATACATATTAGAATTCCTCTAGTTTACATATTGACTACAGGTGTTTGTTTATTCCTATTCAAATATGATTTAGAAGATACTGTAATGCAATTATTATCAGGTGGTTTACTATTTGGAGCTTTCTTTATGGCTACAGATTATGCTACCACACCTATGACGAAGAAGGGACAAATAATCTTTGGGGTAGGTGCTGGTTTATTAACAGCTATTATAAGAGTTTATGGAGGATATCCTGAAGGAGTAAGTTATTCAATCTTACTTATGAACGTTTGTACTCCACTTATTGATAAATATGTTAAACCTAAGACTTTTGGAGGTGCTAAATAATGAAAAAGACACCTATATTAGCAATCAAATTATTTGTTATAGCTGCAGTTTCTGCCCTTGTACTTGGACTTACTAACCAAGCTACCAAGCCTGTTATAGAAGCTAGACAAAAAGAAGAGTTTATTAAAGCTTATTCAGAAGCATATCCAGACGGTAAAGAATTTAATACTGTTGAAGAAGATGTTAATGAATTTATAGAAGAAGTAATAGAAGTAACAGATGGATCTAACCAAATAGGTTATGTATTCAAGGGTATAGCAAAAGGTGGTTTCGGTGGAGACATCTCCTATATTATGGGAGTTGACAATGCTGGAGTAGTTCAAGGATTTAAGGCCTTAACTCACTCAGAAACTAAGAGTTACGGTTCAAGAATAGAAGATGCAGAATTCGTTGACGGTGTAACCGGTGCAGATATTTCCAAGGGCGTAAGCTCTGGTCAAGGAAATAAGGATGCAGGAGAAATTCATGCCCTATCAGGAGCTACAGTAACAACTAAGGCTATGACAGGTGGTTTCCAAGAAGTTGCCCTTAAGATGTCTGAATTATCAGATGAAATAGGACCTATGGAAGCACCAAAGCCAAAAACCTATGCTAAATACTATGCAGATTTATTCCCTGAAGCTAATAAGTTTATGGACTTAGAAGATGAAGAAGGAAAAATCTTAAAAGACGGCGTAGTAAAGATTGTAGATGTTTATAAGGGTGAAGACCACTTAGGTAAAATTGTTCAAGTAGTTGGACAAGGATTTGGTGGAGACATCAACATTTTACTAGGTGTAGACAATGACAAGAAAATTGTTTCCTTTGCAATTCCATCCCATGGTGAAACACCAGACTTTGGAGCAGCTATTGAAACAGAAACCTACCAAAATAATATAGTGGGTAAATCCTTGGCTAAGCCAGTAAAGATTAAGGCTACACCAAAGAAAGACAGTCATATCTTATTGATCTCAGGAGCTACAGTTACATCTAATGGTATGAAAGAAGCCTTAAATGCAGCTGTTGAATCATTAAAACTAGCTAAAGAAGAAGGAAGTCAAGAATTAGATATAAATGCTTTAATTGAAGAAGAAGCAAAAGATGCTAATGGACCTGCAGTTAACTATGCAGAGATCTTTGACAAGATAGATGGAAGCGAAGCTATAGAAGGCGCGGAAACAAATGACAAGGTAACAAACATAGAAAGAGCTAAGAAGGACGACCAAGAAATTGGATATATCCTAGATGTTAGCGCACCAGGATTTGCTGGTAAGATAAACTTTGTTTTACTTGTTAACAACGATGGAGTAATTGAAGATTTTGCCATAGCAAAACACAGTGAAACACCAGATTTCGGAGCAGCTATAGAAGAAGAAGCTTATAAGAACTCAATTGTTGGTAAGGATTTATCAAAATTAGATGAAATAAAATCTAAGGATAAGCCTGCTGAAGACAATGAAATTCAAGCTATTTCAGGAGCTACCCATACAACAGACGGAATGACTGAGGGCTTAAATGCCGCTTTAGAAGCATTCAAAACTTTGGTGAAATAGGAGGAAGATATGAAGATAAAAAACATGTTTAGAGATGGATTATTCAAAAACAATCCAGTATTAAATCAAACAGTTGGACTATGTTCAGTACTTGCTGTTTCATCAACCTTAGAAGGTGCTATCGGGATGGCAGCAGCAGTAATTTTCGTATTAATGGCATCAAACGTAGTAGTGTCATTACTTAGAAAATTCATACCGAATGAAGTAAGAATACCAGCCTATATAGTAATTATAGCTACTTTTGTAACCATTATAGAAATGGTACTAAAGGCTTATTTACCATCATTATTTAACACTTTGGGAATATTCTTACCACTTATAGTAGTAAACTGTGTAATATTAGCAAGAGCAGAGTCATTTGCTTCTAAAAACTCTATAGGTCTATCACTTATAGATGGTTTGGCAAATGGTTTAGGATATGGACTAGTAATAGTTGTACTTGCCTTTATAAGAGAGCTTTTGGGAACTGGAGCTATTTATGGCCACCAAGTATTTCCAGCAGATTATAGTTTAACTATTCTTAAGCAAGCTCCATCAGCATTTATACTATTAGGATTCTTTGTGGCATTCACTAATTGGATGTCCAATAGAAAAAAAGCATAGGAGGTAGGAAATGAATTTAATACATATAATAATTGGATCAATATTTGTAAATAACTTTGTATTAGCTCAATTCTTAGGAATATGTCCAGCACTTGGAGTATCAAAGAAAACCTCCACAGCAGTAGGAATGGGTATGGCTGTTACTTTTGTAATAACCTTAGCCTCAGTAATAACAAAGTTAATAAACGATCTTATTTTAGTAAAATACGATCTAGTATACTTAAGAACCATAGCCTTTATTTTGGTAATTGCCTCTTTAGTACAATTTGTAGAAATGGTGCTAAAGAAGGTATCACCATCCCTATATAATGCCTTGGGAGTATTCCTTCCATTGATAACAACCAACTGTGTTGTTTTAGGGGTAGCTATCTTAAACGTAGATAAGGGTTATACAATTTTAGAAACAATCATCAGTGGTATCTCAGCTTCTCTAGGATTTACTCTAGCGCTAGTTTTATTATCAGCTATTAGAGAAAAATACGAATTAGTAGATACGCCAGAATCATTCAAGGGAGTGCCTATTGCCTTATTATCATTAGGTTTAATGTCAATCGCCTTCTTTGGATTTAACGGTTTAATTTAAGGAGGAGCAAATGGGAGATATTTTAATACCAGTAGTTACATTGGGAGCGATGGGAGCAATATTTGCAACCATCTTAGGGTTTGCTTCATCTTACTTTGCAGTTCCTGTTGATGAAACTGAAGCAAATGTACGTGAAGCTTTGCCAGGAGCAAACTGTGGTGCCTGTGGTTACCCAGGATGTGACGGTTTTGCCAAGGCAGTAGCAGAAGGAAAGGCACCTATTACAGGTTGTCTAGTAGGTGGACAAAAGGTTGCTGACGACATAGCAAATGTATTGGGCCAAGATTCAGTTGAAGCTGAAAGAATGGTTGCTACAGTTATGTGTCAAGGAAGCTTGGACCACACTAGTGAAGTGTTTGACTACAAGGGAATCAATGACTGTAGAACAATAGCTTCATTGGGAAGTTGTAAGTCATGTGAACACGGTTGTATCGGATGTGGTACCTGTGTTACACAATGTGAATACGGAGCTATCAGCATTCAAAATGGAGTGGCTATAGTTGACAAGGAAAAGTGTGTTGCTTGTAAAAAATGTATTAATATTTGTCCGAAAAATATTATACAATTAGCTCCATACGAACAAGAAGTAGTTGTTAAGTGTAGTAATCCAGAGTTTGGTAAGAAGGTTAAGGACTCATGTTCAACAGGCTGTATAGGTTGTGGAATCTGTGTTAGACTAGCACCAAATGAATTTGAAATGGATGGTAAACTAGCTAAGGTTAAATACGGTGAAGACTTCAATATAGAAAATGCTGTTAAGGCAAGTGAAAAATGCCCAGGCAAGTGTATCTTTATAGATGAAGATCTAAAGGCAGAAATTTTAGCTAAAAATGAAGAAGAAACAGTAGAAGCCTAAAAGGCTTATAGGATAAGGCATAGTTAACTATGCCTTATTTTTTTATTATTTATTATATGGTAAAATATAAGATATAAAAGGAGAATGATATGATTTTAGCTAGCCAATCACCACGTAGAAAAGAATTGCTCTCCCATCTAGTGGATGACTTTAAGGTCATACCGGCCCATATAGATGAGGATTTTTATTTTAATAAAAAGATGGAAGAGTCTAAAAAAGAAAACTATCTAGAAAAGATTAAAGAGGCCATGGAGTACTTGGCCTATCAAAAGGCCAAATCAGTCTATGAAGACCATAAGGATTTGGTTCTAGCATCTGACACCTTGGTAATTTGTGGGGACAGGATTATGGGCAAGCCTCAAGATGAGGATGAGGCCTATGACATGCTTAGCTATCTCTTGGGAAAAAAACACCAGGTGGTCACTGCTACAGCCCTTATAGACCAGGATAAGACCAGGACCTTCTCAGTAGTATCCCAGGTAAACTTTATAGAAAAAGATGACTATAGCCTGGACTTAATAAGGACCTATATAAGAGAGGAAAGACCCTTGGACAAGGCTGGAGCTTATGGCATCCAGGACAAGAAGGCTCTTTTTATAGATTCTATAGAAGGAGACTACTACAGTATAGTAGGCCTGTCCCTATCAAGGATAAGTAGGGAGCTTTTTGACCTATGAGAAAAAAAACATTTTTTCTCCTTATAGTTCTCTCCAGCCTTATGGGCTTGGTAGAGGTATTTATAGCCAGGACCTATGCCATAAAGGCCCTTTATAAATTGGTTATTTTTATAGGTATTCCCTTGCTAATAAATCATAAAAGCCCCTTTATAGACAGGGATAAGTTATTTAAGACCAGGGGTAAGAGTATTTTTCTCTTTCTTGGCTTGGGACTTGGGATTTTTCTTATAATAGTTTTATCCTACAAGCTTTTAGGATCCTTTATAGACTTTAGCCAGGTGGCTGGAAACTTAAAAGATAATATGGGGGTGGAGAAAGAAAACTTTATCTATGTAGCCCTTTATATATCCTTGATAAACTCTTTTATAGAGGAATTTGTTTTCAGGGGCCTGGGCTATTTGAATCTGGGAGATGAAAAGAAACTAGGCTGGGAAGGAGCCCTAATATTTTCCTTCTATCACCTGGCCATAATGAGAGGTTGGTTTAACCCTCTTATTTTTAGCCTATCCCTACTAGCCCTTTTTATAGCAGGACTATTTTTTAATTTGTTAGATAGGAAGTCAGGTAATATTTACCTGTCCTATACAGTTCATATGTTTGCAAATTTAGCAATAAATTTTATTGGATATTATTATATATTAACTTAGGAGGTTGTAATGAATAGTACAATTAAGGATATTTTAAACAGAAGAAGTGTTAAGAAATTTAATGATATAGCTTTAGAAAGAGAAAATATAGAACTGATAGTTAAGTGTGGTATAGATTCGCCAACGGCTAAGAATTTACAAAAAAGAAAATTCACCATTATCCAAAAGGATAATTTAAGGATTTTAGAAGAAGCCATAGGAAAGAACTTGGAAATTCACAACTATAACTTCTATAATGCAGATGCCCTTGTTCTAGTATCTGTAGATAGGGACATAGAAATGGGAGAAATAGACACGGCTACAGCCATGCAAAATATGATGATAGCATCTACAGCTTTAGAGATAGGAAGTTGCTGGATCAATCAATTAAGAGGTATTTGTGACGACAAGGATATTAGAAGGGTTTTAGATAGCTTTAATATTCCAGAAAATCATGTGGTTTATGGCATGTTGGCCCTAGGAAATTACGATGAATATCCTAAGGCTAAGGAAAGAAGAGAGACTTTTGAATTTATAGATTAGAGGTAGAAATGAAAAAGACAAACGTAATGAGGCTACTAGATGGGGCTAAGATTAACTATGAGGCCCTAGAGTACAAGTCTAAGGATGGATTTATTGATGGGGTGTCAGTGGCTAAGAAAATAGGTTACCCACTGGAAAATGTATTTAAAACCCTGGTAGTTAAGTCTAAGGAAAACAATCTTTATGTAGCCCTTGTACCAGTAAACGAAGAGCTAGATTTAAAAAAACTAGCTGATCTTTTAGGAGAAAAAAATATCCACATGTTACCGGCCAAGGATCTTTTAAAGACCACAGGCTATATCCATGGTGGATGTTCACCCCTGGGCATGAAAAAAGACCTGCCTACTATGATAGACCAGTCAGTAGAGGACCTGGACTATATAATTATGAGCGCTGGTAAAATAGGTTATCAGGTGAAATTAGAAATAGATGAATTAAGAAAGATTTTAGCTTATAATATAGGGGATATAAAAAAATAAAGGAGTTAAGATGATAGAGAATAAAGAACAATTTATGTTAATATATGGCATCAAGGGGGAGCGACTGGAAAAGTTTACCCAAATGGCCAACCAATATAAGTATGGCATCATAGAAGCCAAGGACAACCAATTAGAGTCCAAGGTAGGTGCCCTAATAGGTGAAAAGGGCTATGAAATAGTAGAATCTAAGAATGAGCCCTATGATATAGAATTTATTCTTTTTGTAAATATTAAAAATGATGATCTATATAATTTTATTCAAGACTTAAAGGATGTAGGCTTGTATTTTCCTAACAAGGCCCTATTGACTAAGAATAATATGAATTGGACTCTAAAGTACTTATTTGGTGAAAACAAGTTGGAGCATGAAGTGATGAGCTTATACACTCAACTTCGTAAGGCATCAGCTGTAGCAGAAGAACTTATAAAGGCTGGTCAAGGAAATGAAAAGTTGGAAAAAGCTTTAGAAATGGCAGAGGACTATATGCATCCACAAGAATTTGACTTTGAAGAGTTAAAAAACATTTACAATAATTTAGCTATAGAAGTGAATAAGGCTATCTTAAAGGACTAGGATGGATAAGAAAAAGCGCTATATAGCAGCTAAAACAAATAGGAAGAGAAAGCAGTCTAGGATCAAGGCCATAGTTATAATGCTATTAATTGGCCTTTTGCTTACTCTTGTTTATTCCTTTGCCAAAAAGAATAAGAAGCCAGAAGAAATAAAGCCTGCTCAACTACCAGTGGAAGAGAAGGAAGAACTTCCTAAGGAAGAGGAGAAAGAAGAAGAAAAAGAGGAAAAGCCAGTTACCTTTAATGACAAGTTAAAGCTAATTGAAGACTATCCTTCTTTTCTAAAGGAAATGGCAGAAAGATATCCAGAAACCATAGATTTTGTCATCAAGTATCCAGAGAGAAATCTAGATGCAGAAAAAATTGACTTAAGCCATGACTACCATGAAGGAGAATTACCATTTTTTATCCAGTGGGATGATAGATGGGGCTATATGCCTTTTATAGAGTCTATTATGGGCATATCTGGCTGTGGACCAACAGCTCTTTCCATGGTCTATGTAGGCCTTACTGGAGACCTTTCCATGGATCCCTATCAGATGGGAATATATACAGAAAAAAATGGTTATGCCATAGTAAATGAAGGATCTACCTGGGATCTCTTTCAAAGGGGGGCAACAGATTTAGGCCTGACCAGTGAAATGATCTATCTAGATGATCAAATATTTAAAGAAAGTTTAGACCAGGGAAAATATATAGTCTTAAATGTATCTCCAGGAGACTTTACTACAGGAGGACACTTTATAGTTGTAGTATCCTACAATGATGAAGGCTATAAGGTTCACGATCCCAACAGCTTAATAAATAGTTCTAAGACCTGGACCTTTGAGAGGCTAGTGCCTCAAATCAAGGCTGCCTGGGCCCTAGGAAAGTAATCAGAAGCCTGGCTTCTGATTTTTTTATTACAAAAATGTTAAACTAAAATTGACCACATATGGTATTATTAAGGTTAGTGGAGGTAAAAATGACTAGAAGAGTTAAGGCTAAGAAAAAAACAAGTTTATTTATTAAGATATTATTTTTATTGGTCCTTATTATAGGGATCGTTTTTGCCATACAAGTTAAGAGATCTAGATACATAGACCAGGCTCAAATACCAGACCAAATCAAGAGCATGGTTAAGAACAATCCAGAGAGTTATGAGTTAATAGAAGATATGGATAGGATAAATTACAGTCCTGAAAAAATTGACATTAGCAGGGAGATGGAAGAAGACGTACCCCTACTTATTCAATGGGACCCTCGTTGGGGGCTCTTGGACTATAATGATAGTTTTTTAGCTACAGATGGTTGTGGTCCTACGTCACTCGCCATGGTCTATCTTGGTTTAACCAAAGACCAATCTATGAATCCCTATAGGATGGGCAAGTATTTTGAAGAAAATGGTTGGGCTATCAATGGAGTAGGTACAGCCTGGAAGGCTCTAGAAGAAGGAGCTAATTGGCTGGGACTTAAGTATAACCTGGTAGATGGTAGTGAGTCTATGATGAAGTATGAACTAGATAATGGCAAACTTTTGATAATAAGTGTTGGAAAGGGAGACTTTACCAGTACAGGCCACTTGATGGTGATAAAGGGATATGAGGGAAGTAACTTTTTTATAAATGATCCAAACAGTAGGACTAATTCCAGTAAAAAATGGTCCTATGAAAGATTGGCCCCTCAAATTGTCCAGGTATGGTCCTATATAAATTAAAAAGAAGAATACAAAAAAACCAGATATTGCTATCTGGTTTTTTATCTATAAAATATTTATTATTTTTAGTAAGTTTCTTTCCAAACTTCAAAGTGAGCTTGTGGATGTAAACAAGCTGGACAAGTTTTTGGAGCTGCCTTGCCTTCAAAAATGTATCCACAGTTGTCACAAATCCATTCAACAACTTCGTCTTTTTCAAATACTTTATCTTCTTCTATATTTTTAAGAAGCTTTCTAAATCTTCTTTCGTGTCTATCTTCAACCTTAGCAATTTCTCTAAAAGCTGTAGCTATTTTTTTGAATCCTTCTTCTTCTGCTACATCAGCAAAATCTGGATACATAGATACGAATTCTTCGTGTTCACCTTCAGCTGCTGCTAATAGGTTAGCCTTAGTATCTGCAAAGTTAACTGGATAAGCCCAATTAATTTCAATTGCTTCATTTTCTAAGTCTTCTCTTAAGAATTTGTAGAATCTCTTAGCGTGTTCTTCTTCGTTTCTAGCTGTTTCTTCAAATATGTTTTTTATTTGAACATATCCTTCTTTTTTAGCTACTTTTGCGTAGTATGTATATCTCATTCTTGCTTGAGATTCTCCAGCGAAAGCTGTCATTAGATTTACTGCTGTTTTTGTTCCTTTAAGTGTCATATAAAAATACCTCCTCATATATTTGTATACCTTAATTACATAATAAAGTATAGCATAAAAATGCGATTAGTGATAACTAACAATACAATAAAATTAATATATTATTATTTATTACTATTAATTTAAAAGTTCAAAAGAAAAACCTTTTCCTTTTGACTCTTCTATATACATACCCAATATTTCTATATTTGTATCAGAAATACTGTGTAAAAGTGGAATTAAACCAGCTTTAGTATTGGTATTTATTTTTTCTAGGGCCTGGCCTGGATTTGGTTGGTTATTAGTGTCCCAGTCCTGGTAGGCATAGGACCAAAGAACCGGCCTATAGCCAAGAGATGAGGCAAGGGCAAGAGACCTCTCAGAAAACTTTCCTTCAGGTGGTCTAAAGAATTTAGCTTCTGGATTTTTACCTATAAGCTCCCTATACTTATCCTCCCAGCCTAAAAGATCATCTAGGACAGCCTGGTTGGACTTTTTTAAGGCTTGGGGATGGTCTAGATGGTGAAGAGTATGGTTTCCCACAATATGGCCTTCAGAGACCATCCTTTTCACTGTGGAAGGTACCTGGTTCATAAAATCAACAGTGGTAAAAAATACAGCTTTAACCTGACATTCCTTTAAAATATCAAGTATCTTTTCCGTATTGTCCTTGTATTCATAGCCACAGTCAAAGGTTAAGTAAATTGCCTTTGAACCTTCTTTTTTATATATGCCATCAAAGGCTTGAAGGACCTGGGCTCCGGTTGACTCAGGATAGGCCCAGGACCAGCCATAACTAGTATTGGCATAGCTTGAAAACTTATCCTTTTGGTCATCTCTTTCTATAGGCTTATCTTCATCTATAGAAGGACTAGACTGAGGATTTATCCATCCTCCTGCCTGGTCCTTAGACCTACTAATATTTATCATATCCCCATCCTTCTTATAGATATAGTAGTCTCCCTTGGGATAGATAAGAGAAGAACCCTTGTCCAGTCTGGCCTCTTGGGCAGAGGAATAAACTGGCTTGTCCTTGTCTAGGAAAAAGTCGAAATCCTTTTTCTCTTCTTCTTCCTTAGTGTTTTCTTTAGCCTCTTCTTTTTTCTCTTCTTTTTCAGGTTTTTTATCTTCCTTTTTCTTTTCGCCTTTTTTATCAGCCCTATCCTTATTTACATCTGTTTTTTTCTCAGTTGGATTTTTTTCGGCTATTTCTTTTTGTCTATCTTTTTCTTTTTCAACCTGTTTATCTGGTTGCTTTTCTTCAAAATCCTTGTCTTTTGGGCCACCACATGCTGCGAGAGCTAGGGAAAGCCCTAGGATGGATGCCAGTAATTTTCTTTTTTTCATATTAACTCCTTTGATATTTGGGTAAATTAATTATATAATATTTAACGAGATTTGCATATTAGAGGTGGTGTATGACAGAAAAAATAAATTATCAAAAAAAGATGGAAGAAATCATTAAAGTAAACCAGTCTGGAGGGAAAACTCCCAGCCTACTTTTACACAGTTGTTGTGGGCCGTGTAGTTCCTATGTGCTAGACTACCTATCAGAGTTTTTCTCCATAACAGTTCTCTACTACAATCCTAATATTTATCCTGAAAAAGAGTACTACTTCAGGGAGGAAGAGCAGGAGAAGTTGATTGAGAAAATGGAGGTAAAAAACCCTATTAGCTTTATGAGGGCCAGGTTTGATCCCCAGGAATACTACAGGGCCATCAAGGGCCATGAAAAGGATAGGGAAGGGGGAGAAAGATGTCACATATGTTATGAACTTCGCCTGATGGAAACAGCTAGAATAGCCAAGGAAGAAGGCTTTGACTTTTTTACTACTACCCTGTCTATCAGTCCCCATAAAAATTCCCAGGTCTTAAATAAGCTGGGAGGAAAAGTAGGTGAAGAAGTGGGAGTAGCCTATCTTTACTCTGACTTTAAGAAAAAAAACGGATTTAAAAAGTCAGTGGAGCTAACCTGTAAGTATGACATGTACAGGCAGGACTATTGCGGTTGTGTTTTTTCCCTAAATGAAGCCAAGGAAAGAATAAAAAATGACAAATAAGATGGCTTATTATATGATTTAAATAAGGAGGAAAGTATGGAAAATATAATTGAATACATAGCTTTGTTTATAGAGTTACTAGGAATAGGTTTAATAATCCTATCTGTTTTAAGGACAGTTTATGAAATAGTTTTTATCAATAAACTAGACCTTACTAAAGAGGTGGAAGTTTCTCTTAATGCTGGCCTTAGTAAGTCCCTAGAAATACTATTGGCAGCTGAGATTTTAAAGACTATAGTAGTTAAGTCAAAACAAGACTTTATAGGCCTGGCAGCCCTTATAGTGATAAGAGTATTTATCTCTATAGTACTTACTTGGGAAGCCAAACAACATAGCCACTAGGAAGAAAAATGGAAAAAGTATACAGTAGAAATTTAGATGTAGCCTATTATTTAACTGACCATAGGTCCCAATTAAAGCCATCCAATATACTTAGGATTTTAACTGACCTATCCCTTTACCAGGGAAATGAAGTAGATCCTCGCCTGGACACAGACTTTGATTTCTTCTGGGTCCTTTATAGGTGGCACATAGAGATAAAAAGACTGCCGACGACCCATGAGACCATAAAGGCATCTACCTGGGCTAAAAGCTTTAAGAAGTTTTATGCCAATAGGGGTTTTTCCATGGAGACAATTGATGGGGAAGTTTTACTTGAGGCTGAAACAACCTGGTTTATGTTAAATCAAAAGACTAATAGGTTGGCCAGGTTCCCTGAAAATATAGATGAAGAGTATGGCAATTCTCAAAAGGGGATAGAGGCTGGTAAAAAAGTCCTTAGAGAGGTAAAAAATCCTACTATAGAAAAAAGTCTTAAGGTGGAAAATAGCAATCTGGATTTAAATAGCCATGTTAATAATGCTGTCTATGTGGATTGGATTTTTAATTCACTAGATATGGATTTTCTTGAAAGTCATAGGCTGGAAGTCATGGATATAATATATAAAAAAGAATTAACATTAGGCCAGGAGGTCCAACTAGTTATGGAAATTAATGAACTAGAGGAGGGCTTTGACTTGGTAGCTAATGTTAGGGATGAAAAAAATATTTTCACCTATATATACTTAGTATTTAAGTAAAATATGTGTTATTATTTATAAGGTTTAAGCATTAGAATGTTCTAATGCTTTTTTATTGGAAGAAAATAAGGATGGACGAAATAACTATATATGGTATAATAATTATGTTAATCAAAAGAAGATTACTATATGTATGTATTATTAGGGGAGATAAATATGAAAATTAAAAAGAGAGATGGCAATATAGTTGCCTTTGATAAGAAGAAAATAGAAAATGCTATTTTCAAGGCCTTTGTATCTCTGGGCAGAGAGCCAGGAAAAGACGAGATAGAAAAAATGGCAGACTCTATTGTTTACACTATACAGGAAAAATATCCTACCAATCATATTGTAACAGTGGAAGAGGTTCAGGACTTGGTAGAAATTACCTTAATAGAAAATAAACACTATGAAGTGGTAAAATCATATATTTTATATAGGGCTCAACACTCAATGACTAGAAAGGTTATTGAAAAGTTTGAAGACTATATAAAGGATGAAAATACCCTATACATTTTAAAACACATCCAAAATGACTATGACAGGACTCATTATGACTTGGAACAACTTTACTTGAAGTTTTATTCCTTTATTAAGCCTGGCATGGACGACATGGATTACTTGGAAGTTTTAGTAAAGGCTGCAGCTGAATTAACCAGCAAGGAATCACCTGACTGGGAGTTTATTTCAGCAAGATTTTTAATGTATAGAATAGATTTAGACATTGAAGCCAACAGCAAGAAAAGATCTATAGTAGATTTTAAATCCAAGTTAAGAGTTCTTACAGAAGAAGGACTTTATGGAGAATACATGTTGGAAAACTATAGTGACGACCAATTAGATGAATTGGAAGCCTATATGGATAAGTCCAGGGATAAGTTATTTAACTATTCAGGCTTAGACTTAATCTACAAGAGATATTTAATCAGAGATGGGGATGGCAATATCCTAGAATCAGTTCAGGAAATGTTTATGGGAATAGCCATGCACCTAGCGATTCCAGAAGAAGATAGCAAGGTTGATTTCGCCAAAAGACTATATGATATCTTAAGTCAACTTAAGGTTACTATGGCAACACCTACTATGTCTAATGCTAGAAAACCCTACCATCAATTATCCTCTTGCTTTATAGATACAGTACCTGATTCCCTAGATGGAATTTATAGGTCAATAGATAACTTTGCCCAAGTTTCCAAGCACGGTGGTGGTATGGGACTATACTTTGGTAAGGTTAGGGGAACTGGATCAGATATAAGAGGTTTTAAGGGAGTTGCTGGTGGAGTTGTCAGATGGATTAGACTGGCTAATGATACAGCAGTAGCAGTTGACCAATTGGGAGTAAGACAAGGTTCAGTGGCAGTATATTTAGATGCTTGGCATAAGGATATACCTGAGTTTCTACAGTTGAGAACCAATAATGGTGACGACAGAATGAAGGCTCATGACGTCTTTCCAGCTGTTTCCTACCCAGACCTATTTTGGAAGTTGGCCAAGGACAATATAGAAGCCACTTGGTATATGATGGACCCACATGAAATAGAAACAGTTATGGGCTATAAGCTTGAAGACTTCTATGGGGAAGAATGGGAAAGAAAGTATTATGAATGTGTAGGAAATCCTAGAATAGAAAAAAGAACCATGTCAGTTAAGGACATGGTAAGATTAATCATAAGATCCTTAACAGAAACAGGTACTCCTTTTACTATTAATAGGGATGCTGCAAATATTATGAACCCTAATAAACATAAGGGTATGATTTATTCTTCAAATCTTTGTACAGAAATCATGCAAAATATGAAGGAAATAGAAACTATGGAGACCACTGTTGAAGATGAAAATGGCGAAAAAATAGTAGTAAAGAGACAAAAGGCAGGAGATTTTGTAGTTTGTAATTTAGCTTCCCTAGTATTGGGTAATATTAACTTAGATGATGAAGCTGAGTTGGAATATGTGGTAAGCACTGTAGTAAGGGCTCTAGACAATGTTATAGACCTAAACTACTATCCTGTACCATATGCAGAAATTACCAACCAAGAGTATAGGGCCATAGGCCTGGGTACATCAGGCTATCACCATGCTCTAGTTAAGAAGGATATCATGTTTAGCTCTGATGAACACTTGGAATATATGGACAAGGTTTATGAAGACATTAACTACTATGCTATAAAGGCAAGTAGTGACATAGCCAAGGAAAAAGGATCCTATAAGCACTTTGAAGGTTCTGAATGGCAGGACGGTAAGTACTTTGAAAGAAGAGATTACAAGTCAGCTAGGTGGGAAGACCTAAGGGCTAGGGTTTCTGAAAATGGACTTAGAAATGGGTATTTAATGGCCGTAGCGCCTACAGGATCTACATCTATTATTGCAGGAACTACAGCTGGCGTTGACCCAGTTATGAAAAGATACTTCTTGGAAGAAAAGAAGGGATCAATTATCCCAAGAGTGGCTCCAGGATTAACAACTAGAACCTTCTGGACCTATGAAAATGCCCATGAAGTAGACCAAATGTGGGTGGTTAAGGCTGCAGGTGTAAGACAAAGGCACATAGACCAATCCCAATCCTTAAATATATATATAACTACAGAGTACAGGATGAGCCAAATATTAAATCTATTAATTGAGGCCAATGAAAGAGGAGTAAAATCAATTTACTATATAAGAAGCAAGGCTTTAGAAGTTGAAGATTGTGATTCTTGTTCAGCATAGGAGGATATATGGAAATTAAACGTAAGGCTCTATTTAATGAAGATGGAGATGTGGAATTAACGAAAAGACGTATGATCAATGGTAATACTACCAACCTAAATGACTTTAACAATATAAAGTACACATGGGTATCAGACTGGTATAGGACAGCCATGAATAACTTCTGGATTCCAGAGGAAATAAACATGACCCAAGACATTAAGGACTATAGACTATTAGACAAGTATGAGAAGGATGCCTATGATAAGGTTTTATCATTTTTAATCTTTCTAGATAGTATACAAACAGCCAACTTGCCCAATATAGGAGACTATACTACGGCCAATGAGGTTAACCTATGTCTTACTATCCAAGCCTTTCAAGAGGCTGTACACTCTCAATCCTATAGCTATATCCTAGACACGATAGCATCTCCAGAAGAGAGAACAGACATCCTTTACCAATGGAGGGATGATGAACATCTTTTAGAGAGAAATAAATTTATAGGTGACATTTATAATGCCTTTGTGGAAAATCCTAACAAGGAAACCTATATGAAGACTGTTATAGGAAACTATATTTTAGAAGGTATCTACTTCTATTCAGGCTTTATGTTTTTCTACAATCTAGGTAGAATGGGTAAAATGCCTGGAACAGTTCAAGAAATTAGATATATTAATAGGGATGAAAATACCCACTTATGGTTGTTTAGAAATATAGTACTAGAACTTAAAAAAGAAGAACCAGAATTATTTACAGAAGAAAAAGTCAAGGAATACAAGGAAATGATAAAAGAAGGGGTTAGACAGGAAATAGAATGGGGCAAGTATGCCATAGGAAATAATATTTCAGGTTTAACAACCCAGATGATTGAAGACTATATTATGTATTTAGGTAATCTAAGAAGCAGGGGCCTAGGCTTTGGTAACTTGTTTGATACCAATCTAGAAGAACCTGAGTCTATGAAATGGGTAGCTGAATACTCAGATCCTAATGAAATAAAAACAGATTTCTTTGAAGGTAAGCCTTCAGCTTATTCCAAATCAGCAGTATTTGAAGACGATTTATAAAATAAAGGAGTGCTTAGCACTCCTTTTTATATTATAATTTATATTGACCTTTATACTACATAGTGTTATTATAAAAGACTGGTTAGTTTAGACTAACTTAAGGAGGATTTATGAGAAATTTAGGAAAGAGGATTGTATCTTTGCTACTAGTCTTAACCTTATTATTGACCTTATCATCCTGTAATAGGGAGGATAATTGGAATGAAAACGAAGGTAAGAAGAGGGTTTTAGCCACTACTACCATGCTGGTAGATCTGGTTAAACAATTAGGCGGAGATAATGTCCATGTAACAGGACTTATTGGCTTGGGAATTGACCCCCATGAATTTGAACCAACTGCTAGGGATATGAAAAGATTAAAGGATGCAGATATGGTTGTTTACTCTGGTCAACATTTGGAAGGTAAGATGACAGACATCTTTGAAAAACTGGATGAAATAGGAGTAAATGTGGTAGAGGGAACAGGAGAAATTGACAAGTCTGATTTAATGAGATGGGAATCAGATGAGGCAGGAGCAGGTCCCTATGACCCCCATGTTTGGAACTCAATCATGTTATGGAAACAGGTGACTGACAATGTTTCTAAAAACCTACAAGACCTGGTTCCAGAAGCCAAGGATGAAATTATTGAAAATACTAAGAATTATCAAAAAGAATTAGATGATCTAGACAAGTGGATAGGAGAAGAGGTAGAAAAGATTGACTCGGATACCAAGTATTTGGTTACTGCCCATGACGCTTTTGGTTATTTGTCTAGGGACTACGGATTTGTGGTTAAGGCCATCCAAGGTATATCCACAGAGACAGAAGCGACTACCAGGGATATAGAAGACCTGGCCAAATTTATTTATGAAAAAGATGTAAAGTCCATATTTTTAGAGACCTCAGTGCCTACAAGAAATGCCCAGGCCCTACAAGAGGCAGTAAAGAATATGGGAAAAGATGTTGAGATAGGAGGTGAATTGTATTCTGATTCCTTGGGAGACGAGGAGAGCGGAGCAGATACTTATACTGAGATGATGAGAATAAACATTAAGACTATAGTAGATGCCCTTAAGTAGAATACAAAAAATTATGAGAGATACAGTTATAAAAGTAGAGGATTTAACTATAGCCTACCACGATAAGCCGGTTTTATGGGACATAGATTTGGAGATTCCCAAGGGAAGTATGACAGCCATAGTTGGACCTAATGGGGCAGGTAAGTCTACCCTGATCAAGTCTATTCTAGGATTGGTTCCTAAGAGCAGTGGTTTTGTTAAGGTAAATAATCACGATATAAAAAATGAATTAAAAAATATAGCCTATGTACCCCAATCAGGTTCAGTAGACTGGGATTTTCCAACCAATGTTTTAGACGTTGTTACCATGGGAACCTATGGCAAGCTAGGCTGGTTTAAAAGACCTGGTAAAAATGAGAAAAAGTTAGCCCTTGAAGCCTTGGAAAAGGTAGGGATGACAGAGTTTAGGGACAGGCAGATATCCAAGCTATCAGGAGGACAACAGCAAAGAGTCTTCTTGGCTAGGGCCCTAGTTCAAGATGCAGATATATATTTTCTAGATGAGCCTTTAAAAGGGGTAGATGCCCTTACAGAAAAGACCATCATGACCATCTTGAATAAGTTGAGAGATCAGGGTAAGACCATAGTGGTTGTCCACCATGACCTAAGAACAGTAAAGACCTACTTTGACCAAGTAGTCCTACTAAATGTTAAGGTTATAGCCCATGGGGATGTGGAAAAGGAATTTACTGATGACAATATTGCCAAGGCCTATGGTTATGCAAGGGGTGACTTAGATGAATAGTATTCTAGAATTTATAGGTTCTTATTCTGGAGTAGTTGCCCTAGGGGCTGGTTTTCTAGGCCTAATTGCAGGTATTATGGGAACCTTTATAGTTATTAGGCAGGAGAGTTTGGTAGGAGATGCAGTTTCCCACTCAGCCCTTCCAGGTATAGTAATAGCCTTTTTAATAATGGGGGTAAAAAACAGTTTTGGCCTTATGATAGGGGCCACCCTGGCAGGTCTTTTGGCCCTTTTTCTAATAGTAACCATAACCAAGTATTCAAAAATAAAGTTTGATACAGCCCTAGCCTTGGTCCTATCTACGTTTTTTGGTTTCGGTATGGTCCTACTAGGTTATATACAAAAGATGCCAGATGGTAACCATGCAGGCCTGGATTCCTATATCTTTGGTCAGGCAGCAGGCTTTATGAGAAAGGATTTAATAACCCTTTTTGGAACCTTTGTGGTTATCCTGGCGGCTATTTTACTTTTCTATAAGGAATTTAAGCTTTATTCATTTGATGCGGCCTATCTTAAGGCCCTGGGTTATAATGTTAAATTTATTTCCCTTTTAATGAATACCCTAGTTGTATTAACAGTAGTTGTAGGCCTACAAATGGTAGGGGTTATCCTTATGTCAGCCATGCTAATAGCTCCGGCTACAGCAGGTAGACTTTTATCAGACAGGCTACCAGTAGTCCTAAGCCTATCAGGTATTATCGGCTTTATAGGAGGCTACTTTGGTACAGTTATCAGTGTAATCTATGGCTATCCAACAGGACCTGCCATATCAGTTCTACTGGTAATCTTAGTTTTAATAACTCTTTTCTTTGCACCAGGCAGAGGCCTGATAGCCAAGAAAATTTCAGATAAGAAGAAAAGCGAAAGTTTTGAAAAGATTAAGGAGGAAGAAAATGCTTGATTATATACAATTAGGCCTAATAGCAATTTTTGTTGCCAGCGCAGCCTCCCTACTAGGAGTCTTTCTAATCCTTAGACAGATGTCCATGTTGATAGACTCTATAACCCATACAGTTCTACTAGGTATTGTTTTAGCCTACTTTATTACCCATGACCTTAACTCGCCACTCTTGATCTTAGGAGCGGCCCTAATGGGGGTAATAACAGTGCTTTTAACAGAGGCTCTCCACAATACGAATCTGGTAAATAAGGATGCTTCCATAGGTCTGGTCTTTCCCCTTTTATTTAGTAGTGCCATAATACTTCTAACCAAGTATGGAAGAAATACCAACCTATCTACCAATACAGTTCTTTTAGGTAAGATAGAGTTTGCGATTTTTGACCAGTTAAAAATAAATGGGGTAAATGTAGGGGCCAAGTCTATTTGGATAATGGGGGTAATTTTAATAATAAATATTATATTTGTAAAGCTTTTATTTAAAGAATTAAAGCTTACCACCTTTGATCCCATGTTGGCTATGACCCTAGGTTTTACACCAGCCATAGTACACTATTCCCTAATGACCTTGGTTTCCATAACCACAGTTGGAGCCTTCCAGGCAGTAGGATCAGTTTTAGTCATGTCATTTATGGTTGGTCCACCAGCCATAGCCTACTTGATTACAGATGACTTGAAAAAGATGATAGGCATAAGTCTTTTTGTTGGAGCCCTTGACTCTATAATAGGAATTTGGTTGGCCTTTCTCTTGGATTTATCCATAGCGGGCACCATAGCTACCTGTATAGGTCTTACCTTCTTTTTAGTATTTATCTTTAGTCCAAAGGTTGGCCTAATAGGTAAGATGGTAAGAAGAAAACAACAAAAAATAGACTTTATGGAAACTACCATGCTCTTTCATATAGATAGGCATACTATTTTGGAAGAAGCAGATGAAGAGTGTAATATAAATACTATTAACAACCACTTCCACCTGGAAGAAAAAGCTTTTGAAAGAACCATTAAGGCCTTAATCTATGATGGCTATGTTATAATTAAAGATGACATTCTAAACATAACAGAAAAAGGAAAATTAAAGGTAGAAAGCGAAAAGCTTAGAATTTTTGGAGGAAAATGATGAAAACTGAATTGTGCATAGACAGCTTCGAAGGAGCTAAAATTGCCAGTGATTTAGGTTTTACATCTGTTGAGATTAACTCCTCACTTCACCTGGGGGGGATAACTCCACCCCTGGGTCTGGTGAGAAGTATTTGTGAAAATCTAGATGTGGAAGCCATGGTCATGGTTAGGAATAGGCCGGGAGGCTTTAACTATAGTGACAGTGAATTTGAAGAGATGAAAAGAGAGCTGGACATATTTTTAGAAGAGGATGTTACAGGACTTGTCTTTGGTTTTTTAACTGATGACTTTGAAATAGATGGGGAAAAGACCAAGTATTTTGTAGATAGGATCCACGCCAAGGGGAAAAAGGCAATTTTCCATAGGGCCTTTGATAATAGTAAGGATCCCTATAGGGCCATAGAAAGCTTGATTGACTTGGGAGTAGACAGGGTTTTAACCAGCGGTCAAAAACCTACTGCCTATGAAGGTAGAAGTCTTTTGAAAAACCTTCAGGTTAATTATGGTAGTGATATAGAAATAATAGCTGGATCAGGCCTAACATCTGAAAATGTAAGAGACTTTATAGATTTTACAGCCATAGACTTGGTTCATTCAACCTGTAAGACCTTTAGGGAAGATAAGACAACTTCTTATAAGGTATCCTATTCCTTTATGGATGGAGAAAAGATAAATTCCTACCAGGTAGTATCAAGAGAAGAGGCCTTGGATTTTATAGAAGAAGCGAATAAGAGATAGGAAGTTTAAGATGCAAGATTTTAATTTACATATGCACACAAAAAGGTGTGGTCATGCTAGAGGGGAAGATGAAGAGTATGTATTAAGAGCAATAGAATCTGGCTTTAAATACATTGGATTTTCTGACCACCTAGCCTATGAAGATTGGTATAGACCTAAGCATAGGATGCATGTGGATGAGATGGATGGGTATATAAAAAGTATAGAAGACCTAAGAGAAAAGTATCAAGATCAAATAGAAATCCTAGTTGGCTTTGAGTTTGAATACTTTGAAGACCTAGTAGACTACTATAGGGAAGTTTCTAAGAAGGTTGACTATATGGTTTTGGGCCAACACTCTAAAAACAGGCAGGACTATGAATATGATCAAGTATGTAGTGATGAAGATGTTTTAATCTATAGAGATCAGGTCCTAGAGGCCATGGACCAGGGCCTGGTAGACTATCTAGCCCATATAGATTATTTTATGCTGGGTAGGGATGAGGTCAGTCCTACTTGTCTTAGGGCTGTAGAAGATATTGCCCTGGCAGCCAAGGAAAAAAACATTCCCCTAGAACTTAATCTTAAGGGAATATCCTATGGGCTAAAGGATTATCCCTATGGGAAAAGATATATTTATCCCCATAGAGAGCTTTGGGACCTGATAGGAAGGATTAAACCAACTATAGTCCTAGGTTATGATGCCCACTATCCAGACATGCTCTTAAAAAGAGAATTGGAAGAAGAGGCCATGGACTTTTTAAAGGCCTATGACCTGGAAGTAATAGATAAGTTTGAAGATTTAAAAATAAGAAGACGCAAGTAGAACTTGCGTCTTTTTTCTTTACTTGGTAACAACCATTATTTCATCCTTGCCAGCTACCACATTACCTGTGTTTTTGGAAAGGTTTTTAACAATCTCCATATTGGTGATAACTATAGGAGTAGTGGTTTCAAATCCTTTTTCCTTTAAGTAGTCTAAGTCCACTTCCAATAGTAGGTCTCCAGCCTTGACATTATCGCCTTGGTTAGTGTGTAGGGTAAAGCCTTCACCCTTTAATTCAACAGTGTCCATGCCTATATGGATTAATAATTCTAACTTACTAGTTTCAATTCCAATGGCGTGCTTGGTATGGAAAACATTAACTATTTTTCCATCTGCAGGTGCAACTATTTTTCCATCGCTAGGAATAATAGCAACTCCGTCACCTAACATTTTTTCAGCAAAGGTAATATCTTTTACCTTTGTTACATCAATTAACTCTCCAGACATTGGAGCTAGTAATTTAATTTTTCTACTAAATAATCCCATCTTTTCCTCCTTCAACTGTTCTTGCCATTCTTCTATAAGTATGTCTTTTTCCCTTAATAACTATGGAGTAGGCCATAATGTTTTCTGGCGTTGAAACTCCGGGACAAATACCTGCATCTCCCAGGTGGTGGATGTCAGTACCTGCCATTTTTGCCATTAGGGCAATCCTTCTTATGGTATCTTCATCAGCCCCCTCTTGGGAGGTACCAATAGAGGTTATAGTTAAGGCCCCCTTATCGTGGGCTATATCTATGATTTCCTTGGCAGTTTCCATGGTAAAGCCAGGTACGGTTCCAGGTGCTGGAAGTAATAAAACATCAGCTCCAGCCTCTATAAAGGATTCTGCCAGCTCTTTACTATAAAGTTTTTTTCCAATTTCATTTATATCACCAGCTGAGTGCATCTTACCTGCAAAAATCATTATTTGATCGCCAAAGTTTTCTTTTATCTCTTTGATAGAGTAAAGAATTTTTTCATTGGTTACTCCTGTTGCTGGATTTCCTGTAAGAACTACAAAATCACAGCCATCATCAATTAGTTTTTTTACATTTCCCAACTTGGCAGTTCTACCTTCAGCTATAGGTCTTTTCTCTTGAACCATATCCAGGTTGTCATCTACAGGTTCTAGATTAACTCCAACCAGCCTGCCAGTTCTTCTTTTAATTTCACCTATAACATTGTCAGCTTCTATTCCATAGAAATAGGGTTTATCTACATCGTAGACATTTAACAAAATAATATCTGATCCAAAGGCAGCAGCTAGCTCAGCATTGGATATATCTCCCAACATGCCAGGAAAGGCACCTATAACTTCGGTGGCCAGCGTCCTACCTTCAGATAGTTTAATACTATTTAACTTATCTTCCTTAGACATCTTTTCCAGGTCAGATAGGTTAACATCTAAATATCTTTTTACCATACTTACCTCCATTCATACTTTAATTATAACAAATATTTCAAATATAAAAAGAAATAAAAAAGGCACCCTAGGGTGCCTTAAACTTTAGATCAATTTGATAAACTCATCATAGACTGCTTGAACTTGTGGTCCAATAATTACTTGTACAGATTTTTGAGATGGTCTAACAATACCGGAAATTTGTGCTTCCTTGATTTTAGATTCATCAACTAGGGCATGGTCTTTTACCTCAAGTCTTAATCTGGTTATACAATAATCAGTTGTATCTATGTTTTCACTGCCGCCTAGACCTTCTAAAATGATCTTAGCCATTTCAGTAAAGTTGGTGTCAGCTGATAAAGTTTGTCCTTCATGTTCATCTACATCATCTTCCCTGCCTGGAGTTTTTAAGTCCTTCTTAAGTATAATTGCTCTAAATACGAAGAAGTATAGGGCAAAGAATACTAGGCCAATAGGGATTAAATATAGGGTCTTGTTGTGGGCTGGGATCCTCAAACTTAGAACATAGTCTATAAGACCTGCACTAAATCCAAATCCAGCTGAAATTTTCATGGCTGATACTAAAGCAACAGATATACCTGTAAATAGGGCGTGCACTAGGTATAGGCCTGGAGCCAAGAACATAAATGAGAATTCCAAAGGTTCTGTAACCCCTGTTAGGAAGGATGCAAGTGCACCTGCCAATAGTAGGGATTTAGCATATTGTTTCTTTTCAGGCTTGGCTGTCTTGTACATGGCAAGAGCTGCACCTGGTAGACCAAACATCATGATTGGGAAGAAACCTGCTTGATACATACCTGGATAGTAGGTATCAGTAATTACTCCTGCTAAATCAGCTGCTGGAGTGTTCCAGAACTTACCAATATCGTTAATACCAACTAAGTCAAACCAGAACACTGAGTTTAGTGCATGGTGAAGACCTGTAGGGATTAATAGTCTGTTGAAGAAGGCATAAATACCAGCTCCAAGTGGACCCATTTTAGATATGCCGTCACCGAATTTTACCAGTACTACATATATTATAGGCCAAACGAAGAATAAAATAACTGATGCTATGATGGCATAAAAAGATGCCACAATAGGAGTTAACCTTCTACCACTAAAGAATGCTAGGGCATCAGGAAGTTTAACTTGGTAGAAATTATTGTAAGCTGCTGATCCAAGTACACCTGCTAAAATACCAAATAGGGCATTCTTATTGTTTACAGCATCAAAGGCTGCTGCTTGAAACTTGTCTGCTTCCTTCCAAGCTTCTAGTTCTACAGACTTTAACATGGCTACTGACCCTTGAGATAGTAGGGTAGTCATGGTTAAAAATGCTACTAAACCTGCTAGAGCTGAAGCTCCATTTTTGTCTTTAGATAAACCAAAAGCAACACCCACAGCAAATATAAGTCCTAAATTATCAAGAATAGCTGCTCCGGATTTGATGAAGAAAGCTGCAAAAGCATTTCCACCACCCCAACCTTGAGGGTCGATCATGTACCCTATACCCATTAGTAGGGCAGCAAGTGGTAACACGGCAACTGGTTGCATTAAAGATTTACCTAATCTTTGTAGTTTTTGTTTCATATTGTCCTCCTTTATAAAATTTTTATAGTATAAACTACACTTCTATAATACTATATTGATAAAAAATAACCAATAAAATTACATATTAATTCAAGGTTTCAAAGAAGTTTTCCTGCTTTATACTATTGTCTTGAAGGTCAAAGGCCGATAGACCAACCAACCTTATCTCTTCATTTTTATACATACCCAAAAGGAGGGACCTGGCTAAGTTTTTTATCACATCTTGACTATCAGTATATTCGGTCAGGGTATAGGACCGGGTTTTCACTTGAAAGTCAGCCCTTTTAAGCTTGACTGTAAAGCGTTTTGCCAGGAAGCGCTTTGACTTTAAGTCATTTGACAAATCTTTCGCAAATAAGTTAATTATTTTTAATAATTCATCTATATCCTGAATATTCTTATCCAGGGTTCTTTCAATCCCAATGGATTTTCTCTCAACTCCTGCTTCAATAGGCCTCTTGTCTATTCCCCTAATCCTGTCGTAAATTTCTCCTCCAGACTTGCCGAAGTTTTCCCTTAGGTAGGCCCTGTCCAATTGGTAGAGATCCTTTACAGTATAGATGCCTATCTTATTTAACCTTTTTTCAGTCTGGTCTCCTATGCCATGGATTTTTGATATGGATAGGGGCAGAAGAATATCTGGGACCATGGTCTGGTCAATTATCTTTATACCTCTAGGCTTGTGCCAGTCAGAGGCAAGTTTTGCTAGAAACTTATTATAGGAAATACCAACTGAAAGACTAAGCCCAGTTTGCCTGTAAACTTCCTCCTGGATATTGATGGCTATAAGTTCCCTAGAATCCATGATGTTTGAAATATCTATATAGGCCTCGTCCACTGATACTTTTTCAATATTATCTGAAAAACTCCCAAGAATCTTAAAGATTTCCCGGCTTTTTTTTCTATAGTAGTCCATATCAGTGGGGATGACTACCACCTGGGGGCAGAGGCTCTTGGCCATAAAAATAGGCATGGCAGAATGAAGGCCATATTCTCTGGCCTTGTAATTGGCTGTTGTTATTATGCCCTTTTTGCTTCTGCCACCAACCACCATAGGTTTATTTTTTAAATGGGGATGCCTTTGCATTTCCAGGCTGGCGTAAAAGGCGTCCATGTCCACATGACAAAAATTCAAGTCTCTTTCTAGATTTTCCAACGATTTCACCTCATAAATATTATACCAATAAATTATCTTATGTTATAATTATATAGATAGAAATGGAGGAAGTATGAGAATTGATAAATTTTTAAAAAACTCTAGGTTGATTAAGAGAAGAACAGTTGCCAAGGAAGCCTGTGAATTGGGTAGGGTAGCTGTCAATGGCAAGACGGTTAAGGCCGGCTATGAAGTTGGTCTAGGAGACATTATAGAGGTTAAGTTTGGAGAAAACTTGGTTAAGGTAGAAGTTCTAAATGTCAATGAGCACGTGCCTAAAAATCAAGCAGAGAATATGTATAGGGTAATCTAATGAAAAAGAGAAGGGCGAAAAAACAAAAATCAGCCTACTCTAAAATTATGGTAGGCATAAGCCTGGTCCTGGTAATCTTATTGGTGGCCTTTATCAACCAAAAGATAAAGTTAAAAACCATTAGGAAAAATGCTGAGACCATGAAGACAGAGCAGGAAGAACTAAAGATGGAAATTAATTCATTGAAAAGTGAAATGAAGAATGTAAACTCACTGGAATTTATTGAAAAAAGAGCCAGGGAAGATTTGGGAATGATTAAACCAAATGAAAAAGTTTATGTAAAAGATAATGACTAATTGGGGAATATTATGTATAATATAATTTTGGATGACATAGAAAAGCATTCATTAATAGAGGAAAATGACAATATTTTATTAGCTGTATCTGGCGGAATGGACTCAATGGTCATGCTGGATACTATTTATAATTTAAAAGATAAATATAAATTGCATTTGGAAGTTTGTCATATCAACCATATGATAAGGGGCAAGTATGCCAATAGGGATGAAAAGTTTGTAGAATCCATCTGCCAGCTGTATAAGCTACCCTTTCATGTCAAGAGAATCAACATGGATGAATATGCAGTTGAAAATAAAATGTCCAGTGAGCAGGCTGGACGGGAAATAAGATATTCCTTTTTCGATGAAATAATTGGGGCCAAGGAAGAGCCAGACAGCTGGAAGGTAGCCTTAGCCCACAATCGGGACGACCAGGCTGAAACTGTTTTAATGAGAATTATAAGAGGGACAGGCCTGGATGGACTAAAGGGAATACCCATAAAAAATGGACCAATCATTAGACCTATCTTAAATGTTTCAAGAGATCAAATAGAAGACTATATCAAAACCAAGGACCTAGCCTATGTTCAGGACCACACTAATTTTGAAAATGAGTATACTAGAAACAAGATAAGAAATGATCTTATACCCAAGATTGAAGGAGAGTACAATAGGGCCTTTAAAGATGCTCTAGTAAGACTATCTGACATATCCACAGACCAGCTAGTGGCCATGGACAAGCTTAAGGCCAAGGAATTTGCCAAGGTCTATATTAAGAAGGATAAGGATAAGACCATTCTCAGCCAGAAGGATTTTCTTGGATTGGATGAAACATTTAAAATAGATTTAATAAGAAATGAAATCGATAGATTGGCAGGTAGTAACGAAGGATTCACCTACAAGCATTACAGGGAGTTTATCGACCTGGGAGAGTCAAAAAGCGGCAAGGAAAAAAAAATAAATAATATCCTAGTTTATAGGTCATTTAACAGGCTGATTATCCTTTTGGATAAGCGAGAAAATCAATTGGACAGGTCAGTCTATTTGGCTTGTAAGAACCAAATTTTAGAGCTTAATGGCTATAGGATAGAAATAAGACTGGACCCGTCAGAAGACTTGGATGGTTTTAAGGTTTTTGACCTTGATGATGAAGACTCTATTCTCATTAGGAAAAGAAAAAATGGAGATAGGATAAGAATCAGAGATAGGGAAGTTAAACTTAAGGACTTTTTGATTGACAGGAAGGTTGACAAGTACGATAGGGATTTTATGCCCATAATAGAAATAGATCAGAGAATTTCTATGGTTGGAGGCTATGGTGCAGACCAGGCTAATAAATTCAAGAAAAGAATAGGAATTAAAGTGGAGGAAATATGAAAAAGGACGATATTACAAATTTAAGAGAAGTTGAAAAAGTGTTACTAGGCAGTGATGAAATAAGGGAAAAGATAGCTGAACTGGGTAAACAAATTACAGAGGACTATAAGGATGCTAAGGAACCTTTAGTATTGGTAGGAATTTTGAAAGGATCAGTTTTCTTTCTAACAGACCTATCCAGGGAAATTGAATTGCCAGTGACCTTTGACTTTATGTCTGTATCCAGCTACGGTCAATCTACGACATCTACAGGAGATGTAAGATTGTTAAAGGACTTGGATCAAAACATAGAAGGTAAAAATGTAATAATCATCGAAGACATAATAGATACAGGCTACACCCTATCCTACCTGGTTAAGACCATGGAGGCTAGAAAGGCTAATTCCATCAGGATAGCCACCCTACTAAACAAACCAGAAAGAAGGATTGTAGATGTTAAGGTTGACTATTTAGGCTTTAATATACCAGATGAATTTGTAGTAGGCTATGGTATAGACTATGCGGAAAAATATAGGAATCTTCCATTTATAGGAACTATTAAAAGAGAAATATATGAATAGGAGGTAAGTGATTGGAAAATAAAAAGAAGACCATATTTTCATACCTTATTCCCATCCTAGTCTTGACCCTGATATTCCAATATTTTGGCAATAGCTTTAACAAGGGAAAAAGAATAGATGTAACTGAATTAGTTACTAAGATAGAGGAAAACAAGGTAAAGGAAATCAAGACAATTGGGGGGACTGTAGAAGGAACCTTCAAGGACGACAGTAAGTTCTTTTCAGAACTTCCAAGGGAATTTCAAGAGAGCTTTTATAAGGACTACCTAAAGGAAAAAGTTGAAAACAAGGAAATTAAGTATGACGGGGAAAAAGAGGCTGGAGAGCCTATCTACCTGCAACTTTTATCACCTCTTATAATGTTAGTCGGCTTTATCTTCCTATGGTATATGCTGATGCAAAAGACCCAGGGGGGTAACTCTCAAGCCATGAACTTTGGTAAGAGTAGGGCACAACTTCATGAAATGAAGGGTAAGAAGGTTACCTTTGATGAGGTAGCTGGCCTAAAGGAAGAAAAAGAAGAACTTTTAGAAGTAGTAGAGTTTTTAAAAGAACCAAAAAAATATATAGACCAGGGAGCTAGAATTCCTAAGGGTATTCTTCTAGTAGGACCCCCAGGAACAGGTAAGACCTATATATCTAAGGCGGTTGCCGGTGAGGCAGGAGTTCCTTTCTACAGCATCAGTGGATCTGATTTCGTAGAGATGTTTGTAGGTGTGGGAGCTTCAAGAGTTAGGGATATGTTTAAGGAAGCCAAGAAAAACTCACCATGTATTATCTTTATAGACGAGATAGATGCAGTGGGTAGACGCAGGGGGGCAGGCCTGGGCGGAGGCCATGATGAAAGAGAACAAACCCTAAACCAACTTTTAGTTGAGATGGATGGATTTGATTCTAATGAAGGAATCATCATGATGGCAGCAACCAATAGACCTGACATTTTAGACCCAGCCCTATTAAGACCAGGAAGATTTGATAGAAGGGTTCAAATAGGTATGCCAGACGTAAGAGAAAGATTGGAAATCCTTAAGGTTCACGTGAAAAACAAAAACCTTTCAGACAGGGTGGACTTGGAAAACATAGCCAAGAGCACAGTAGGATTTTCACCAGCAGATTTGGAAAACTTAACCAATGAGGCGGCACTTTTAACAGCTAGACACAATGAAAGCCAAATCACACCAGAGATTATTGAAGAGGCTACCATTAAGGTTATAGCAGGACCAGCCAAGAGAAGTAGGGTAATAATTGAAAGAGAAAGAAAATTAACAGCCTACCACGAAGCAGGCCATGCAGTTGTAACCCACTTTTTACCAGAGACAGACCCGGTTCATATGATAACAATCATACCTAGGGGAAGTGCAGGTGGTTTTACAGCCTTTATACCAGAAAATGATACTAGCTATATGACCAAGAACCAAATGTTAAATGAAATAGTATCCCTTTTAGGTGGTAGGGCGGCAGAGGCCATTGTCCTAGATGACATATCAACAGGGGCATCAAATGACATAGAGAGGGCTTCAAAGATCGCTAGAGCCATGGTAACAGTTTACGGCATGAGTGATAGGCTAGGACCTATCCAGTACGGCAGTGACGACACTGATGTCTTTTTAGGCAGAGACTATGGTAAAACCAACAATTACTCTGACAAGGTTGCCTTGGAGATAGATGAGGAAGTTAGGGGAATAATTGGAGATTCTTATGAAAGAGCCAAAGACCTATTGAATAATAACAGGGAATTCTTAGAAGAATTATCTTTAGAGCTATTGGAAAAAGAAACCTTGAGAAGAGAAGATTTCTTAGTTATTGCACAAAAATACGATGATACTATAACAGATGAAGATATAGAAAAAGCTAAGGGCGAATTATTATAACGGAGATGAACTATGAAATTTTTAATTGAAAAAGCTACAGAACCAAAGAACCAGAATCCAGGTACTTTTATTTATATTCTATACGGTGGTTTAATTCTTATGTTACTAGTTAAGTATATTAAATCTCTAAGCTTAAAAAGCAAGATAAAATTAGACAAAAAGGAATATGTTAAACCGAGAAATAAGTGGACCTATTATCTATCAGCCATAATAATAGGTTTTGGGTTTATGAATATTTTGGGAAAACAAACTTTAGTTGGTATTCTAATGGTGACATTAGCTGTACTATTTATTATTACTACAAATGAAAAAATGTTTATCACAGAAGATGGGATATTCGACCAAGGAACATATATTAAGTGGGACGAATTAAAAAAATGGGGTTTTGATTTAAAAAATTCCGAACTTGTGTTAAAATCAAAAATTGGTTATGAAGAAAAAGTAAACTACGTTAAGGTAAAGGAAGATGACGTAGATGAAATTAATGAACTAATAAGAAAATACAAGTTGAACAAATAGTAGGAGTTTAGGATGACAAAGTTTATATTTATGACAGGTGGAGTTGTATCAGGAATAGGCAAGGGAATAAGTGCCGCAAGTGTGGGAAGGTTATTGAAGGACAGAGGATTTTCTGTGTTTATGCAAAAATTCGATCCTTATCTTAACGTATATCCAGGACTGTTAAATCCAATACAACACGGTGAAGTTTTTGTAACAAAAGATGGCGGAGAAACAGACTTGGATTTGGGCCACTATGAAAGATTTATAGATGAGGAATTAACTAAGGATTCATCTATAACAAGTGGTAAGATTTACAATGCTGTATTCCAAAAGGAAAAAAGAGGCGAATTCAAAGGAAATACTGTACAAGTAATTCCTCATGTGACAGATGAAATTAAAGCAAAGGTTTATAAGGTTGCTGAAGAGACTAATGCCGATGTTATAATAACTGAAATAGGTGGAACAGTGGGAGATATTGAATCCCTACCATTTATTGAAGCTATAAGACAAATATACTCAGAAAATAATAAGGAAGACGTATTATTTATGCATACAACCTTGGTGCCAACAGTGCCAGGAAGTAGTGAGTTAAAGACAAAGCCAACTCAACATTCATATAAACAATTGATGAGCTACGGCATTAAGCCAAATGTATTTGTTCTAAGATCAGACCAATACATTACAGAAGATATCAAGAAAAAGATATCACTTTTCTGTGATATCCCTAAAGAAGCCATAGTTCAATCCGAAAATGTGGATTTAATTTATGAAGTTCCAGTTTCCCTAAAGAAACAAGGAATAGATGAATATATAATTAAGGTTTTAAACCTTGATGTTAAAAAAGATGACTTCCATGAATGGGAAGACATGGTAGATAGATTTAAGAACTTGGAACACAGTCTTGACTTGGCCATGGTAGGTAAGTATGTTCAATTAGAAGACTCATATTTATCAGTTAACCAAGCCTTGTTAGATGCAGGCTACAACCAATCAACCAAGGTAAACATTCACTTTATAGACTCTGAAGAGTTGACTAAGGAAAACCTTGATGAAAAATTAAGCTTTGCAGATGGTATAGTAGTTCCAACTGGTTCAGGCTCATCAGGTATAGGCGGTAAGCTTTTAGCCTGTGAATATGCTAGAATAAAAGATATACCATACTTGGGGGTATGTTTAGGAATGCAAATTTTAGCTCTTGAAGCTGGACAAAACTTATTAAAATTGGAAGACGCAGATTCAAAAGAATTTAATGAAAACTGTAAAAACCCAATCTTAATTAAAAATCCAACAGCAGATAGAAGACTGGGCAATGGAAAAATCAAGATAGAAAAAGATACCATGGCCTATGAAATTTACCAAGCAGAAGAAATAATTGAAAGACACAAACACATATATGAATTTAACAATGATTACAAGGAAGTTTTTGAAAAAAATAATATAAAATTATCAGCTATTAACGAAGAAGACGGTTATGTGGAAGTAATGGAATACACTAAGAACAAGTTCCATATGGGAACACTTTACCATCCACAATACAAGTCAAGACCTAATAGACCACATGCCCTATTCATGAAATTTATTGAAAAGGCATTAGAAAACTGATTAATATCTGGGTAACCAGTATTAAAATATATTAGACCGGTATCGAAAGAACTGGATCGGAGGTAAAAAATGGAAAAATCAATGAAAAGTAAGAGCAAATTGGACACCAGAACAATAACTCTAGTAGGGTTATTAACAGCAGTAATTATCATCTTAAGTGAAACGTCCCTAGGATTTATACAAATAGGGCCTATAGCAGCGACAACTGTACACATACCAGTGTTGATAGGAGCTATAGTAGAAGGACCAATAGTCGGAGGCTTATTAGGATTTATGTTTGGAATGTTATCCTTTATACAATCCTACACCAGGCCTATGCCAACATCTTTCTTGTTTATGAATCCTTTAATATCAGTTGTACCTAGAGTAATCATGGGACTTTTGGTAGGATATGTTTTTAAAATTCTTAGGAGTAAGGAAGGGGTAAAGAAAGTATCAATAACTCTTTCAGCGGCATTTGGATCAATCTTTAATACTATTTCAGTATTAGGTTTAATCTATATTATTTATGCCCAAAGATATATTGAAACTTTACAATCCATGGGTAAGGTAGATGCGGGCCAAAGCGCAGGTAAGTTTATAGCCTTTGTAGGACTTACTAATGGAGTTCCAGAAATGATAGTTGCAGCTCTAATTTCAACACCAATTTGTTATGCTTTGTTGAAAAGAAAGAGGTAAATAATGATATTGTTAATTGATGTTGGCAATACTAATATTGTAATGGGAGTCTATGAAGGAAAAAAGATGGTCCATGGATGGAGACTGGGAACTAAGGTTGGCAGAACATCCGATGAGTATGGACTACAGGTAGATTCAATTTTGAGACATTACAATATTTCTATTAAGGATATAGATGACATAGTAATAGGGTCAGTAGTACCCAGCCTACAACACACTTTAGTTTCCATGTGCAGAAGATATTTTGATATGGAGCCAATGATAATAGGTAAGGGAACTAAGACGGGCATGCCCATAAAATACGACAACCCTAGAGAGGTTGGAGCTGATAGGATTGTAAATTCTGTAGCTGTATATGAAAAGTATGGGGGGCCATCTATTTTAGTTGATATAGGAACGGCTATTACTTTTGATGTCATAAGTGAAAAGGGAGAATACTTGGGGGGAGCCATAGCTCCAGGAGTAGGTATTTCTTCAGAAGCACTATTTAGTAGAACATCAAAATTGCCAAAGGTTGAATTAAAGCTTCCAGAAAATGTTATAGGTAAGACCACAGTAGAGAGTATGCAATCAGGTATTGTTTACGGCTTTATTGGCCTGGTAGATAACATAATCGAAAACATCTTGGAAGAGATGGATATGACCAAGGACCAGGTACATATTCTGGGAACAGGTGGTTATGCTAAATTGATCACTGAAAGATCAAAGTATATTGAAGACTATGACAGCAACATTACCCTAGAGGGTATGAGATTAGTTTATGAAAAGACAAAGAGAGACAAGAATGAAAATTGATAGTTTAGAATTACAATCAAATATTATTTTAAGTCCTTTAGCTAGTGTAACCGATAAAGCATTTAGACAGATCTGTAATGAGTATCCATTGGGATACTCATATACAGAGATGGTTTCAGCTAAAGGATTATTATTTAAAGACAAGAAAACTGAAGAAATAATGTCCACCTTTGAAGGTGAGGACAATTTGGGAATACAGATTTTTGGATCAGATCCAGATGTTTTAGGCCAGGTTATAAAAGAACATCTAAATCATATGGATGACTTTAAGACCATAGACTTAAATATGGGATGTCCAGCGCCAAAGATTGTTAAGAATGGAGAAGGATCAGCCCTGATGAAGGAGCCTGACCTGGTTAAGAGAATAATTTATACCATGAAGGAAAATACTGAAAAGCCTATAACAGTTAAGTTTAGACTGGGCTTTGATGAGGATAGTATAAATTATCTAGAGATTGGAAAAATAGCTGAAAAATATGGAGCTTCCGCAGTTACCCTACATGGTAGGACTAGAAAACAGATGTATTCTGGCAAGGCAAATTGGGAAGCTATTAAAATTTTAAAGGAAGAATTATCCATACCAGTGGTTGGAAATGGTGATATCTTTAGTCCAGAAGACGCTGTAGAAATGCTAGAAAAGACCAAGTGTGATGGAGTGGCTGTCGCTAGAGGAGCCATGGGAAATCCATTTATTTTCAAGCAAATAGATGACTATCTTAAGACAGGATCCTATGAAAAACCTAGTATTTATCAAATACTAGACACTATCGATAGGCACTATAAGTATTTAATAGCCTATAAGGGAGAAAGAATAGCTGTAAATGAAATGAGAAAGCATATAGGCTGGTATCTAAAGGGCTATCCTGAATCCAATAAGATAAGGGACAAGATTAATAAGACCACTGATATAGATCAAATATTTTTCATGCTAAAGGAATATAGAGACTATATGGAGACAGTGTATGAAGAAAGAAGTTAATTTACTAGAGGGAAATATATTAAAGAAATTATTTATCCTATCAGCCCCACTAATGGCCACTTCATTTGTGCAAATGGCCTACAATATGACAGACTTAATCTGGGTGGGCAAGGTAGGTACAGAAGCAGTAGCAGCTACTGGAACAGCTGGTTTTTTTATGTGGATAGCCATGTCCTTGGTCCTAATACCAAGAATAGGTATATCTGTTCTAACCTCCCAATACTATGGTGAGGGCAATCACAAGAAGGTTAAGGATGTAATAAAAAATGGTTTTCTATTGACCCTGATAATAGTTTTACTTTACTTTGCTATTATCCAGTTATTTGCCAGACAATTTATAGGTTTTTATAGATTGGATGAAAGTGTAAATGAAATGGCCATCCAATATTTAAGATACATTGCATTGGGATTTTTTATGACATTCTTCAATCCAGTATTTTCATCTACTTATAATAGTATGGGGGATAGTTTTAGTCCCTTTTTAATAAATGTTGTAGGCCTGGTAGCCAATATAATTTTGGACCCACTTTTAATATTTGGCCTAGGTCCTATAAAGCCTATGGGGGTAAAGGGGGCTGCTATTGCAACTGTAACCGCCCAATTGATAGTATTTATCCTCTTTATCATAGACAATGTGAAAAGAAGGGGAATGATCTATCAGTCCCGCCAGGAAGGAAGTTTGGACAAGGAAACCTTTGGACAAATCTTTAAGATTGGTCTACCTACAGGCATGCAAAGTGCCATGCATGCATCTATAACCATGATTTTAAGCAGGTTTATGAGCCAGTATGGAGCTAAACCTATAGCTGTCTATTCAGTGGGTTCTATGATTGAATCCTTGACCTGGATGACAACAGAAGGTTTTGCAGTAGGTATTACGGCCTTTGTAGGCCAAAACTTTGGGGCTAGAAATATGGAGAGATTAAGAGAGGTTATTAGAAAGTCCATGGCATCAGTTGCCCTAATAGGACTGGTTTCAACCTTTATCCTAATAGGCTTTAGGAATAGTCTTTTCTATATATTTTTACCCAAGGATCCAGAAGCTATAAAGATGGGAAGCTACTATCTTTTAATACTGGGCATGAGCCAGTTTTTCATGGCCATAGAAATTGGAGCAGCGGGAATCTTTAATGGTCTATCTAATACTAAGACCCCAGCCCTAATATCCATGGTTTTAAATATTATGAGGATTCCTTTCGCCCTAATATTTATGACCAAATTTGAGTTTTATGGAGTTTGGATGGCCATGTCCTTTACCAGTATTTTAAAAGGACTTATTATGGGCTTTCTACTTAGAAAAGAGAAAAAAAGTATTGATATGGATATGAACTAGGCTTGCCTAGTTCTTTTTTTATATAGAAAAAGGAAGACCCTAAAGATCTTCCTTCTAGCTTAATTTTTTCTAAAGGTAATGGTAAACTCTGTCCCCTTTTGTGGCATGGAGTGGACTGTAATATTAGCCTCCATAAGGTCAGTATAGGTCTTTGTTATGGCAAGGCCCAGTCCATGGCCTCCAGCATTGGAGTTTCTAGCCGAGTCCACCCGGTAGAACCTATCAAATATATGGGGTAGGTCCTTGGCTGGTATACCCACTCCATCATCCTGGATGGTAAGGACAATCCTATTGTGGTAGTCCTTACTTATAATGGTCACATTGCCGTTTTCATCTATAGCCTTGATAGCATTGCTAATAAGATTGTTAAGGACATGGTGGAGCTTGTCCTTGTCAGTAACCAGTTCTAAATCATTGTCCAAGTCCAGGTGGAGATGGATGTTCTTATCATCCATGGCTGGCCTAAAGGAGTTGGATACAGATAGGATTTCTTCAGCCAGATTAAACTTTTCAATATTTAATTCTAGCATCTTGCTAGAGTCATTAAAGGTATTTTGTAGGCCGTCTACCATACTATTAAGCCTCTTAACCTCATTGATTAAAAGTAGGACTATATCCTCATCTAGCTCTATAACCTGGTCCTTAATCCCTTCCAGGTGGAGCTGGAGGTTGGTAAGGGGAGTTCTTAGCTCATGGGCTATGTCCTCTGCATAGTTGGACCTTAACTCCTCTTGAAGCTTTAGGGTGTTGGCCAAATAGGTTAGGTTATTGCTCAACTCTTCAATTTCATAAATATTGTATTCCTTGATTTTTCCATCATATTCACCAGACCGGATTCGCTTGGTGGCCTTATTAATTTCCATGATAGGGTCTGTAATCTTTTTAGAGAATAAAAGACTTATGATAAAGCCAAATAGTAGGGAGATAACCAGGGCGAAACCATAGTACTTGATAGTTTTATTATAAAAGAGACTTATACTCTTATTGTAGAGATAGGTGTCTTCCATATAGCCTATTTCTATATAGCCATAGTTTTGGCCTGTCTTATTGACCAGGGAGAATTTTTTAGTTATATAGTTACTATTCTTATATTCTGGCTCCTTAATTCCGTAAAACTCTGCCTGTAGCTTGTTCTTATTGTCATAAATATTTATATTAATTGACTCATTTTTAGCATAGAGCTTAAGGGTTGAAGAACTTATAGGTCCATTTTGCAGGTAGGTAATAGTTGAAATGTCTTCAGCTATCTTATTGAATTCTGTTTCCCTCTGGCTCTCGACAAAGGAGTTTAGGGTCGTCTTAAAAAGTATGTTTATAAAAAGAGAGCTTAGGATAAGGGTTATACAAATGTTTATAACCAGGGTATTAAATATCTTAGTCTTTAATTTCATTTAGGCCACCAGCCTTATATCCTATGCCATAGACAGTCTTAATATACTGGGGCTTTTTAGGATCCTCTTCAATTTTTTGCCTAATATTTTTTATGTGGGTATCGATGGCCCTATCATAGGCATCATAGTCCATACCAAAGGCCAAATCGATTATCTCATCCCTGGTAAAGGTCTTATTAGGATTGGAGAAAAGTGTTTTTAAAATTAAGAGTTCATTTTTAGTAACAGCTATTTCCTCATCATTTTTTAGGACCCTATTGTTGGAAAAATCGACCTTTATTAGGCCGTCTGTAGTCTCTAAAATATCTGTCTTTACCAGCCTATTTTCATTGGATCTTCTAAGGACTGCCTTGGCTCTTTCTACCAGTTCTAAGCCGGAAAAAGGTTTTTTAATATAGTCATCAGCTCCACTTCTAAAGCCCTTTATAATGTCTTTTTCTTGAACCTTGGCCGTAACTAGAATAACAGGTAGGGAGGATTGTTGTCTTATGTATTTAAGAATATCTTCTCCAGATACCTTTGGAAGCATCAAATCAAGAATAACTAGGTCATATTCATTTTCATCAAAAAGGTCTATGGCCTTTTGTCCATCTAGGGCAATATCTACTTGAAAATTAGCTTTTTCCAAATAGTTTTTTTCCATATTGGCTATGCCAGCTTCATCTTCAACTAACAGTATTTTATTATTCATATTTACTCCTTTATACAAAACAATGAAGCCGAAGCTTCATTGTCATAAGTTTTATTCATTGTTTTCAGTCTTGTCATCTTCGCCTGTATTTTCAGTTCCTGTGTTTTCATTGGAATTATTGGTTTCACCATTTTCACTTCCAGTGTTTTCTTCAGGACTTTCTACTTCAGGTTGTTTTTCCGGTTCCTTGACAGTTGTAGATACCTTGCCATTAGGACTGGTAACCTTGGTAATGATGGTTCCATCAGCATACCTGGTAGTTTCTATCTTAGTTCCATCTGATAGGTACTGTCTAACAGTTGTAGATCCATCACTATTTTTAATGGTTTCAGGACCTAGGTGGGTAGGTAGGTTTGAATACATACTTGGCACTTCATATCTCCAGTCAGCTGGAACAATATTATTGTTGGCTGAAGGTATATAAGGTTTTAACCTTTGAACCCTAACTGCATTAACTAAAAGGCTACTAGGAGTTCCTTGTTTAGCAAGTAGATAGTTTCTTCTATCTAGGGTAACACTTACGTGCATTTCACATTCCTTGCTAGGTACATTTTTTTCGTCAAACTCTTCTACTATGACTTGAGACCCTCTAGGATCTAGCCTACATAGGTCAGTTGGAATTTGGCCTGAAATAGCACAAACTTCCTTGGTTACTATACCCTTAGGTTTTTCAAAGTCCTTAGCTTCTAGGCCTTCGTGAATCACCTTGCTATAGGCACCAAATAGTCTGGCAACCTGGTCTGAGTATCCACTTAATCTAATATTACCATTGTCAACTCCTATCCAGGAAGCTGCTGTATAGTAAGGAGTGTAGCCAGCGAACCAAAAGTCCATAGCATTGTCTGTAGTACCTGTCTTACCAGCTGTTTGTATATCATAAGGGTTCTTGGCTGGACTGGTGAAATTATCATCAACAGTAGCTACAAGGGCCTGGGTCATAAGATAGGCCACTTCTGGTGAAACAACCCTGGTCTTATTCTTATTGTCATCATATATAAGTCCTTCCTTATTGCTCTTGATGGTCTTTATAACCAAGGACTCAATTCTTTCTCCCTTGTTGGCAAGTCCTGCATAGGCAGAAGCCATATCTAGGGTAGTAGTTCCTTTGGTCAAGGCACCTAGGGCCAAGGATAGGTTTTCATCGTTACTGCTAGGATCATCCTTGCTAGTAACTATAGAATCATTACTAGGATCCTTAGGATTTATTAAACCAAATCTTTCTAGGTAGGTCATGGAAGTATCAATTCCTATGTCGGCTAGAACTGAAACAGCTGTAGTATTTCTAGATTCTACTAGGGCCTGTTTTAAGGTTGATATTCCCTTAAATCCTTCATAGACGTTCTTAGGCCATTGCTTGCCTGAACCATCGTAAAATGGTATGTCGTCTAGGGATGATGCTAGAGTATAGTTATTGTCTAGGGCCGGCGTATATACGGCAAGTGGTTTAATTGAAGAACCAGGTTGCCTGTGGAAATTAAGGGCCCTATTAATAGTGTCGTCCTTGCTATGGCCTCTGGCTCCAACCATGGCCTTAATATCACCGCTATTATGGTCGATAATAACAGTTGAAGACTGAGGTTGAACAGTTCCATATTTTTCTATGCTGTAGTACTTGTTGCTGATTACTAAATCACCATCAACAATTGTATAAAAGTCTTTTAGATTATTGAAAAATTCACTTTTAATGGTAAAGGAACCATCCTTATTATTCTTTAGAAGGTCTGCCTTTACTACAATGTTTCCGGTTCTATAGGTAACCAGGTTATTTTCTTCATTTATAGAATAGTAGTTACTAATGTCTATATAGTCACTATAGGCCTTAAGCCTTTGGGAGCTTATGGTCAAGTTGTTGTTCTCATCAAAGCTATAGTAGCCTTCAGGAACATAGACATTATAGTCCTCATCTATTAGGTTTTGTTTCTTGTAATATATAGCTGACCCATTGTCATCTATTATATTGCCATAGCCATCCACCTGCCAGTTAAGTAGTAGGGGATTGCCATAGTTCTTGTCTGCAAAAATGTTTGAGAAGTTATCATAGACATCTTCCAAATCTTTTTGCATGTCCCAATCGATGGTAGTCTTTATAGTTAAACCTCCATTGTAAAGCATGTTTAAGGCTTGATCTCTGGTAAGGTTTTTGATTTCCATTAGTTTTGTAACAGTTTGTTTTTTAATTAAATCACTTATGTTACTAGAGTATTCCATTTGCTTTTTACTTCCTGGTTTTACCTTGGAAGCCACATCTTCATTTTTTGCCTTCTCATATTCTTCATCAGATAGTTTTCCAAGTTCGTGCATCTTGGCTAAAACCACATTCTTTCTTTCGAAGGGAAGGTCGTTGATAACAGCCTTAAAGTTTTCACCGGCTATGGCATATTCACCTATAACCTTAGCTCCATCAGGAACATCAGTTGGTGCATAGGTAGAAAATAGGGAGTAAATAGAAGGTCCCTTTACTATGCTGGCCAGGGAGGCTGCTTCAGCTACAGTTAAATCCTTAACTGATTTAGAGAAGTAGGTTTGGCTGCCTGCCTCAACCCCATAGGCGTGTTGGCCCAGGTAGACCCTATTCATATAGGCTTCAATTATATCTTCCTTGGATAGCTTGGCATCTACTTCTAGGGCCAAGTACATTTCCATAATCTTTCTTTCCCATTGAACATCTGAGCTTAAGTACATATTCCTAACTAGCTGTTGGTCAATGGTTGAAGCTCCTCTTACTATATCTCCTGCTGCAATATTGTCCAGGGCTGATTTTACAATCCCCCTTAGGTCAATACCGTTGTGGGTCCAAAATCTTTCGTCTTCAACGCTGACAAAAGCATCTACTAAGTGTTTGGGTATATCATCATATTTTACAATCTCTCTGTATTCCTCAGATGCTATATCTTCTATAAGATTGTCATTCATATCGACAATCTTAGAGTTTTCATTTAACTCTAATAGCATGGATTCCGGGTTTATCTCTGGAGCCTTTTCCATAATTTTAATAAAGGATCCTCCGAGCATACCGACGACTATAGTCGCAATAATGAAAAAAGCTAACAATATTATAGCGACAAACTGAAGAATTCTCTTAAAAGTTTTCTTTAACATTTTTTCCTCCTAAATGTAATAGGTTAATTAAAATTATTATAACATACAAAATTTATATTAACTATATGTGACTTTTATGTAAGATACTTATTTATATTTACCCATTTTGGTCACATTCACATAATAACTCAATTATTATAGTATAGAATGGAATTGTTATCAATATCAATGAATTTTGCTATAATAGAAGTAGTCAAAGGAAAGTTGGTGAGAATATGACTGAAAATAAAGAGAAGGTAATAATAGTTCATTTAAATAGAAATGAGTCAGACCAAGTGGTAGAAGACAAGCTAGATGAGTTGGAAGAACTGGTTAGGTCCAGTGGAGGCTTGGTAGAGGCTAGGGTTGTACAAAATGCCAATAAGGTAAATGCCGCCCATTATGTGGGCAAGGGCAAGGCTGAAGAGATTAAGGAGTTGGCTGAGTCCCTAGAGGTTGACACAGTTGTTTTTAACAATGAATTAACAGGTTCCCAAATGAAGAACCTGGAAGATATAGTGGATAAGAAAATAGTAGACAGGACAGGTTTAATTCTTGATATCTTTGCCCAAAGGGCCAGGACTAGAGAAGCCAAGCTTCAAGTTAAGTTGGCCCAATTAGAATATAGGCTGCCAAGACTGGTAGGCTATAGAAACTATCTGTCCAGAGAAGGAGCTGGTATTGGTACCAGAGGACCAGGGGAACAAAAGCTGGAAATAGATAGAAGGTCTATCCAGGATGAAATTAAATCTATCAAGGACAAGTTGGAAAATGAAAAGAAGAAGAGGGCTATTAAGTCTAAGAGAAGGCTTAACTCACAGCTTCCTATAGTTTCCTTGATAGGTTATTCCAATGCTGGAAAATCAACTATCTTAAATCAACTCTTGGAAGAGTATGGTATGAAGGAAAAGGCAGTTTATTCAGATGATATGCTTTTTGCAACCCTGGATACAAGTGCCAGAAACCTTATTTTGCCTAATAAGAAGGAAATAATTGTATCAGATACAGTAGGCTTTGTAAGTGATTTACCGACCAAGCTTATTGAATCATTTAAGAGTACCTTGGAAGAAATTGAAATATCAGACTTGGTAGTTATAGTAATAGACTCAAGTAATATAGACTATAGTCTTCAATTAAAGGCTACTATGGATGTTTTAAAGGATCTAGAAATAGATCAAAAGAAGGTTCTTTACTGCTTTAATAAGGTGGATAAGGGCATAGATATTTTCTTTAATGACAAGGACAAGGAAGTAATCAGGATTTCAGCCCTGGAAAAAAGTGATATAATAAGACTGGCTGAAAAAATTCAAGGCCTAATATTTTCAAATTATGATTACTATAATATAATGGTAAAGTATGGGGATATAGGATACTTTGAAAAAAACATGGAAAATTTTGAAGACTTGGAAAAAGAATATTTGAACGATGGTATACAAGTAAGAGCTTATATAAATAAGGATGATTTATATAAGTATGAGGAATTTTTGGTGGAGAAATGATAGATAAGAATAAGTATAAAACCCTTCTGGGCTATTCAGAAAAAGAAATTGAAATAAAAAAGTCAAGATTTATAGGCTATGCAAAAAAGTGTGAAAGTGAAGAGGAGGCCATAGCATTTGTGGAGGAAATTAACAAGCTCCACAGGCAGGCCACCCATAATTGCTATGCCTATGCCAATGGGGTAACTAGAAACATCCAAAGATATAGTGATGATGGAGAACCCCAGGGGACTGCAGGTATTCCCATTCTTGAAGTTATCAAGAAGGAGGACTTGACCAATGTGGCCATAGTTGTGACCAGATACTTTGGTGGAATCAAGCTGGGAGCCTCAGGTCTTATCAGGGCCTATACTGCCGCTGCAGTAGAAGCCATAGAGGCAGGTACTATAATATGGAAGAAAAACTTCTTTAAGATGTCTCTAGAAATTGACTATACCATGTTGGGTAAGATAGATAATCTTATAGCCAATGAGGGCTTTTTTGAATTGGATAGGTCCTATACAGATAGGGTAAAGATATATTTTTATATACACATTGAAAAAAGAGATTATTTTATAGAAACCATGACAGAAAATACAAGTGGACAAGGAATAATAGAAGTTTTAGAACAAGTGCTGTTAGAAGAGAAAGACGGAAAGATAATAGGAGGTTAGTTATGGCTGGACATAATAAATGGAGTACGATAAAAAACAAGAAGGGTAAGGAAGATGCTAAGAAGGCTAAGGTCTTTACCAAGTTAGGTAGGGCCCTAATGGTTGCCGCTAGAGAAGGTGGCGGAGATATAGAATACAATGCAGCTCTAAATGCAGCTGTTGAAAAAGCCAAGGCTGCCAACATGCCCAATGACAACATAAATAGGGCTATTAAAAAGGGTACTGGAGAAGTAGGCGGAGCTGCCTTTGAAGAAATTACATATGAAGGCTATGGTCCTGAAGGAATAGCTGTAATTGTTCACTGCCTAACAGATAATAGAAATAGGACTGCAGCAGATATAAGACACGCTTTTGACAAGTATGGTGGAAACCTAGGAACATCAGGTTCTGTTTTATTTATGTTTGAAAGAAAGGGAGTACTAATCATAGACAAGGAAGGCTTGGATGAAGATCAAGTTATGATGGATTCTCTTGAAGTGGGAGCAGATGACTTCCAAGCAGAAGAGGATTTCTTTGAAATCTATACTTCAGTTGAAAACTTTGACAAGGTAAGAAACTCTCTTGCAGAAAAAACCTATAGGTTTGAAGAGGCAGATTTAATGTACATTCCTAATAACTATCAAGCAATTCAATCAGAAGACAATGTAAAACTAATGGAAAAGATGATTGATATTCTTGAAGACAATGACGATGTACAAGATGTTTACCACAATTGGGATATATAAGTAAATGAAAACTAGAAAAGGCATGGATAAATTTTTATATATTTTATCCATGTTCTTATTATCACTGCTAATTCCATTAGTCCTACTCTTGTTTTCCTTGGAGATAACTTCTACTGACCAGAGCTTTTACAAGAACTTTCAAGTAGAACACAAGATAAATGAAGAGATAGGTAAGAGTCAAGAAGAGTTGGACTTAATAAGTGAGGACCTGGTATCCTATTTGAAATATGGGGAAAATAATTATCTAGAAAAACATTTTAACTCTAGGGAGATAGCCCATATGGAGGATGTATTTGATCTTTTTGAACTGGCTAGAAGGGTTAGAAATATTGGTTTAACCATAATATTTATAGTTCTTATCCTGGCCAATTACAGGTACTTCTTAAATGATCTTTTGTATTCATCCTTTAAGCTTATGGTCTTTTTACTTGTAGTTTACCTGGCCATAGGGGTGTTTTTAGCCCTTAATTTTGACCAGTATTTTATTAAGTTTCACGAGCTGTTCTTTGACAATGACCTTTGGTTGTTGGATCCTAGAACAGATATGATGATAAATATGTTACCTATAGGGTTTTTCATATCCATGGCTAAAACTATTTTTATCAAGGCTATCTTAAGCCTGGTCCTAGTTATGGGCCTAATAGTTGCCAATGAAAAATTCCTAAGGTCTAAGAGAAAGGGGTGCATTGAATGCAGTATACAGGAAGCCCAGTAGCCTTTAAGTTATTTGGTCTAGAGGTTTATTGGTATGCCATACTTATAGTAACAGGCATGATTTTAGCAGTTAATCTTTCCTCTAAGGAATTGGAAAGAAGAAATATGGATGGAGACTTGATCTATGATCTGGCCTTTTATCTTTTGCCCTTCTCCATTATAGGAGCAAGGCTCTACTATGTGGTTTTTGAATGGGATCAGTTTAGGGGGGATTTTCTTAAGATGATAAACCCGAGAACGGGAGGACTTGCCATCCACGGAGGAATTATCTTTGGAGTTATAGCAGGTCTAATCTTTGTAAAGAGAAGAAAGGTTGATTTCTTTAAGCTATCAGATGTTATTATGCCATTTCTTTCCCTGGCTCAAGCCATAGGAAGATGGGGAAACTTTATTAACAATGAAGCCTATGGAGGACCAACAGACCTACCTTGGGCCCTAATAATCGATGGGCAAAAGGTCCATCCAACCTTTTTATATGAGTCCATAGGAGATTTTCTTATTTTTATCTTCCTTCTTTACTACTTGAGAAACAAGCAGAAGAAGGATGGTCAAACTACCATGCTCTACCTTATCCTATATGGAATACTAAGGTTTGGAGTTGAAGGCCTTAGAACAGACAGCCTTATGATAGGAGGCCTAAGACAGGCCCAACTTATAAGTCTTCTTGGTATAATAATTGGTATAATTGGATTGACAATAATGTCAAAAAAGAAAGAAAACTAGTTAAAGACCGGTAAACCACTCAATTTTATTGGGTGGTTTTTTTATTATACATCTTGAAAACCTATACAAAGTAATGTAATATATAACTAAGTGGTAATTAGTGGGGGAAAGTGGTTTAAAGTGGAGAAAAATTATGTATATTGGAGAATATAACCACTCTACAGACTCTAAGGGAAGGGTTATCATGCCTGCCAATTTTAGAGAAGAGCTGGGAGAAAAATTTTACATAACCAAGGGAATGGACTCCTGTCTTTTCATCTACGATGAAAAAGAATGGTCGAATCTAGACTTAAAAATGCGTAATTTAAGACTTACTTCTAAGAAAGCCAGGGAGTTTTCTAGAATGTTCTACGCCCCAGCCAGAGAACTTAGCTTTGATAAGCAGGGAAGGATTTTAATACCACAAAACCTGAGGACCTATGCTGGTATAGACAAGGAAGTTGTCATTATTGGCGTATCCACTAGGATAGAAATATGGGACAAGGAAAGATGGGACCTGTATATTTCTAGAGAAGAAATGAACTATGATGAGATAATGGATGAATTTGAAGAATTAGATATATAAGTAGGTGAGAAGATGGATTGTTATCATAGACCAGTACTATTGGAAGAGACTATAGATGGATTAAATATTAAGGCCGATGGAATTTATGTGGACTGTACTGTCGGTGGTGGAGGTCATTCCAAGGAAATCTTAAAAAAATTAAATAGTAGTGGAAGATTGATCGCCATCGATCAGGATGAAGAGGCTTTAAAAGAAGCCCAAGAAAACTTGAAAGAATTTGGAGATCAGGTTACTTTTGTAAAAAGTAATTACTCTCACTTGGATGCCATCCTAGATTCCCTAGACATAGACAAGGTAGATGGAATCTTAATGGACATAGGAGTATCTAGCCACCAATTGGACGAGGAGTCAAGAGGATTTTCCTATAGATTTGACGCTCCCTTGGACATGAGGATGGACCAGGACTCTGAATTGACTGCCCAATACATAGTTAACCATTATTCCCAAGAGGATTTAGAATATATCCTGTGGAATTATGGAGAAGAAAAGTGGGGCAAGAGAATAGCTGAATTTATAGTGGAGGCTAGAGGGGAAAAAGAAATAGAAACCACCTTTGAATTGGTGGAAATCCTTAAAAATGCCATCCCTAAAAAGGCTAGACTAAATAAACACCCAGGGAAGAAGACCTTCCAAGCCTTGAGAATAGAGGTAAATAAAGAACTAGATGTCCTTCAAAATACGATAGACCTGGCTGTTAGCAGGTTAAATAGAAATGGTAGATTGGCCATTATTACCTTCCATTCATTGGAAGATAGGATTGTGAAAAACAAGTATAAGGAGCTGGCCAAGGGTTGTGTATGTCCACCGGACTTTCCGGTATGCGTTTGCAACAAGGTCAGGGAGATAAAAATTATTAATAGAAAGCCGATAACGGCTACTGAAGAAGAACTGGAAGTTAATAATAGAGCTAAGCCAGCCAAGTTAAGAATAGGCTTAAAATTGTAAGGAGTTAAGATGGAAGCCTTAAGGGATTATGAGAGAAATTCTTATGTAGAGAAGGACAATATTAGCAGTTTTTCCGACAAGAAGGAAGAGCTGGTAATAAGGGAAAGAAGAGAGATTGTAAGAAAAGAAAAAATAAAAAAACATAAAGAGAAACAAGCAAAAAAAAGATTTATATTTTTATCATCCAGCATTATTTTTTCAGCTGTATTGATAATACTATTGGTTGTGGGTTATACTGATATGGTGAAAATAAATAGTGATTTAATCATACTTGAGGCGGCTAACAAGGACTTGGCCCAAGAGAAGAACTCATTGGAATTTAAATTAGAACCATATTTGAATAAATCAAGGATAGAAAACTTGGCAAAAGAAAAGCTACATATGATTTATCCTACCAATGATCATATAGTAAAACTAAAGGAAGATTCAGATAGTAGTAACCTAATGGTTAAGGACAGTGTAAACAAGGATAAGAACAAGGACTCTATTATGAATCTTATAAGTAAATTTTTTAATTAGTGGAGTTAAGGATGAAAAAGAGTAATAAGAAATCATTGAACAAGAGATTTATTATTTCTATTTACTTAATTCTTGCCATTGCTTTAATATATGTAATAAGACTTTTATATTTACAGGTATTCGACTTAAATGACTATAAGCGTAAGGGAGAAAATATCTCGAGAGGGCAAAATATTATATCTCCTGATAGGGGTGCAATATACGACTCAAAGGGTAAACCCCTAGCGATTAATGTCACAGTCAATACCTGTTATTTATATAGGGCAGTTTCTGAAGATGAAGCAATAAGAGTTAAGAAAATTCAAAATAATAAGGAGTCCTACAGCAAGTTGGATTCTAAGGAAAAAGAAGAAATAAACCTAAAGGCAGCCCTGCCTGTCTACAAGGAAGAAGACATTGAGAAAATTTCAGGAATTTTGAATATAGACAAGGACTTTTTAAGAAACAAGTTGGAAAATGGGGTGGAAACCACCATAGCCAACAGGGTAAGTGACGAGCAAAAAAAGGAATTGGACAAGCTAAATATAGGCTATATTCAATATATAAAAAACACTGAAAGATACTATCCTAATAAGGAGAGCTTCTCCCAAAGTCTAGGCTTTGTAGAAGATGATAAGGGCATGTATGGCCTGGAAAACTACTACAATGATCTTTTAAGTGGAGAAAAGGGCTATCAAGAGTTTTATAAGGCTATAGGGGGAACCAATATACCTTTTAAAAACGAAAATGAAATAAAAATAAAAAAAGCTAATAATATAGTGACTACCATAGATGAGGAAATCCAAAATATTGTCCATAAACATCTACTGGCAGGATTTAAAGAACAAAAGGCCATGGTGGCTGAGGCCATAGTTATGGACCCTAATACAGGAAAAATCCTAGCCATGGATAGTTTTCCTTCCTTTGACCCTAATGATCCAAGAAAGCCTAAGTTTGTCTTGGATGACAAGGTTTATGAAAAGTATACAGATGAGGGAAAAACCAACTATATTGTGTCCAATTGGAACAATCCTTTAGTGTCACACTTTTATGAGCCAGGATCAGTCTTTAAGTCCATAGTATCTTCCATGGCCTTGGAGACCAAGAAGGAGACCTTGAACAAGACCTATAATTGTGATGGTAAGTATGAAATAGCACCAGGAGTTTTTATCAGGTGTTGGAGAAGTCATGACCCTCATGGAGAACAGACCATGAAGGAGGCCTTTGCAAATTCTTGTAACCCAGCCTATGTTGATATTATCAAGGATGTGGGCAAGGAGAATTTTTATGATTATGGTAAAAGCTATAAGTTTGGAGAGTTGACTGGAGTGGATTTACCCAATGAGGTAAAGGGAATATTTCCTAAGAGTTCCGCCATTCAGGATGTGGACTTTGCACCTATGGGCTATGGCCATTCAGTAAGTACTACTCCCATCCAGCTACTGTCAGCCTTAAATGCGACTGTAAATGGGGGGATCTACTATAAGCCTATGCTTGTAGACAAGGTCATAGACGACGAAAATAATATAGTCTTTCAAAGGGACAAGGAGGAGTTAACCAGAATAATAACTGAAGAGACCTCCAAGACCATGAGGGACTTTTACGGCAACTCCTTTAATGGAGTATCCATGTTTGTAGACCAGGATGAAAGCTTGAAGATGGGAATAAAGACGGGAACTACCATTAAGGTTAAGGAAGAGAACCCTTATAAGTCTAAGGAGAACAAGCTTACTCCTACAGTGGCTTCAATCTTTATGACCTATCCTATAGAAAAACCTAGATATACTGTACTTGTTGTCTTCAATGAACCGCTAGTGGAAAATGAAGGAATAAATACAGCAGGACCTGTTGCCTACAATATTATGAAGGATATAGCCTATTATGAAAATGAAAACAAGCTAGATGATACTACTATTAAAAACCTGATAAAGGTTCCAAAATTAACTTCCTTAACCATAGAAGAAATTGAAAAAGTTCTAGAAGGCAAGGAATTGGAAGTAGAGATTCAAGGCGAATTAGGCAAGTATCATATTATTGACAAGCAGTTTCCAGAAAACAATGGCTATATAGAAAAAAATAGCCTTATAAAAATAAGCCAGGAAAATAAATTTAAGGTTAAGGCTCCCAACTTGATAGATATGAAGTTAAAGGATGCCAAGAACCTACTTGAAGAAAATTACATTTTATACCAGGTTAAGGGTGAGGGCAAGAAGGTAGTAGACCAGCTACCAAAGGCTAATGGCATACTGGACAGTAAGGAAAAGATCACCTTGATAACCGACTAGGAGGAAGTTATGAATATAGTATTTAAGCTAATAATAGCAATATTAGTATCAACAGTATTTACGGGAAGATTAATTCCCATTTTAAAGAAGAAAAAAATTGGCCAACCAATTAGGGAAGAGGGAAATAAGGAACACTATGCCAAGGAGGGGACTCCTACCATGGGAGGTCTAGCCTTTAGCTTAGCAGCCCTAATCCTAATAGCTATTTTTGAAGGCTTTAGCTTCAATTCCATGATTGTCATGGCAGCTACCCTAGGTTTTGGACTTATAGGTTTTACTGATGACTATGAAAAGGTGGCTGCAGGCCACAATCTAGGTTTAACTCCTAAACAAAAGTTAGCCCTTCAGTTTATCCTATCCCTAGTTCTTATCTTGGTGGTACAAAAGGTTGGCAAGATAGATATAAGCTACCAGGCCCTTCCTTTTATTAAAAAGCCACTATACTTAGGTTTTCTAGCCCTTCCTATCCTGATGTTTATCATGGTTGGAACGGTTAATGCAGTTAACCTAACAGACGGCTTGGATGGACTATTAACTTCAGTATCCATACCAGTATTTTTTGGCCTTTACCTTATAAATAAGACTGACATGCCAGGACTTGCCAATATGGCAGTAATCTTTGCAGGTGTTTTACTAGGCTATTTAATTTACAATTCTAACCCAGCCAGTATTTTTATGGGAGATACAGGTTCTATGGCCATAGGTGGAGCAGTGTCCAGCATGCTTTTACTAATGAATAAGTCAGTTTTCCTAATAATCATAGGGGGGATTTACTTTGTAGAGGCCCTATCTGTTATCATCCAGGTAATAAGCTTTCAAAAGACTGGTAAGAGAGTATTTTTAATGTCTCCTATCCACCACCACTATGAGTTGAAAGGCTATAAGGAAAGTAAGATTGTCGCATCATTTATGGTAGTTAGTATTGTTTTAACTGCCCTAACAGTATATTTATTAGGCTAGGTAGTTATGGAAATAAAAGATAAAAAAATATTAATTTATGGCCTGGGAATTACAGGTATATCCAGTATTAAGGCCCTATCAAAGATGGGGACCCAAGTCTATGTTTATGACAGCAAGGATAAGAAGGACCTGGAAAAGGTATTTAAAGACTTGGAGGGCTTTGACTATAGCTATGTGGAAGAAGTTGAGGCCATAGACTGGAAGAACCTGGACTATATGTTAAAGAGCCCAGGTATTAGAAGGGATAATTCTCTAGTAAAACTAGCTAGAGATCAAGGGCTAGAGGTAGTATCTGATTTAGAGTTAGCCTATAGGATCTGGGGAGGCTCTAGGATGATTGCCATAACTGGAACCAACGGTAAGACTACAACGACTTCTCTAGTTGCCCATATTTTAAGCCAGGCAGGTATTAAGAACCACTTGGTGGGAAATATTGGAATTGGACTTTTATGGAAGATGTATGAAAATCCTGACGATTATTTTGTCCTTGAAAGCTCAAGCTTTCAATTGGCCTCAGTAGAAGAGTTTAACCCCTTCCTAGGAGCCATTATAAATATAAGTGAGGACCACCTGGACTGGCATGGTAGCTATGAGGATTATATTAGCTCAAAACTAAACTTGGCCAGGAGGATGACAGAAAATCAAAGTCTTATTCTCAACTATGAGGATCCTTTATATGATAGGATGGTCAGTGAGACCAGGGCAGATATTATAAGAGTATCTACCAAGAGAAAATTAGAAGATGGTTATTATCTAGATGGAAAATCTTTATCCTATAGGGGAATAGAGATTATAAACAGGGATGAAATATCCTTGGTTGGAATCCACAATGTGGAAAATATTTTATTTGCCATAGCACTTACCAGCAGTATGAATGTGGACCTTAGAGTGATAAGAGAAGCTATAATGACCTTTAAAGGAGTGGCCCACAGGATAGAATATGTGGACAAGATAAAAGGAGTTAGCTACTATAATGACTCTAAGGGGACCAATGTGGACTCTACAGTAAATGCCCTAAGAGGATTTGAAAACCAAGTTATTTTAATAGCTGGTGGCTATGATAAGAATGTGGCTTTTGATCAAATTTTTGAGGGAAGAAAGAATATTAAGAGTCTACTTTTAATAGGTCAAACCAAGTATAAGTTGTATGAGACAGCTAAAAACCATGGAGTGAAAAACATAGAACTTTTAAACAGCCTATCAGAGGCGGTTACCAGAGCCTATAGCCTGGCCCAAGATGGGGATGTAGTCCTACTATCACCTGCCTGTGCCAGTTGGGGCATGTATGATAACTTCGAACAAAGGGGAAATGATTTTAAAAAGGCTGTCCAAAGGTTAGCGGAGAGAAAATGAGTAAAAAGCTTGAAAATAAATCAGGAAAATTAAATACTACTATTTTAATCTTATCAATTTTACTGGGCGTAATAGGACTTTTTGTAATCCTAAGTTCTAGTGCCTACCTAACCATAAAACATGGAGGTGGGAAATTTTACTATGTTAAAAGGCAGGGGGGCTTTTTAATCATGGGGATAATTTTAATGTTATTAGTCTCTAGAATTGATTATAGGAATTTCAGAAAATACTCAGTTTTGATTTATGGGATATCCTTGATTTTATTATTAATGAGCTTGGGTGGTCCCTTTGCCAAGTCCTATAACTTCACTAGAAGAGGAGTCAAGTTAGGCCCTATTTCTTTTATGCCATCAGACATATATAAGTTGGCCAGCATAATATTTTTTGCGAATTTTCTAGTTAAAAATAGGAAGAACAGGGACAAGTTTTTTAAGGGTATGGTTTTAAGTGGGATTATCATTGTTGTTCCATCTTTTATCATGGTGCTTCAACCGGATTTCTCCACCTTTGCAACTATAGTAATGGTTCTTTTAATCATGTATATAGTTTACGGCCTGCCTAAAAAGTTTGCCCCTGTCCTTGTACTAGTAATAGGCCTTGGCATATTTGCACTTTATAAGGTGGCAGATTACTATGATGTTTATCAATTAAAGAGGATATTTGCCTTTAGAGATCCAGAAAAGTATTATTTAACTGACTCCTGGCAAATCTTAAACTCTCTTTTCTCAGTGAGTAGGGGAGGGGTTACAGGTGTAGGCTTTGGCCAGTCCATCTTTAAGTATGGCTACCTGGCTGAAGAGGTAAATAACGACATGATCTTTGCTGTTATAGCAGAGGAGACAGGCTTTATAGGATCAGTTATCTTTATAGGGATTATTGTAGCCTTTGTCATATCTATACTTAAGGTTGCCATCAAGGTCAAGGATCCCTTTGCCAAGTTGGTTGTCTTTGGAATAGGTATACTTATCTTTATCCAGTCCTTTATAAATATAGGGGTATCCTTGAATTTAGTTCCAAATACAGGTATAACTTTGCCCTTTATTTCCTATGGGGGAACTTCCCTGGGAATGATGTATGTAATGACTGGCGTAGTCTTGAGTATTTCAAGATTTGAGGACAAATAACTTTGAAATTAGCTATTAATATTGATATAATGTAATTTAGAATAATTATATTTCAATGATTGTATATAAATTTAGATTTAAATAGAAAAGTGGAGGTAGAAATGAGCAACTTCGATATGGAAATGAATGACACAGGCTTAGCGAAAATTAAAGTAATTGGTGTTGGTGGTGGAGGAAACAATGCCATTAACAGAATGAAATCTTCCGGATTAAAGGGTGTGGAATTTATTGCTATTAATACTGATAAGCAAATATTAGCAGCAATTGACACAGATCAAACTCTTCAAATTGGTACTAAACTAACTAGAGGTTTAGGATCAGGCGGTAACCCAGATGTGGGAGAAAAGGCTGCCGAAGAAAGTAAAAATGAAATAGCAGACATCTTAGCTGGAGCAGACATGGTATTTGTAACAGCTGGTATGGGTGGAGGTACTGGAACTGGTGCAGCACCTATAGTTGCTGAAGTAGCCAAAGAAATGGGTATCTTAACTGTTTCAGTAGTTACTAAACCTTTTATGTTTGAAGGAAGAAACAGACAAAAACAAGCTGAAAAAGGTATAGAAAAATTAAAAGATAAGGTGGATACTTTAATAGTTATCCCAAATGATAGATTATTACAAACAGCAGAAAAGAGAACTACCATGTTAGAAGCCTTCCAAATGGCTGACCAAGTACTTATGGATGGTATCAAGGGTATTTCAGACTTAATCGCTGTTCCAAATATGATAAACCTTGACTTTGCTGACGTTCAATCAGTTATGAAGGACCAAGGAATTGCCCATATGGGTATAGGTATGGCCAATGGTGAAAACAGGGCAGTTGAAGCAGCTAAGGCAGCTATTAAGTCACCTTTACTAGAAACTTCAATTGACGGAGCTAAGGCTGTTCTTATAAATATTACTGCAGCTGATTTAGGTATTTTTGAAATCAACGAAGCAGCAGAATTAATTAGGGAAATCACAGACCCAGAAGCAAATATTATCTTTGGTGCTGGACTTGATTCAAGCATGAAGGAAGATCTAAAAATCACCGTTATAGGTACAGGTTTTGACGATAAGAAAATAAGTGCTCAAAACACTAATAAGAAAATCGAAAAGAAAGATGACGATGGTGGTTCAGGACTTTATATACCAGATTTCTTAAGAGGTTAATTATGAAATGTCCATATTGTGGTTTTCACGATTCTAAGGTAATTGACTCTAGACCTACAGAAGATAATGAAGCTGTTAGAAGAAGAAGGTCTTGTTTAAAGTGTGAAAAGAGATTTACAACCTACGAAAGATTTGAAGACCAGGCAATAGTAGTTATAAAAAAAGACAATACTAGAGAGTCCTATTCCAGGGCCAAGCTTTTAAATGGGATGATAAGGTCTTGTGAAAAAAGACCGGTTCCTATTGAAGTTTTGGAAAGGGCCATAGATGATATAGAGACCAAGATAAATCACTTAAACCAAAAGGAGATAACTTCTGCCTACATTGGTGAAATGGTAATGGAAAAGCTTAAGGAAATCGATAAAGTTGCATATGTTAGATTTGCTTCCGTATATAGAGAATTTGAAGATGTAGATTATTTTTACGATGAATTGAAAAACCTAAAGGAAGATAAATAAATCTATTAAAGCTATTCTTTTTAGAATAGCTTTTTCATATAAAGGATAAAAGATGGATTTTTTTGAAATTAACAAGCAAAAACAATTAAATAAGAATGCTCCTCTGGCAGCTAGGATGAGGCCAGAGAGTCTGGCAGACTACATAGGTCAAGACCACTTGGTAGCTAGGGACAAGCCCCTTTACAGGATGATTAAGGCAGATAGGATCAGCTCTATGATTTTTTATGGGCCTCCTGGAACGGGAAAGACTACCCTGGCCTATATTATAGCCAAGACCACCAGGATGAACTATGAAAAGCTATCAGCAGTTACAGCAGGAGTAAAGGATATTAGGGAAATTATAAAAATAGCAGAGGACAACCTGTCCATGTACAATACTAGGACTATTCTTTTCATTGACGAGATTCACAGGTTTAATAAGTCCCAGCAAGATGCCCTTCTACCCTTTGTGGAAAACGGGACCTTGATCCTAATAGGGGCAACAACAGAAAACCCTTATTTTGAGGTCAACAAGGCCCTTTTATCCAGGTGTCAGGTTCTTCAGCTAAAACACCTGGAAGAGGCGGATATAGAAAAGGTTTTAAGGCGGGCTCTAGAGGATAAGGATAGGGGCTTTGGCAACTATAAGATAAGTTTAGATGACCAGGCCCTGGCCTATTTAATAAGGTCTTCGTCAGGAGATGCAAGAACTGCTCTTAATTCCTTGGAGATTGCAGTTTTATCAACAGACCAGGTAGATGGGAAAATATCCATAGGCATGGAAGATATAAAAAACTCCACCATAAAGAAGGTGGCCATCTATGATAAGTCATCTGACCAACACTATAATACGGTTTCTGCCTTTATTAAATCCATGAGAGGATCAGACCCAGATGCTGCCCTTTATTACCTGGCCATCATGTTAAATGCTGGTGAGGACATAAAGTTTATAGCCAGGAGGATGATAATTTTTGCTTCAGAGGATGTGGGAAATGCAGATCCTAAAGCTTTAGACTTGTCAGTTTCCTGCTTTAATGCTATAAATATAATAGGTATGCCAGAGGCTAGAATTATTCTTTCACAAACCGCTATTTATTTAGCCCTTGCTCCCAAGAGCAACAGCAGCTATCTAGCTATTGACAGGGCCATGGATTTTGTTAGAACTTCCTATCATAGGGATATTCCTAATCACCTAAAAGACAGCCACTATAGTGGGGCTAAAAAGATGGGTTTGGGAAATGATTATAAGTATCCTCATGATTATGAAAATGGGTATGTAGATCAAAACTACCTACCAGAAGACATGAGAAGAGAATTCTACAAGCCGGTTAAAAGAGGTTATGAAAAGAAATTGGTGGATAGGCTAGACATAATAAAAAATATGAATAAGGAGTAAATTATGTTAATAAAATATTTGTACAGAGATTATAAAGACTATATAGACCAGGAGATAGAATTAAATGGTTGGATCAGGAAAAGCCGTTTTTCTAAAAATATAGGATTTTTAGAGATTAATGACGGATCATTTTTCTCAACAGCCCAAATAGTTGTAGATTCCTCTATAGAAAACTTTAATGAGCTTGCCCACTTGGGACTATCAGCTTCCATTAAGGTTAAGGGTAAATTAGTTGAACCTGAAAATGCCAAACAAAAATTTGAAATACACGCAAGTGAAATAGAAGTTATAAGTGACTCACCTAAGGACTATCCTCTACAAAACAAGAGACATTCCTTTGAGTTTTTAAGAACCCTACCATCCCTAAGGGCTAGGACCAATACTTACAATGCAGTATTTAGGGTTAGATCAGAACTTAGCTATGCTATTCACAAGTTCTTTAACGAAGAGGGCTTTGTTTATGTCCACACTCCAATAATCACTGCCAGTGATGCTGAAGGAGCGGGAGAAATGTTTAGGGTAACTACCATGAACATTGACAAACCAGAAAGAACTGACCAAGGCAAGGTTGACTTTAGCAAGGACTTCTTTGGTTCAGATTCCCACTTGACAGTAAGTGGTCAATTAGAGGTTGAAGGCTATGCCATGTCCTTTGGAAATGTTTATACCTTTGGACCTACTTTTAGGGCGGAAAACTCTAATACACCAAGACACGCAGCAGAGTTCTGGATGGTAGAACCTGAAATTTCTTTTGCTGACTTGGGAGATGTTATGAATTTAGCAGAAGACATGGTTAAGTATATAGTTAAACATGTTATGGAAAAATTACCAGAAGAAATGGAGTTTTTCAATAAATTTGTAGACAAGACTCTTTTAGATAGATTAAATAATTTAGTAGAAGCAGACTTTGCTAGAATTACCTATACAGAAGCTATTAAGTTATTAGAAGAATCAGGAAGAGAATTTAAATATCCAGTAGCCTGGGGAGAAGATTTACAAACTGAACACGAAAGATACCTTTCAGAAGAAGTATTTGAAGGACCAGTTTTTGTAACTGACTATCCAAAAGACTTTAAGGCCTTTTACATGAGACTTAATGACGACAAAAAGACTGTTGCGGCAGCAGACTTATTGGTTCCAGGAGTAGGAGAGTTAATCGGTGGATCCCAAAGGGAAGAAAGAGTTGAGATCCTTGAAGAAATGATGGTGGAAAAGGGAATAAATGTGGATGACTACCAATGGTATCTAGACCTTAGAAGATACGGAGGAGTACCTCATGGTGGTTATGGTCTAGGATTTGAAAGAATGGTTATGTACATGACTGGTATGAAAAACATTAGAGACGTGATTCCTTATCCAAGAACAGTTAACTCTATGCACAAATAGTTGCAATAAGAAAAGTTTTCTGATAGAATACTTTTGAAAATGAATATTAAGGCTATGATTAGAAGTAGTAGGTAGTTGAAGCTTATAGAGAGTTTGTGGTTGGTGGAAACAAACAGTGGAGGCTAGTGAACTTGTCTATGAGCTATACGGCAACTTACCGTTATAAGTTGAGAGGATACACCTTAGGTGTATCAATAAGAGTGGTAACGCGGACCTTTCGTCTCTTAGGAGATGGGGGTCTTTTTTTATTTAGATTTTATATTGATAAAGGAGACTAGAATGAATAAGTATAATCCAAACGCCATAGAAAAAAAATGGCAAAAAATTTGGGACGAAGAAAAAACTTACAAGACAGAATTAGATAAAAGTAAGGAGAAATTCTATGCCCTAATAGAGTTTCCCTATCCGTCAGGCCAAGGTCTACACGTGGGACATCCTAGACCCTATACAGCCCTAGACTTGGTATCAAGAAAGAGAAGACTTGAAGGATATAATGTTTTATTCCCTATGGGATTTGACGCCTTTGGTCTACCTACAGAAAACTATGCTATACAAAATAAGGTTCATCCAAGGGAAGTAACGGAAAAGAATATAGCTAACTTTACCAGACAGTTAAAATCCATAGGATTTTCTTTTGACTGGGACAGAATGATAGATACTACAGATCCAGATTACTATAAGTGGTCCCAATGGATTTTCGTACAAATGTTTAAAAATGGTTTAGCCTATAAGAAGGAATTTCCTATTAACTGGTGTCCTTCCTGTAAGGTTGGTTTAGCCAATGAAGAGGTTGTAAACGGGGGATGTGAAAGATGTGGAACCCAAGTAGAACACAAGGTTAAAAACCAATGGATGTTAAAAATAACAGAATATGCTGACAGGTTGATAGATGACCTTGATGAAGTGGACTATATGGAAAGCATTAAGTCCCAACAAAAAAACTGGATAGGTAGATCCTATGGTATGGAAGTTGATTTTCCTATCAAGGACTCAGAAGATGAGTTAAAGGTATTTACAACTAGACCAGATACTATCTATGGCTCAACCTACATGGTTATAGCAGCTGAACACAGCATAATAGATAAGTATAAGGACAGGATTAAAAACTTAGATGAAATCCTAGACTATAGACATGAAGCTCAAAAGAAATCAGAATTTGAAAGAGCTCAAATCAATAAGGATAAGACTGGTGTAATGATAGATGGCCTAGTGGCAATAAATCCTATTACAAAACAAGAAATACCTATTTGGGTTTCAGACTATGTTCTTATAACCTATGGAACAGGAGCCATCATGGCAGTTCCAGCCCATGATCAAAGAGACTATGAGTTTGCTAAGAAATTTGATATGCCAATTATTCCTGTTGTAGATGGTGGAAACATTGAAGAAGAAGCCTATACAGATACAGATGAAGGAAAAATGATTAACTCACCTTTAATAGATGGTATGGAAGTAGCAGATGCTAAGAAGAAAATAATGGCCTATATGGAAGAAGAAGGCCTGGGTGTAGCCAAGACCAACTTTAAGTTAAGAGACTGGGTATTCTCCAGACAAAGATATTGGGGAGAACCAATACCTATGATTTACTGTGAAGAACACGGCTGGCAACCAGTTCCTGAAAAAGACCTTCCAGTAAGACTTCCAGATGTGGAAAACTATGAACCAGGTGATGATGGAGAAAGTCCATTGGCCAGCATAGATTCCTTTGTTAACACTACTTGTCCAGTATGTGGAGGACCAGCTAAGAGAGAAACCGACACCATGCCACAATGGGCAGGATCATCTTGGTATTACCTAAGATATATGGATCCTAATAATAAGGACTTTTTAGTAGGCAAGGAAGCTGTTGACTACTTTGGACCAGTTGACTGGTACAATGGGGGAAATGAACATACAACCCTTCACTTATTGTATTCAAGATTCTGGCATAAATTCTTATATGATATAGGAGTCGTACCTACCAAGGAACCTTACATGAAGAGAACATCCCACGGTATGATCTTGGGAGAAAATGGGGAAAAAATGTCCAAGTCCAGGGGTAACGTAGTTAACCCAGATGAGGTAATAAAGGACTTTGGTGCAGACACCCTAAGAACCTATGAAATGTTTATATCAGACTTTGAAAAGTCAGTTCCATGGAGTACTGATGGAGTAAGAGGAGTAAGAAAGTACTTGGAAAGAGTATGGAACCTACAAGAAATCCTAGTTGAAGGAGATAGTTACTCTGAAGACATGGAAGTTTTAATAAATCAAACTATTAAAAAAGTTTCAGAAGACTATGAAAACTTAAAATACAATACAGCCATAGCCCAACTTATGACCCTATTAAATGCTTTTAGGGACAAGGGAGCTATAAATGCCAAGGAAATGGAAACCTATTTAATCTTGTTAAACCCAGCAGCACCTCACTTGACTGAAGAAATGTGGGAGCTTTTAGGTCATGACAAGCAAATAGCCAACCAAGTAATCTGGCCATCCTATGACCCAGACAAGTTGGTAGAAAATACCATAGAAATTCCAGTTCAAATAAATGGTAAGGTAAAGGCTAGAATTAAAATAGAATTGGATGCAGCCAAGGACCAAGTATTGGAAAAAGCCAAGGCTGACCAAGCTATAAAAGAAGAATTGGAAGGAAAGACCATAAGAAAAGAAATTTATGTACCAAACAAGATAGTTAACCTAGTAATTGGTGGCTAAGATGACAGGGCTATTAATACTTATAGGTAAATTCCTAGGATTTCTAGGAAGGATTTTTGGCAGGGGTAGTGCCCTGCCAGGTAAAATCCTCTTGGATTTGGACAAGAACATGCTAAAGAGATTCACCTATCCTGATCAAATAATATTTATTACTGGGACCAATGGCAAGACCAGTCTTACCAGCTATATATCAGAGGCCCTGGAAAAGTCAGGTAAGAAAGTGGTGACCAACCACACAGGTGCCAATATTGAAAGAGGGATTGTAACAAGTCTTGTTAATGCCTCTTCCTTAGGTGGAGATTTGGACTGTGACTATCTAGTCTTGGAAGTGGATGAAGGAAACTTCAAACCTATATCCAAGAAGATTAAACCAGATTATTTTTTAATCAATAATTTATTTAAAGACCAGGTGGATAGGTTTGAAAGTCCTCTTGCCCTAGCCAAGAGACTTTTAGAGGATATTGATTCTTCAACCATCCTGGTTTTAAATGGAAATGATCCTCTTGTCCACTATATAGGGGATTCTGTGGAAAATGATAAAATCTATTTTGGTTTGGAAGAAAAAAGAGAAGACCCAAGCTTTGATGAAGCCTGTCCCAAGTGTGGAGCTGGCCTAGTATATGACAAGAGGCTTTATGACCATATGGGTTCCTACACTTGTAGCTGTGGTTTTAAGACTCCCCAGCTGGACTATTATCCTACTTCTATTGATGAGTTGGAAGGGACCTTGGTCTATGATGGCCATAGGTTTACAAACTCCAATAAGACCATCTATGCCCTAGCTAATACCATGGCTGCCATCAGCCTTTTGGATAAATTGGGTGTGGACTATGAAGAGATGGACAAGGTATTTGGATCCAAGCTGGAAAGAGTGGGTAGGATGGAGAAGGTGGAATTTAATGGCCAGGAAAGCTTTTTAAACCTGGTAAAAAATCCTTCAGGAACCAACCTGACCATAGACATTTTAAGCAGAGAAGAGGAGGCTTTTAATCTATTTATATCCATGAATAATTATTTGGGAGATGGGGTAGATCCTTCCTGGATAAGGGAAATAGAATTTGAAAAGCTAAATGACAAAAACATAGAAAACATCTATATATCAGGGACCGTAGCAGGTCTAGTTAAGGAAGTTATAGAGGAAAAAACCAGTTTTAAACCCTTGGTTGAAAAGGACAATAGTAAGATAGTAGGCCTTCTAAAAGAAGAGGGGCTAAAGACTTATTTCTTGGCCAACTATACTGCCTTAAATGATGTTAGAAATCTAATAATTTAACCTTTATGATTTTTCATAAAGGTTTTTTTAGGAGGATATATGAAATACAGTAAGGTTTTACAGGCCACTTTTATATCCAGGCCCAATAGGTTTATCGCTCTGGTAGACCTGGATGGACAGCTGGTTAAGGCCCATGTAAAAAACACAGGTAGGCTGGGAGAACTTTTAATAGAAGGAGCTCAGGTTATCCTGGAAGACTTTAGCCACAGGGAGGATAGAAAGACCAAGTACTCCCTAATAGCTGTTTATAAGAAGGATGTCTTGGTAAATATTGACTCTCAAATTCCCAACTATGTGGTTGAAGAGTATATGAGATCACAGGGAGACTATGACCTGATAAAAAGAGAAAAGACCTATGGCAACTCCCGCTTTGATATTTACTATGAAAGGGCTGGGAAAAAAGGTTTTATCGAGGTCAAGGGTGTAAGCCTGGAAGAAGATGGCCTAGGACTCTTTCCAGACGCTCCAACTACAAGGGGGAGTAAACATATAGGCGAGATGGTTAAGGCTCTTAAAGAGGGCTATGAGGCCTATATAGTCTTTTTAGTCCAGTTGAAGGGGGTCGAAAAGTTTAGGGTTAATAGAAAGAGGGATGAAGACTTCTATCAAAACCTAAAAATGGCCCAGGAGGCTGGTCTTAAGATTAGAGTTTTTGACAGCCTGGTAAGTGAAGATGAAATAGTCTTGGATAAACCAATAGAATATGAAATATAAAAAAGACTCCAATGGAGTCTTTTAAAAATGGTTGAAATAAAATCCCTTACCTATAATTTGACTGGTATTTAAGATGGTAATAAAGGCTTGAGGGTCTTCTTGTATTATAAAGTCCCTAAGAAGGACTGCCTCGTAGTTGCTAACAACTACCTTGATTACTGTTCTCTTATTTTGGCTATAAAGGCCTTCCACCTGGAATTTTGATCCTCCCCTGTGAAGGTTGACTATTATGTAGTCAATAATATTGTCAGGCTTTTCAGTAATTATGGTAAAGTACTTAACCCTATTAATGTTTTGTATGGTCACATCTACTAAAAGAGACTTACTAAAAAGACCTAAAATAGAAAGCAGGGCTGTTTGAGTATCAAAAATAGCAAATGTCATCATGGTTATAATAATATCTGTGGCAAATAGGGCCTTACCTATATCGAAATGGGTAAATTTCTTAAAAATCATGGCCAAGATATCTGTTCCACCTGAGGATGCCTTGATGTTAAAGAGTAGGGCTGCTCCAATTCCTGGCAAAACTACTGCATAGATTAGCTCCAACATGGGTAGGCTAGTCAAGGGGCCATCTAGGGGGATAAAGTATTCATAAATTTTTATCAAAAAGGATAAAAGCAGGGAGGCATAGGCGGTTTTAAAGCCAAAGTCCCTTCCGAATACAGCAAAGCCTAAAAGTAATAAGGCTATGTTTAGAATCAATACGACAGTTCCAGGCGATAGACTATCGGATACTGCACCGATAATAATTGAAATCCCACTAACGCCTCCAAAGGCAAAATGATTAGGGAATTTAAAAAAATAAACGCCGATAGAAATAAGAATAATTGCAATGTTGAGTAAAAAATACTCTTTGGTCTTGGTCATAGGCTTGTGTTCCTTGCCTATGTCAGGCCTTAACTTAATGTTTTTAATCATGTCCTCTCCTAAATTTGATATAATATGTGATTTTATCACTATGTTCATATATAATCAATATACTGCTTTACTTAATTTACAATATTTATTAAGATATAAATAGAATTTAGAAGGGGTATGAGATGAGATTAACAACTAGAAGTAAGTATGGACTAAGAGCGGCATATTTTCTGGCCGAGCACTATGAAGAGGGTCCAATTTCCTTAAGCTATATGGTTGATAAGCTATATTTAAGTGATACATATTTAGAGCAATTACTTAGAAGACTAAAGAAGGACGAGTTAGTCAAAAGCTTTAGGGGCAAAAATGGGGGCTACCAATTGAATAGGGCACCTGACCAGATAACCATAGGAGAAGTTTTAAGGAGTTTAGAGGGAAGTATTTCCTCATCAGACTGTGTAGAATCTTTTAAATGTAGGCAGTATGACTGCAAGACTAGGAATATATTTGTTGAAATAGATGAGGCTGTAAACAGCGTAGTAGACAATAAAACATTGAAAGATATGATATAATACTATAGATTATTTGCGTAATATGATATAATTATTAATATTATTAAGGAGATATATTGTGGGAAAAACAGGATTAAACGAAATTAGAAAAGAGTATTTAGATTTTTTTGAAAGTAAAGATCATATTAGATTAAAGAGCTATTCTCTTATACCTGAAAAGGATAAGAGTTTATTATTAATAAATGCTGGGATGGCTCCACTTAAGGATTATTTCATAGGCAACAAGAAAATGTCCAAGGATAGGGCCACATCTAGCCAAAGATGTTTGCGTACTGCAGATATTGACAATGTGGGTAAAACTCACAGACATGCCACATTTTTTGAAATGTTGGGTAATTTCTCCTTTGGAGATTATTTTAAAAGAGAAGCAATAAATTGGGCTTGGGAGTTTTTAACTGAAAAAATGGGTATAGATAAGGATAGATTATTTGTAACTGTTTATAAGGAAGATGACGAAGCCTATAATATTTGGAAGGACGAAATAGGACTTTCAGAAGATAAGATTTTAAGATTGGGTAAGGAAGACAACTTCTGGGAATTAGAAGAAGGACCTTGCGGTCCATGTTCTGAAATCCATTATGACAGGGGAGATAAGTACCTGGATGAAGACGATAGGTACATGGAAATATGGAACCTGGTATTTACTCAATTTAACAAGGACAAGGAAGGTAACTACCATCCATTGGCTCACCCAAATATAGATACGGGTATGGGCTTGGAAAGAATTGCCCTTGTAATGGAAGATGCTCAAAACATCTTTGAACTTGAAGCTTTCAAGCCTATTATGGAAAAGGTTGAAGAAATTTCTGGACATAAGTATGGTGAAAGTGATAGAGTGGATGAATCCATAAGAGTAATCATGGACCATGCCAAGGCTATGACCTTTTTAGTATACGATGGGGTTATACCATCAAATGAAGGCAGGGGCTATGTTTTAAGAAGACTTATTAGAAGGGCTTACAGACACGGTAAGTTACTGGGTATAGACAGGGCCTTTCTTACAGATATAATTGATGTGGTAATGGATGTTTATAGGCCTGAATACCCTGAATTGGAAGAATCCAAGGATAGGATATTTAAGATTGTTAGACAGGAAGAAGCAAAATTCCAAGAGACAATTGACCAAGGACTTAACATTTTATCAAGCTTTATCAGCAAGCTAAAAGACGCTGAAAAGAAAGTATTATCAGGTGAAAAGGCATTTAAGCTTTACGATACCTATGGTTTTCCTTTGGACTTGACCAAGGAAATCTTAAAGGAAGAAAGTTTGGATGTTGACGAAGAAGAATTTAATGAAAACATGATAGAGCAAAAGAATAAATCCAGACAGGCCCGTCACGTTGACAGTGGCTGGGATGAGGAAATATCCTTAGACCTATCAGACTTAAAAGAGACAGAATTTGTCGGATACGACCATGTTGTATCTGAAAGTAAGATAGTAAAAATCTTTAAATCTAATGAGTCAGTAGACGAAATTAGAAAAGATGACAAGGCAATAGTAATATTGGATAAAACTCCATTTTATGCTGAATCAGGTGGCCAAATAGGCGATACTGGCTTCATAAGCGGAGATAATTATAAATTAAAGGTAATTGACACTCAAAAGACTCCAGATCAAGTTTTCTATCATATAGTAGAAGTACTAGAGGGAAGCCTTAAGGTAGATGAGGATGCCCTGGCAGAAATTGATTATGTGAGAAGAAAAAATATTATTAAAAACCACTCAGCAACTCACGTTTTACACAAGGCCTTAAAACTTGTCTTGGGAGACCATATAAATCAAGCTGGTTCCTTGGTGACAGACGAGAGATTGAGATTTGACTTTACCCACTTTGAAGCTATCAGTAATGAAGACTTAAGAAGGATTGAAGAGATAGCTAATAGGGAGATTTTCCTAGGATCAGATGTGGATGTCCTATATATGAGCTTAAAAGAGTCACAAGACTTTGGAGCTATAGGCCTGTTTGAAGACAAGTATCAAGATGAGGTTAGGGTTGTTAAGATGGGTGATTTTTCTACTGAATTATGTGGTGGTTGTCACGTGGACAATACCTCTGATATTCAAATGTTAAAGATAGTTTCAGAATCAGGTATAGCAGCTGGAGTAAGAAGAATAGAGGCTATAACAGGAAACAATGTTTACAAATACTTGAATAGTTTAGAAGAAGAAAAGACATCACTAGCAGGCCAATTAAGAGTTAAGGCAGATAATATTACTCATAAAATTGAAGATTTGCTAAATGAAAATAAGGATCTTAATAACGAAATTAAATCATTAAACTCTATCAAGGAAAATATTTTAATTGATGAATTAGAAAAAGACATGGTAGAAGTTAATGACATTAAACTTTTAGTTAATAAATTTGAAGATATGGACATGGATCAAATGAGAAGTATCAGCGATAAGATGAAGAACAAGTATGATGACTTGGTTATTGTATTTGCATCTATCAATGACGGTAGGGTAGTATTCCTATCATCAATAGCAAAGGAATTAACAAAAAGAGGATTAAATGCTGGACAAATAGTTAGATATGTAGCTCAACTTACTGGTGGAAATGGCGGTGGAAGACCGGACTTTGCATCAGCAGGTGGTAAGGATATAGACAAGGTTGATATGGCCTTGGAAAAAGTTAGAGACTTTATCGAAGAAAACCTAAAATAGGAGGTTATTATGTCTAAGGATTTTAATGAAACAATGCTGTTTAAAATGCCAAGAGAAGGCAAGGAAGAAATAGTTGAGATTATAAGTAAGGTGTATGAGTCATTAAATGAAAAGGGATATGACCCTGAAAACCAAATTATTGGATATATATTGTCAGGTGACCCGACTTATATAACAAGTCACAAGGATGCAAGAAAATTAATAAGACAGGTAGACAGAAATGAACTACTAGAAGAATTGTTGACTTTTTACTTAAAAAACAATAACATTAACGAAAAATAGTTATGAAGGAATAGGTAGAAATTGTTCATTTCTACCTATTGTGTTGATAAGGTGATTTATGGATAGATATATGGGATTAGACTTAGGTACGAAGACAATAGGAGTTGCTTTAAGTGACCCTATGCACATGTTTGCCAGTGCCTACAAGACGATAAAAAGAACTAATATTGATGAAGACATCAAGGAATTAATAGAAATAATAAAAACAGAAAATGTTTCAAAGATAATTATAGGCATGCCCTATAATATGAATAATACTGTAGGACCATCAGGCCAAAGAGTTTTGAGCTTTGTGGACCTTTTAAAAAAATCCGTAGACAATGAAATAATTTACATCGATGAAAGGCTTTCTACTGTATCAGCAGAAAGAGTTTTAATCGAGACCAAGGTTAGACGTGAAAACAGAAAAAAACATATCGATAAGCTAGCTGCTACATTTATACTACAAACGTATTTAGATAGAAATTGAGGTTATTATGGATAAGATTATACTTAATGATGGAAACAAGGACATAGAATTCGAATTACTGGACACATTTGGCATAGATGACAAGGATTATGCATCTTTGCTAAATAGTGAAACAGAAGAAATATATTTATTAGAAATAAAAATAGATGGGAGTGAAACATATTTTTCAACCATTGACAATCAACAGGAATTTGATGAGGTTATGTCCTTTTATATGGAGTTGCTTGATGAATTAAATTAAAGCAATAAGGAAGGATGATAAATTGAATAAGCGTAATAATAGGAATAAAAAATTAAAGATAATTCCTCTTGGAGGAGTAGGCGAAATAGGAAAGAACATGACTGCAGTAGAGTACAATAATCAAATAATTATTGTAGACGCAGGACTTACTTTTCCAGATGAAACAATGTTAGGGGTAGATATAGTAATACCAGACTTTAGCTACCTAGAACAGAACAAGGACAAGATTAAGGGATTAGTTGTAACTCATGGACACGAAGATCATATCGGGGCTGTACCATATCTCCTAAAGAAATTTAATGTAAGGGTTTACGCGACTAGACTTACATTGGGACTGATAGAAGTTAAACTAAAGGAACATAGACTGGATACATCATTACTAAAGATTGTTCACCCTGGTCAAACTATAAAATTAGGTGATTTTGACATTGAATTTATCAGTGTAAATCACTCCATACCAGATGCTACATCTATAGCTATCCACTCACCAGTGGGAGTTGTTATATTTACAGGAGACTTTAAGGTTGACTATACTCCTATAGATGGAGTTCATATGGATATTCAAAGATTTGCCCAATTGGGTAGTGAGGGAGTATTAGCCCTACTATCTGATAGTACCAACGTGGAAAGGCCGGGCTATACTATGAGTGAAATCATAGTAGGAGATACTTTTAAGCAGGTATTTGCATCTGCGCCAGAGAGAATAGTAATAGCTACCTTTGCCTCCAACCTTCACAGGGTTCAACAGGTAATAGACGCTACAGAATACTATGATAGAAAGTTGGTAATAACTGGTAGATCTATGGAAAACAACGTAAAGATAGCCATAGAATTAGGTTATTTAAAGATTAAAAAAGACACTATGATCAATATTAATAAAATAGATAATTATGATCCTAGTAAGATAGTTATGTTGACTACAGGAAGTCAAGGAGAGCCAATGAGCGCTCTTACTAGACTGGCTAAGTCAGAACATAGAAAGGTTAAGTTAAGACCTAATGATACAGTAATCATATCAGCTACTCCAATACCTGGAAATGAAGAGTCCATGGGAGATGTGATTAACAACCTAACTGAATTAGGATGTGAGGTTGTATATTCCAAGTTGGCTGATGTTCACGTATCAGGTCACGCCTGCCAGGAAGAATTAAAGTTAATGCTATCCTTGGTAAGGCCAAAATACTTTATACCTGTTCATGGTGAAAAAAGACATTTAAAAATGCATGCTAAACTTGCTGAACAAGTTGGGGTTAAGCCTGAAAATATCTTGATAGGTAAGAATGGTAATGTATTTGAATTTGATAGATACAGCGGCAAGATAAACGGCCAAGTACAAGCTGGAAACGTACTAGTTGACGGTTTAGGAATCGGAGATGTAGGTAATGTTGTCTTAAGAGATAGAAAACATTTATCTGAAGAAGGATTAATAACAGTTGTACTAAACGTTGATAAAAAGACTAAACGATTAGTTGGATCACCAGAAATAATCTCTAGAGGTTTCGTATACGTTAAGGAATCTAAGGATATTATAGGTAATGCCAAGAGGATTATCCTGAATGTAATGAAGGAAGTAGAAAAGAAAAACATCACTGATGTTAACTATATTAAGTACTTGATTAGGGATAGACTTAAGTCCTATGTATACACTGAGATAAAGAGAGATCCAATGATTATACCAATAATTATGGAAGTGGATACAGATGGCAAAGATAAATAATGAAAAAGTTGTGGACTACCTTCATATACTTTATGACGGTAAGGACCCAGACTATTTAGAAGAATTAAGACAGTATGGTGAAGAAAATAAGGTGCCTATAGTCCATAGGGAAGTAGGCGAACTTATGAAAACCATGATTAAAATATATAAACCAAAAAGGATACTAGAGATAGGTACAGCCATAGGATATTCATCAATCCTCATGGCTTCTGTCTCATCTGAGGATGTAGTGATCAAGACCATAGAGATCAGAGAGGACATGAAAGAAATCGCTGATGCTAACATAGAGAAATATGGATTTGACAAGAATATAGAAGTTTTACTAGGCGATGCAGCTGTGGTCCTAGACCAGTTGGATGAGAAATTTGACATGGTCTTTATAGATGCGGCCAAGGGGCAATATATAAAATACCTGGAAAAAGCCCTACCCTTGATGGAAGAAGAGGCTTTAATAATATCAGACAATATTTTATACAAGGCCATGATAGCTGATGACAGCCTGGTAGTGAGAAGGAAAAAGACAATAGTTACCAGAATTAGAAGATATCTGGATATACTTACCAGCACTGAAAACTTGACTACCTCAGTTATACCAATAGGCGATGGGGTCGCCATTACCTACAAGGAGGGAGAATGCAAAATTTAGAATTACTAGCTCCAGCAGGAGATATAGATAAATTAAAAACTGCCATTGACTATGGTGCAGATGCAGTGTTTTTGGCAGGTAAGGAATATGGACTAAGGACAGCTTCAAAAAACTTTTCAGATGAAGAGTTGAAGGAGGCTGTAGACTATGCCCATTCAAAGGGTAAAAAAGTTTATATTACCATGAATATAATTGCCCATAATAACGACTTTACTGAAGTTGATGAATATATTAAATACCTAGATAAAATAGCTATAGATGGGGTCATAGTAGCTGACCCGGGAATCTTCATGAGAATAAAGACCCTAGCTCCAAGAATAGAGCTTCACATTAGTACTCAAGCCAATATAACCAATGCAGAAACAGTTAACTTCTGGTATGAACTAGGAGCTAGAAGAGTGGTATTGGCCAGGGAATTATCACTAGAAGAAATAAGATATATTAGACAAAATATTCCAGAAGATATGGAATTGGAAGTCTTTGTACATGGAGCCATGTGCATATCATATTCAGGCAGGTGTTTATTGAGCAACTATATGACCAATAGGGACGCAAATCATGGAGACTGTGCTCAATCTTGCAGGTGGAAGTACAACTTGGTTGAAGAAAAAAGACCAGGAGAATACTATCCAATAGAGGAAGATGAAAGGGGCACATTTATTTTTAACTCCAAGGACCTATGTCTTTTAGAAAACATAGGAGACTTGATAGATGCAGGGGTTAACAGCTTTAAGATAGAAGGTAGGGTTAAGACCCAATACTATGTAGCCACTGTTATAAGATCCTATAGGTTGGCCATAGATGCCTATCTAGAAAATAGATTTACAGATGACTATAAGGCTTATTTATTAGAAGAAATTAAAAAGGCCAGTCATAGAGATTTTACCAAGGGATTTTTAAATGGTAAGCCAGGTCCAGAAGGACAAAACTATGAAACTAGTTCCTATGTTAGGGGCTATGACTTTATAGCGCAAATTCTAGACTATGATGAGGAAAGTAAGACGGCCTTGGTAGAGCAAAGAAATAAGTTTTCCCTAGGGGACAAGGTGGAAGCCTTTGGACCTTATGAGGATTATCACGAATTTACCATAGACAAGATAATAGATGAAAATGGACAAGAGAAAGAATCAGCGCCACATGCCCAAGAATTGTTGAAAATTAATATTAACTATCCAGCAAGAAAAGGTGACATGATTAGACGTAGAGTAGACTAAAGAAGGTGTATTATGAAAAGAATCCACAGGCAATTAACCTTTATCTTAATAGGTGCCCTACTTATGGCTTCAGCATCCCACTTTTTTCTAATTCCCCAGGAATTGGCATCAGGAGGAGTGTCGGGTATAGCCGTAATAATTAATCACGCCTTTCCCGGAGTCAATATAGGCTTGACAGTTACAGCTTTAAACATAGTTCTTTTTGCAGTAGGTTTTATAGTTCTAGGCAGTCAGTTTGGAATTTTAACCCTCTTGGGAACCTTTGTTTATTCAGCCTTATTAATAGTCTTTGAAAGTTTTTTGCCTATGACAAGGCCTCTAGTAGAGGATGTTATAGTAAATGTGGTGGCAGGTTCTAGTATTATGGCCATGGGTTTGGCCATAGTCTTAAATGAAAATGCCTCTACAGGCGGAACAGATATAGTAGGAAAAATAATTAGTAAGTATTTACACCTGGATATAGGTAAGAGTATCTTTTTAGCAGATTCCATGGTTTTGGTTTCAGCAACCCTGGTGATGGGGATTGAAAAAGGTCTATACTCTATAATTGGAAATATAATAACTTCTGTCCTAGTAGATAAGTTTATAGCAGGCTTTAATACCAAGATAGCAGTTACTATTATTTCAGACCAGTTGGATTCGATAAATGATTATATCAATTTAGAATTAAATAGGGGAACTACGATTTACAAGGCAGTGGGGGGCTATACTAAAGATCCAAGAGATATACTAGTGACCATTGTCCAAAGACCCCAATATATAAAAATAAAAGAATTTGTAAATGAGATCGATCCTGATGCTTTTGTATTTGTTAAATATGTTAGTGAAGTTATAGGAGAAGGTTTTACAAGGGAGTCATTAAAATGATAGAATTAGGAAAAACACAAAATTTAGTCATAAAGAGATTTACATCAGTAGGGGCATTTTTAAATGTCAATGCTGATACGGACAATAATACAGACGTATTATTACCAAGAAAATATGTTAAGAAAGATTGGAATGTGGGAGATGACATTGAAGTATTTATCTATTTAGATAATAGTAATCGTCAAATTGCCACAACTAAAAAATCCAAGTTAGAGTTGAATGAATTAGCTATCTTACAAGTTATAGATACCACAAAGATAGGAGCTTTCATGGACTGGGGCTTGGACAAGGACTTGCTTTTACCCTTTGAAGAACAAAGTGTAAAGGCAAAGAAATATGCTTATTATTTGGTTGGGCTTTACCTAGATAAATCCAACAGACTTTGTGCGACTATGAAGGTCGATAAATACTTTGATCAAAATCCAGAGTATAAAGAGGATGATTGGGTGGAAGGTAAGGTTTATGCCTTTAATTATGATATAGGCGCCTTTGTACTAATAGACAATAAGTACAATGGACTGCTTCCTTCAGAAGAAGTGATGGGAATACTAAAGATAGGTGAAACTGTTAAGGCCAGAGTTAAAAGGGTTAAGCCTGATGGCAAGATAGACCTTACTTTTAACAATAGAATGTATGTGGAACTTAATAAGGACGCTGAGACTGTTTATAATATTCTTAGGGATAATGGCGGCTTTTTGAAGGTAAATGATAAGAGTGATAGTAGACTCATAAAAAGTATTTTTGGTATGAGTAAATCCCAATTTAAAAGATCTGTTGGTAGACTACTAAAACAGAGAAGAATCACATTTAAAAATGATGGGATACAGATAAATTATGGAGGACAAAATGGAAGAAAAAATTTTAACTAGAGTAGGCGATTTTACAGTAACTGAGAAGGACGTATTGGATTTTATTAACTTGTTAGGTCAAGAAGGTATGCAATTCAATAACTCTTCAGGAATAAAGCAAGTTGCCAAGGAACTTATGAATCAACACTTAATTTACTTAGATGCTAAGGAAAGCAAGTTAGATGAAGAGGAAGACTTTGTTAATGAATTAAATATTGCTAAGGAACAAATGTTAAAACAATATTCAATGAGAAAAGTTTTAGAATCTGTTGAAGTACCTGAAGAAGAAATCAAGGCATTTTACGAAGAAAACAAGGCTATGTTCAAACCTATGTATTCATTTAAGGCTAGTCATATCCTAGTTGAAGAAGAAGACAAGGCTAAGGAAATCAAGGCTAAATTAGACGAAGGTTCTAAATTTGAAGACTTGGCTCAAGAATTTTCAACTTGCCCATCTAAAGAAGCAGGAGGAGAATTAGGAGTATTTTCAACAGGACAAATGGTTCCAGAATTTGAAGATGCTTGTGTTGAAATGGAAGTTGGATCAATTTCTGAACCTGTTAAAACACAATTTGGCTACCACTTAATCAAGTTAGACGACAAGGCTCTTGCTAAGGATGCTGACTTTGAATCTGTAAAATTAGATATAAATAATATGTTACTAGGACAAAAACAACAAGAAAAGTATTTAGAAGTAACTGAAAACTTACACGAAAAATACGAAGTTGAAAGCTTTATTTAAGGAAAAATTATGGAAAGATTAATTAACTCAACTGCTTCAAATGTGTTCAATAATTTTATAAAACTTAATAAGATTCCCAGATGTTCCAACAATGAAGAGGAAATAAGTAATTATTTAAGAATGTTTGGTGAGAGTCTAGGACTTACTACCATCCAAGATGAATTCTTAAATGTCTATATAAAGAAACCTGCAACTATTGGATATGAAAATCATGAACCAGTAGTTTTACAGGCCCACATGGACATGGTCTGTGAAAAAACAGAAGATTCAGACCATGATTTCTGCAAGGACCCTATAGAGGTTCATGTAGAAGGGGATTATATTAAGGCTAATAAGACCACCTTGGGAGCAGATAATGGTATTGGTGTTGCCCTTGCCTTGGATATTTTGGAAAATGATAGCCTGGCTCATCCGCCTATTGAAGTCATTATAACAGCGACTGAAGAAACTGGCATGGACGGAGTTATAGGCCTATCCAAAGACCTATTAAAGGGAAGAAAATTGATAAATATTGACACAGAAGAGGAAGGAACCCTTATCATTGGTTGTGCAGGAGGGATTAATTCCTATCTAGACTTGGATATTAAAAGAGAAAGTGGCCATTCTAAGAAAACAGTGAAACTATCCCTAGCAGGACTTAAGGGAGGTCACTCAGGAATGACCATAGGCAGTAACAATATAAATGCCATTAAATTAATTTCTGAGTATATAAGAAAAATTAGAACAGAAATACCTATGAGTCTTCTTGCCATCAAGGGGGGAACCAAGCACAATGCCATTCCTTCTCAAGCAGAGATCATAGTTGGTATAGAAGATGAAGACCTGGAAAGGTTTAAGGAAGTCTATACCAAGGTTACCAATGAATATGTGGAAAACTCTCTTAAGAGGGAACCAGATATATCCTTTGCCTATGAACTAGTAGGGGAAGAAAAAACTTTTATCACTACTGAAGACGCTAAGAAGATGCTTAATTTGATTCAACTTTTACCCCATGGAGTAAACACTATGGACAGTGAAACTGATCAGGTTCAATCATCTAATAACTTGGCCATAGTAAGGACAGAAGAAGATAAGTTTAAGGTGAGTATATCAATTAGAAGCTCCAAGGAAGCCGAAAGAGAAAATCTTATAAATAAGGTTGAAGAAGTGGCTAAATTGGTAGGAGCTAGCATGGACCTAAGTGAAGGCTATCCTATGTGGGAACCTAAGGAAGTATCTCCTTTAAAAGAAGTGGCTAGAATAGCCTATAAGGATCTGACAGAAGAGGATTTAAATATTAGTACTATTCACGCTGGACTTGAGTGTGGTATTATAAGTGAAAAATATCCAGAAATGGATATGATTTCCATAGGACCTAATATTGAAGGTGCTCATACGCCAGAAGAAAAGTTGTCCATCAGGTCAACAGAATTTATAAGAGAATATATCTACGATATATTGGCTAGATTATAGAATAAAAAATTAACAATAGGGTATAAATATATTATAGCCTAAGGAGGATGTTATGACAGATAATAAAGATTTAGAAATGAATGAAGAATTTGAAGAATTCGAAGATTTTGAAACAATTCATTTAACTCTAGAAGATGACACTGAATTAGAATGTGCCGTTCTTGGAGTATTTGAAGTGGACGAAACAGAATACGTTGCCTTACTTCCATTAGTTGAAGGCGAAGAAGCAGATGAAGTATTACTTTACAGATTCCACGAAAAAGAAGACGAAGAAATTGAAATCTCTATGATTGAATCAGAAGAAGAATTTAATATAGCAGCAGAAGCTTATTATGAATTAGTAAGCGATCATGACCACGATCATGATCACGATGGATGTTGCGGACACGACCATGACCATGACCACGAAGGATGCTGCGGACATGGCCATAATCATGATGATGACCATTGTTGTAAAGAAGACGGTCACAGACATGACAAGGATCACTGTTGTAAGGAAGATGGCCACAAACACGAAGATGGTCACTGCTGTAAACACGATCACGAATAAGATATGAATTTGGAAAAACCATACAAGGTCTACTCAGACTACCTGGTTGATAGGTATGAAGAAAAAGTCTATAAGCTACCTGTTAAGTTGGATATAACTTGTCCTAACAGGGACGGTAGGATAGGCTATGGTGGTTGTATATTTTGTGGTGAGTCTGGAGGTTCCTTTGAGAACCTATCAGACCAGCTCACCATAGAAGAACAGTTGTTGAAAAACAAGGCCTATATAGCTAAAAGATACAAGGCTAAAAAATTTATAGCCTATTTTCAAAACTTTACCAATACCTATATGGAAGATGAAGAGTTTAAAGACATGCTAAGGCAGTGTCAATTGGAGGATATAGTAGGTATTTCTGTATCTACCAGACCAGACTCTATCAGCGATGAAAAAATTAGGTTTATGAAAGACTTTCAAGAAGAAACAGGAATTGATATTATAGTTGAGCTAGGTTTACAGACTGTAAACTATCAAATATTGGATATTCTAAACAGGGGCCATGGCCTATCAGAGTTTATTGATATTACAAGAAAATTAAAGGACAATAATATTAGGGTTTGCACCCATATAATAATTGGTTTGCCTTGGGAAAATGACTTGGATATTGTAGAAACGGCTAAAATATTAAATGTATTAGATGTGGATGAGGTAAAAGTCCATTCCCTATACATAGTTAAAAATACAAAACTTGCCAGGATGTATGAAAATAAAGAATTTGACCTGGTAAGCAAGGAAGTATTTATAGATCGAGTAATATTATTTTTAAGAAACCTTGATAAGGATATAGTAGTCCAAAGACTTCTTGGCAGGGTACCAGAGGAAGATTCAGTATTTTGTAACTGGGATCAGTCCTGGAGAAAAATACATGATGAAATTGTTATCAAAATGAATTATAATGAATATAAGCAAGGCGATTTAATAAAATAAATGAAAGGCGGAGAGTAAAATGATTAATTTAGTTTTAGGTCCATCAGGAAGCGGGAAAACAAAATGGTTAATTGAACAAGCAAATGCTGAAAAAGAAAGAGGAAATGGAAATATAGTCTTTATAGACACTGACGATTCTCACATTTTCACACTAGATTACGCTGTTAGATTAATAAACGCTAATAAATTCGGTATTAAAAACACTCAAATGCTATATGGCTTTTTAGCAGGTATAGTATCTAGAGACTATGATATCGAAAAAGTATATATTGATGGTATCTATGAAATTATTAACTTTAACGAAGACACATTTGTTGCATTAATTGAAAATTTAAAATTCTTAGCTGACGAGTATAATGTTGAGTTCTATATGGGACTTGATAAATGTCAAGATGAATTGCCAAAGGTAGGTGCGAACTACAAAGTTCTTTGCTAATGGTTAAGTCAGAAAGACAAAAGCTAGAAGAATTTTTAATATACAGGGATGAGTATATAGATCTTTTAGAAGACAAACTCATTTCCAAGGAAGAGTTCAATGATAAAAATCATGAGCTCATAGAAAGGCTCCACTTAAGACCTTTCTCTACTATAGTAAACTTCCAACAGGGAATGTATAACTACCACTACTATAATACTATGGCCAAGACTTCTTTGTATTTGTCCAACAAGTATAAGGATGAAAATAATCATAAGAAATATAAGTATGAGAACAATAATAAGCTAAACTATTATAGTGAAAAAGATAAGGCCACCAGGGCCTTGGTAGAATTGACAGATCCTAAGGAGATGGAAGCCTACTATATAAACTTACATTCTAAGAATTTAAAAACCAGTATTTTTGAAATATACTTTAAAAATAAAAAAAGATCTATCCTTCACTCAAAAAGTGAGGAGATCAGACAATTATTGATTGAGAAAAATTGTTTTGTTGACGATGTGAAAACATCTAGAATTGATTCATATGTAAACAATGGATAAAGCCCTTATTAAGGGCTTTATTTTATTTGATAATTTTAACCAAATCATCCATAGATATATTTTTTTTGATCTTGAAATTTCCTGTCTTAATTTTTTTGTCCTTCTTATAAGTAGTAAGTTTTTCCTTGAAGGCCTCTTGGTCATCAACTAGTCCGTAGCTAGTTAAAAGCTTGGCCAGGTCATCTTCCTTTATGTCCTTAGGTATGTCCACATCTATAAGTATATCTTCTTCAATTTTTTCCTCTACTTGAGCATTGGCATTTATATCCTTGTGATCTAGGTTGATAAGATAGTCTAAATTACTATAAATAACAAAACTTATTCCAGCTAGTATAACTAGGGCTAGAATAATATCAAAGAAATAATAGAAGAAGTCCTTAATTTTTTCCCACATAATAGAACTCTCCTTTCTTTATAGATTATAATATCTTGTTTTGATATAATGATTATAGCATAAAAGGAGATTATATGAGAGAAATAAGAATAACAAAGAATGAAGACAATCAAAGACTGGACAAGTTTTTGGAGAAATATTTACCCAAGGCACCCAAGTCCTTGATACAAAAATTACTTAGGAAAAAGAGAATAAAGTTAAATGGGAAGAAGGCAGATCCTAGTGACTTGATTTTTGAAAATGACAGGTTAAATTTTTATATATACGAGGAAGACTTGACCCAGTGGGAAGATGACAATAAAGAATTCAAGTCCTTCATAGACCTGGATATAGTCTATGAAGATGAAAATATAGTAGTTGTAGACAAGCCAAAAAATGTTTTATCCCATGCTGTTGACAAGGAAGACTATGGAAAAAACGTTGTAGACTGGCTGATTGACTACTTGATTTACAAGGAAGAATATATACCAAGATTGGAAAAGACTTTTAAGCCAGCCATAGTTAACCGCCTGGATAGGAATACGGAGGGCTTGATTATAGGGGCAAAAAATAGAAGGTCTTTAGTTTATTTAAATGAAATAATAAATTCTGATTTAATAGAAAAAAACTACTTGGCCCTAGTCCACGGTAGATTAGACAAGGAACTTGTAGTTGAAAACAAGCTTTCCAAGGATGAAAAAAATGTGGTAAGAATCGGAGAAGAGGGTAAGGATAGTAGGTCTATAGTAAGCCCGATCTATTCTTCAGCCAACTATTCTTTGGTAAAGATCAGACTTATTACCGGCAGGACCCATCAGATAAGGGTTCACTTGGCCAGCCTAGGCCACCCTATAGTAGGGGATAATAAGTATGGGGACAGGAAGAAGGATAGGGACTTAAGAGATATCAAGGACCAACAACTCTTGGCCTATGAACTTAAGTTTGGACAAGTTGAGTTGGAAAGTCTTAAGAATAAGACTATAGAATCTCCAAAATCTAAGGATATGATTGAACTATATAATAAGTTACAGGAGGAATAAATGGCAGTAAAAGTTTTATTAGTAGAAGATGAAATAGCAATTAGAAAGTTTACAAAAATAAATGTGGAAAAGGCTGGATTTGAAGTCTATGAAGCAGGGACAGGAGAAGAGGGAGTTGAAATAGCCCTAAAGGAAAGACCCCATATTGTTATTTTAGATATAATGCTTCCTGGAATAGACGGCTATGAAGTTTGTAAAATATTAAGAAATGAAATTCCGGAAATAGGAATTATCATGTTGACTGCTAAGAGTCAAGAGATAGATAAGATAATGGGTCTTGAGCAAGGAACTGATGACTACTTGGTTAAACCCTTCAATCCACAGGAATTGGTTCTTAGAATTAAATCCTTGGCTAGAAGAATTAATATAACAGAAGATAGCAAGGAAGAAGAATTTGTAAGTGATGGTCCCTTTGTCCTTGATTTTTATTCTAAAAAGTTTACCAAGGATGGAGAGGTTTTAGACCTTACTCCTACAGAACTAGCCCTAATAAAGATCTTTATGACCAATAAGAGTAGGGCCTTTACCAGGGATGAGTTGATGGACTTGGCCTGGGGAGAAGAGTTTAGAGGAGATGCTAAAATCGTAGATGTAAACATCAGAAGAATCAGGGCAAAGATTGAAGAAAATCCTGCTAAGCCTAAATTTATTCAAACAGTTTGGGGAGTAGGATATAGATGGGGAAATTAAAAGATAAATACAAGCAGGTAAAATATAGTTTTAAATATAAGTTATTTATTTACTTATTTGCTGTTCTACTAGTATTTGTCACAGGTTTTGAGATTTTTTCCTATATTTCTTTAAAAAATTATTACTATAATAATATTAGTTCTCTTATGTATGCCCAGGCCAAGTATAGTTCAGAACTTTATCTGACCTATTTGGCTGACTATTCTCTCATGGATAATGTGGTCAATAACAGAGACCAGTTTTTTAGAAATAGCCAGGGGCAAATTCAAATACTAGACAATAACGGTAGGGTGCTTTTAGACAGTAATGGATCAGAAGATGTGGGAAATATTATCGATTCTCCAGATGTTCAAAAGGCCCTAATATCAGAAACAGGAGTCTTTACCAATAGGGATGCAAAGACTGGTGAAAAATACATGTCTTTAAGCCACCCTTTAAACGATAAGAATAAGCAGGTAGGGATTATAAGAATTGTATCCAGCCTGGGGCGGACAGACCAGGAGGTCTTTAATAAATTTAAGGTCTTTATCATCTTTGGGGTTATATCAGTCTTTCTATCCCTCATGATAAGCTACCTTTTCTCCAACGCTATGATCAAGCCTATCAATAAGCTTACAGAAGTGGCCAAGAAGTTTTCTGACGGCCAATATAAGAATAAGGCAGATATTAATACTAAGGGAGAAATTGGGGAGCTGGCCAAGACCATGAATACCATGAGTGAGAATATACTGAAGAAGGAAGAAATTAAAAATGAGTTTATATCTTCAGTATCCCATGAGCTAAGAACTCCACTTACTTCAATTAAGGGCTGGTCTATAACCCTGCAAGATGAATCCATAGACAGGGAGCTTTTAATGGATGGCCTGGAAATAATAGAAAAGGAAACAGATAGACTATCAGATATGGTGGAAGACCTATTAGACTTCTCCAGATTTACCTCACCTAAGTTTAGTCTTAGTAAGACCAACTTTAATTTGGTAGAAATATCTAAAAATATAGTTAATCAACTTACTCCTAGAACCAAGGAAAAGGATATTTCCCTTTTACTTAACTATGAAAATGAAAACCTGGTAATTTTGGCTGATGAAAACAGGATGAAACAGGTCTTTATCAACCTACTTGATAATGCTATTAAGTTTACACCAATAGGGGGAACCATAGCTGTAAATATTATAGATGGTGAAGAGGAAGTAACCATTGAGGTAATAGATACGGGAATAGGAATAAATGAAAATGATATAGAACTTGTAACAACCAAGTTCTTTAAGGGAACCAGCAGTGGCTCCCATACAGGATTGGGACTTTCCATTTGCGAGGAAATTGTCAAGGAGCACAAGGGAGAGTTAACCATAGAAAGCAAGGAGAATGTTGGTACTACAGTGGCATTTACAATACCTAAGGAGGTGAAGGCAGAGTGAAAAAAAGATTTATTATAGTATTTTTCATCCTGGTCTTTCTACTTAGTTCTTGCGGTACGGCCTCCTACTTTGGGGAGGGCCAAAGTGCTGAGATAGTAATATCTCCTCCAAATGTTAAGATCCCCATAGAGGGGAGTTGGAAGCTTGTGGATAGGTTTTCCATGGACAGCAGCTCAAAGAAATCAGACCTGGATCAAATGTATAGTGATCTTTATATAGCTGACAATTTAGTTGCCATCAATGAAAAATTCACCATGTCTCCAACCTTCTCATCCAAGTATGTGGATAAGGAGACCTACTTTAAGAGCAGGTTTATAACCATACCTGATTACTTAAATATTAAGGAAAATAATATTGTTGTCATTAGAATAGATGATAAAAACATGTTTTCCCAAGAGATAATAAAGGTTAGTGACGATAGACTCTACCTGGTTCAATCAGGGATAATCTTTATTTATGATAGGGTCCAGGACAAGGTTTCTAAAAAGATTTTAGGCCAGTATAAAAACATCCAGGAAAACTTGGATGAAAACATAGGCCTAAAGGCAGAAGATAGTCCCTTTGGTCTAGTAGTAGGGGTTAGGAAAAAACTGGGGAGATTAAATCCTTCAGACTATTTTAACTATGACTATAGGACCTTTTATATAGGTATAACCAAGGAGGGAAATAGGGCTGAAATAACGGCTGTAGAAAATATTCTCATCCCTAAGGATTCAGGTTTTTGGGTGGTTAGAAATGACAGGACCTATGATGACAATATGACCATAGACAGGATATCAGCCATGCCCTTAGCCTTAAAGGACAAGGAAAATATTAACTATATAGAAGATGTTCTCTACAGGAGAATCGACTATGTGGGCAAGGACTTTATAGCCATGACTAAGGCCAATGCCTTAAATGATACCTTGGTAGAAGAATATGAAATATATAACATTCATAACTTGGCTAAGAAAACGCCGGTTAAGATTAGTGATATAGCAGGAAATGATGGCCTTTTAAGCTATAAGATGGCCATGAGGGAGAACCTGGACAAGATCTATGATGACGATTCAGGTATAGTAGAATATAAGACAGATGAAAAGAACATAGGTATTAAGAGGGAAAAGGGAAATTGGAAGTTTTTATCTAATATAGACATAAAGGTAAATGAAGATGACAATATTAGAACCTACCATGACTTTACCCTGGACATTATACCGACAGTAGAAGTTTTTCCTGAAACCAATAGTGTGGTCAAGTGGAGTGAGATAATAAATAGGGTTCCAGGAGCCCTAGACTATTTGATTTCACCAGACTCTAGATATATTTTAATCCAGGGTGAAACGGAAATGTCCATGTTTAGAATTTATAATAACACTATAGAATCAGAACCCATGTTTTCCATTCAAAATGTGGAGGGTTATGAAATAGTTATGAACCAGTGGTCTGACAAGGACAATGCCAAGTTATGGCTGGAAACTTTTTCAGACTTGGATATTTTACCAACCCAGACCATATATAGTAATTAGAAAGAAAAACAGATGAGTAGGGTATTATCCTCCTCATCTGTTTATTTTTTTATTTATTTTTCCTATTTATTAAAAGATGTCTTCCTACTATACCTGGCTTGGTCATTTCCTGAGGATTAAATATTTCATCTAATTCTTCCTTGGTAAGAAGCTCATACTTTTCAACTAAATCCCTTACTGGTATACCTTTTTCCAAGGCTTCCTTGGCTATGTCTGCTGATTTCTTATAGCCAATATGGGGAACAAGGGCTGTGATAGTACCTACACTTAGGGCTATATCCTTGTCCAACTTGTTTTTGTTGGCAGTAATTCCATAGATGGCATTTACTCTTAGGGTATTCATGGCCTTGGTAAGGATTTCTACTGACTGGTAAAGTGAATAGAAGGCAACTGGTTCAAAGGCATTTAACTCTAATTGGCCAGCTTCTGCTGCCATGGTTACAGTTGCGTCATTACCTACAACCTTATAGGCTACCTGACTTACCACTTCTGGAATAACAGGGTTTACCTTGCCTGGCATAATGGAGGAACCATTTTGCCTAGGAGGAAGGGTAATGTCCCCAACCATGGTCTTAGGTCCTGAAGATAAGAGTCTTAAGTCATTGCTAATTTTTGAAAGGTTGACTGCATTAATTTTTAGGGCAGAAGATAATTCTACTAGGGCATCCAAGTTATTGGTTTGGTCTATTAAGTCCTTTTGCCTATTTAATTTATGGCCTGTTATAGATGATAGGGTAGGTATGATTAGATCAAAGTATTTAAGATCAACATTTATACCTGTTCCTATAGCTGAAGCACCCAGGTTAATAGAAAGGATGGACTTTCTGGCATTTTCAATCCTAGTCTTATCTCTTTTTAAAACTGAGGCATAGGCGTGAAATTCTTGGCCCAACCTAATAGGTACAGCATCTTGTAATTGGGTCCTACCCATCTTAAGAATATTGTCAAATTCTACAGCCTTTTCCATCAGGGCATCTATTAAAAGGTCTAGTTCATTTAATAGTTTTGGTAGAAGGTTAAGTAGACCTATTTTTCCCGCAGTAGGATAGACGTCATTGGTGGACTGTCCCATGTTGACATCGTCATTGGGATGAACATATTCATAGGTTCCCAGGCCTCCTCCTAACTTTTCATTGGCTACATTGGCTACAACTTCATTTATATTCATATTAGCAGTAGTCCCAGCTCCGCCTTGGATAGGGTCTGTAATAAATTGATCTAGGTAATTGCCATTTAAGATTTCATCGCAGGCGAAAACTATGGCATCCTTTTTCATTTGAGAGAGAATACCAGCTTCGTAGTTGGCTATTGCACATGCTTTTTTTACCATGGCTAAACTATTGATCATTTCAATATGTAGGCCTTCACCTGTAATATTAAAGTTTTCTCTACCTCTCAAGGTTTGAACGCCATAGTAGGCATCCACAGGAACAGCTTTTTCACCTATGCTGTCTGATTCCATTCTAAAATTGCTCATTTCTTATCTAACATCTCCTTTGTATTTTATGTTTTAATTATAACCCAAATATTATATATAACAAGATGAAGTGGAAAAATACTTGGATTATGTTAAGCTTTAAATATAAGAAAAGGGAGGAAAAAATGGAGTATAGAATAGAAAAAGATACAATGGGAGAATTAAAGGTAGAAGCTTCTAAAAAATGGGGGGCCCAAACCCAAAGAAGTCTGGAAAACTTTCAAATAGGTCAAGAAAAGATACCTATGGAGGTCATAAGAAGCCTGGTTATTCTAAAGAGGTCAGCTGCCCTAGTAAACCACGATAAGGGACTTATAGACAAGAAGATAAGAGATGCTATTGTCTACGCTGGAGACCAGATTCTAGAGGGAAAATACGACGACCAATTTCCCCTAGCTGTATGGCAAACGGGAAGTGGAACCCAAACTAATATGAACGTCAATGAGGTTATGGCCCACCTGGCAAATGAGTTTTTAGAAGAGGATGTAGTCCATCCCAATGACCATGTAAATAGGTCTCAATCATCAAATGACGTCTTTCCATCAGCCATGCATATGGCAGGATATGGTTTGATAAAGGATGAGCTTTTACCAGCTCTTGACTATATGATTGAAAACCTGAAGATAATTGAGAAAAACAATGAACACATTATTAAAAATGGTAGGACCCACTTGCAGGATGCAACTCCCCTAAGACTATCTCAAGAGATTAGCGCTTGGAGATATAGCATGGAGGCGGGAAAAAAAGCCTTGGAAATGAATATGGATTTACTTTTAGAAATACCTATAGGAGGAACTGCAGTAGGAACAGGCCTTAATAGTCCAGAGGACTTTGACCATGACATTGTAGGGGAAATTAATAGGTATACAGGCCTAAAATATAGGGTGTCTGCCAATAAGTTTCATGGACTTACCAGCAAAAGTGAATTGGTAAACAGCCACGGTGCTATCAAGGCCCTAGCCATAGATATATTAAAGATGGCCAATGATATTAGGTGGTTGGCATCAGGACCTAGATCAGGTATAGGAGAGCTTATAATACCAGCCAATGAACCTGGAAGTTCTATAATGCCAGGTAAGGTTAATCCTACCCAGGCAGAGGCCATAACCATGGTTTGTAGCCAGGTATTTGGAAATGATGCAACTATTGGCTTTGGAGCTAGCCAAGGAAACTTCCAATTAAATGTCTATATGCCAGTTATTATTTATAACTTTACAAATTCAGTTCATCTTTTAACTGACAGTATATATTCATTTACAGATAAATTGATTAAGGGAATAGTAGCCAATGAAAAAGTAATCAAAGACAAGCTGGACAAGTCCCTAATGTTGGTTACAGCCCTAAGTCCTAGACTAGGCTATGAAAAGGCTGCACAAATAGCTAAAAAGGCCTATGAAGATGATTCTAGTCTTAAGGAAGCTGCCTTAGAACTAGCTTATTTAACAGAAGAAGAATATGACAGTTGGGTCGACCCAGCCAAGATGGTTGACTAGTCTTACTATTAACCCAAGAGAAAGGTTTAAAATAAAAAAAACCCAATCTCTTGGGTTGATTTTAGTTAGCTGGTCTTTCAACTTTGCCTGATCTTAAACAACGAGTACATACATTGATTCTCTTAGGTTGTCCATCAACCAATGCTCTAACTCTTCTTAAGTTAGGAGACCAAGTTCTTTTTATATTTCTGTGTGAAAAAGTAACTGAGTTACCTGATTTTTTGTTTTTTCCGCAAATTTCGCAAACTTTTGCCATGTCCGCACCTCCTCTAGAACGATGTATTACAATTACTGATACATTATAACATAGTTTTATTATTTTTTGCAAGATATTTATAAGACTGATATAATATAGTATATAAAACTTAGGAGGCAAATATGTCAGCTACAATAAAAAATGATTACGGAAAGATTGTTATAAGCGAGAAAGTATTAGCTTCTTACGCTGCAAGAGCTGCTTCAGAAACCTATGGAATTGTTGGTTTAGCTGCTCAAAACGCTAAGGATGGCTTATTCGAATTGCTTAAGGTTGAAAATAATACTAAAGGTATTAATATAAGAATGAACGATGGACAACTTGACATAGATGTTTTAGTGATTATGGAGTATGGAGTAAGAATCTCAGTAGTCGCTGAAAATATAATAGAAAAAATTAAATATAATATTGAAAAAAACACTCGTCTAAAGGTGAACAATGTTAATATCATAGTTCAAGGCGTTAGAGTATAGTGGAGGAAATTATGGATAGAATAGAAGGAAAGCTGTTTAGGCAAGGACTATATGGCGCCTACAAAAGACTGGAAGACAATAAGGACTTGGTGAATAGTTTAAACGTATTCCCAGTACCAGATGGAGACACAGGTACAAATATGTTTTTAACTATGAAGTCAGTTATAAATAAGGCACAAGATGCAGAGGATACAATACCAGCCCTATCAAAGGCGCTAGGTACAGGATCTTTGATGGGAGCTAGGGGAAACTCAGGAGTTATCCTTTCACAATTATGCAGGGGAGTTTCAACTGTTTTAAAAGACAAGACAGTAGTTACCATTGACGATGTTGTAGAGGCAAGTGAAAGTGCCAAGGATACAGCCTATAAGGCAGTTTTAAAACCAACTGAAGGAACCATCCTTACAGTTAGTAGAATGATGGCTGAATTTGCAGCTGAAAACCACCAAAATTACAAGAGAATAGATAAATTTTTAGAAGCAATTATAGTTGAAGGCCATAGGGCTTTAAATATGACACCAGAAATGCTACCAGTTCTTAAGGAAGCTGGCGTAGTTGATGCTGGTGGTAAGGGATTACTTACACTTATGGAAGGTTTTCTAGCTGGTATTACAGGAGAAGAGGTTGACTTTGGAGACATTAACCAATTGGTAGAACCTACTGCCCATCAAAATGTATCCCATGCAGAAATGGCATCTTCAGATATTAAGTATGGCTACTGTACAGAGTTCTTGATCAAGACAGAACACGCAGAAGACTTTGCCAACTTTAGAAAAGAAATTGAAGTTTATGGGGACTCTATAGTAGTTGTAGGGGCTGAAGATATGATAAAAACTCATATCCATACAAATAACCCAGGAAGAGTTTTAGAAAAAGCCTTGGAAAGAGGCTATCTAGTTGACATTAAGATAGATAATATGAGGGTACAACACAGCCATAGAATAGCTACAGATGCCCAAGTTGAAGCTGCTCAAAGAACTGAAGCTAAGCCAAACAAAAAGTACGGCTTTGTTGCCATCAGTATGGGTGGAGGATTTGATGAAGTCTTTCACGATTTTGGAGTAGATGAGATAATTTCAGGCGGTCAAACAATGAACCCTTCTACAGAAGATATAGTTGAGGCTGCAGAAAGAGTTAGGGCTGATAATGTAATTATTATGCCTAACAATAAAAATATAATTTTAGCTGCCAAACAAGCTGTTGACTTGGTTGAAGACAAGAAGATTATAGTTATAGAAACTAAATCAGTTCCTCAAGCCTTCACAGCCCTTATTAACTTTGATGAGACCTTAGATATTGAAGAAAATATGGAAGCTATGAATGAAGCCTTAGAAGAAGTTACTACCTTAGAACTTACCTATGCAGTTAGGGATACTAAGGTTGGAGATATAGAAATTAAAAAAGACGATGTAATAGGTATAAAGGAAAAAGATATTATCGTTAAGGGCAAGGACCCACAAGATACCATGTATGAGCTTGTGACCAAGTCTCTAGATGATTCTAGTTCCCTAGTAACCCTTTACTATGGTGAAGACGTGGCAGAAGAAGACGCCCAAGATTTAGTGGACAGGTTGGAAGAGGACTATGATGACTTGGACTTTGAATTAATCTTTGGTGGCCAACCACTATACTACTATGTAGCGTCAATTGAATAAAATGAAATTATTAGATATCAAGGGAATAGGTAAGAAGAAGGAAGAAGTCTTAAATTCCATGGGTATTTATAGTGTAGAAGATTTAATAAACTACTTTCCAAGAGCCTATGAAGACAGGTCCAGATTTGTAGATATAGACCAGGCCAGGGACGGATTAAACTACTCCTTTATTTTAAGGATAAAGACCAGGCCCAGGACCTACTATCACAAGAGAGGATCTATTACCCAGCTAAAGGCCTATGATCAATCAGGAGACATTTCCCTGGTTTGGTACAACAATAGGTTCGCTGCCAACAGTCTTAGGCAGGGGGAGGACTATAAGGTCTATGGAAGGTATGATGAAGTAAAAAACAGGTTAATAAATCCAGTGTTAAGCACTATGGATAAGGATGATATAGGTGGGATTTATCCCATCTATTCTATTAAAAAGGGAGTTTCCAACAAGGACATGATAAAGTTTTTAGACCATGCCCTAGAAACTTCGATCCTGGACCAGGAGTTTTTAGACCAAAAGACCCTGGAAGGCTTTAAGATTTTATCGGACCAAGAAATTAAATATAAATTGCATAAGCCAATAGATTATATGGACCTATACAAGGCGAAAAGATCCTATTCTATGAGGGAGATGGCAGTTAGAAATATATTTTTCCACCTTCTTAAGGAGAAAAGATATGGAGAGAATGCCATTTCCTTTAAGGACTATAGCCTGGATCAGGCCTGTAGTCTATTGGATTTTAACTTGACCAAGGGACAAATTAAGGCCTTGGATGAGATAAAAAAAGACATGCAGGCTAATTATAGGATGAATAGAATACTAATCGGTGATGTGGGGTCAGGTAAGACCATAGTTGGAATCTTATCGGCCCTTATAGCAGCCAAGAACAACTACCAGGTGGCCTTTATGGCCCCAACAGAAATTCTTGCCCTGCAACACTTTAAGAATTATAGGGGATTTTTAGAAGAACTAAATATTAAGTCGGAAATATTAACAGGTTCAATTTCATTAAAGAATAAAAAAGATATTTATAATCGTTTGGCCCAGGGAGAGATTGATATTTTATTTGGAACCCATGCCCTCTTCCAAGAGGATGTGGTTTTCAAAAGGCTAGGATTGGTAATAACCGATGAACAGCAAAGGTTTGGGGTGGAACAAAGAAAGCTTCTAGCTGAAAAGGGAGAAAAGCCAGATCTTTTAATCCTGACAGCCACTCCCATACCCAGGACCCTAGCCCTTACTATTTACGGGGACTTGGACGTATCAGTTATAGATAGTCTACCTGAAAACAGGAGAAAAATAGACACCTTCCTGGTAGATAAGGGTTATGAAAAGAGATTTTTAGAATTTGCCAGAAAAGAAATTTTAAAAGGTAGGCAGGTCTATGTTTTAGCCTCCCGAATCGATGAAGATGAGGACTTGGAATCGGTATTTGGCCTGGTGGACAAGTACCAAGCCTATTTTAAGGATGATATTAAGATAGACTTTATCCACGGCAGGATGGATTCTGAGGAAAAAGAGGAAAAACAAGCTCTATTTATAGGAGGACAAATAGACCTATTAATATCCACAACCATAATAGAAGTGGGAATAGACAATAAAAATGCCAGCCTTATGATTATTTACGATGCCAATCAATTTGGCATGACCCAACTCCATCAATTGAGGGGAAGGGTTGGAAGAGGTCCCTATCAGTCCTACTGTATCTTAGTCAAGCCCAAGGGGCTTAAGGACGATGACAAGCTAAGATTTCTTGAAGAAAATGACGATGGCTTTGAAATCGCTAGAAAAGATATGGAATTAAGAGGGGCTGGAAATGTTTTAGGAACGGAACAGTCAGGCTATGAGGACAATCTATTTAATGATTTGTATATAAATGATATAATATTTGAGGAAACAGAGAAACTGACTGCCCATCTTATAGGGCAAGGCCTTTATAAGGGCCAACTATTTGCAAGTAAGTTAAAAAAATATGAAATTGAAAAAAATAAGATAGTATTGAATTAGGAGAAATATGAGAGTTATATCAGGAAAGAGAAAAGGCTATAATCTAATGGGCCCTAGGAGCAGTGATGCCAGGCCTACAGAGGATAGGGTAAAGGAATCCCTATTTAACATTATTCAACCCATCAAGCCAGAGGCTGTGGCTGTAGACTTGTTTTCATGTACAGGTTCTATAGGCATAGAGTTTTTGAGCAGGGGTTGTAGTAAGGTTTATTTTTCTGAAAAGGACAGGGACAATTTTGAACGTTTAAAAATGAATTTGGAAAAGACTAGGTTTGAAGACCAGGCAGAGTTACTCTTTGGGGACTTTAGAAGAAATCTTCTTCAAATAAATGAAGATATAGACTATATCTTTTTAGACCCTCCCTACTATACCAACTATATTGAAGATGCCTTAGACTTAATAAAGGACAATAGATACTTTGACAAGGCCATGATTATATGTGAGATGGATAGGGAAGAGTCCTATGATGAAAAATTTGACTATTTAGAAAAAGTGTTCGAGCGAAAATACGGTAAAAAAGTGATTACAATTTATAAGGGGAAAGAAGATGAAGGTAGTTTATCCAGGTAGCTTTGATCCAGTTACCAATGGACATTTAGATATGATCAAAAGATCGGCAAGTGCTTTTGATGAAGTTGTTGTAGGCGTACTTGTTAATTATTCAAAAAATAGTTTATTTACCATGGATGAGAGAATTGAAATGTTAGAGGAATTATTATATGATTATAGTAATGTTAAAGTGAAAAAGTTCTCAGGCTTATTGGTAGACTTTGTTTTGGAGGAAGAGGCTGATGCAGTTGTCAGAGGCCTAAGGGCAGTATCTGACTACGAAACTGAACTTCAGATGGCCCATATTAATAAGAACCTGGCTAATAATAAACTGGAGACCCTATTTATGGTGTCAAGTCCAGAATATTCTTTTTTAAGCTCTAGCGTAGTAAAGGAAATCGCATCCCTTGGTGGAGATGTGTCTAGATTAGTACCAAATTGTGTAAATAAAAAAATTCAGAATAAATTAAAATAGGAGGGGTCAAGTGGATATTTTACAACTTATAGATGAATTGGAAGATGTGATTGATGATGCTTCATCAGTGCCATTTACCAAGAAAGTTTCTGTTAATCCAGAAGATATTTATGAAATAATAAATGATTTAAGAGATGCTTTACCAGAAGAAATCAAAGAGGCTAAGTGGGTTAATGAAGAAAAAGAAAGAATTTTAACCGATGCTAAGACTCAGGCTGATACCTTAGTAAACCAAGCCAAGGGTGAGGTTGAAAAGAGCTATGAAGCTGCCAATAGAAAATATAGAGACCTGGTAAATGAAAGCGCCATAACTATGGAAGCTAAAAAACAAGCAGCCCAAATAGTTCAAGACGCTGAAAATACAGCCCATGGTATTACTAAAAATTCCCTAGCTTACGTAGATGGAATGTTAGTAAAGACAGAAGAAGAATTAAAGAACCTATTAAAGGTGATTGAAGAAAATAGATCACAATTAAAATATTAAGAAAAGGCCCTAGGGTCTTTTTTTTATAAGGAGAATAAAATGGACTTAATAAGAGACTTATCAAATGCCTTTGGTCCTTCAGGTTTTGAGGAGGATGTAATTAGAGTAGTTGAAAATTATTGCGGCGATGATTATGAGTTGGAAAAGGATGTCTTAAACAATCTTTATGTAGGCTTAAAGGACAATAAAAAACCCTATAAGATTATGTTGGATGGCCACCTTGATGAAGTGGGCTTTATGGTCCAATATATAGACCCTAAGGGCCTTATTCACTTTATACCCCTAGGTGGTTGGGTGGTGGAAAATATTCCTGCCCAATTGGTCCTTATTAAAAATTCTAAGGGGGACTATATAAAAGGAGTTGTATCATCCAAGCCTCCCCACTTTATGACTGAAGAAGAAAAAAATCAAAAACTAAGGATGGAGGACTTAACCATAGATGTGGGAGCCCTGTCCAAGGAAGAGGTGGAAAAGGATTTTGGCATTCAGGTGGGAGATCCGATAGCTCCCTATGTGGAATTTTCCTATAATGATAAAAATAAAATCATGCTGGGCAAGGCCTTTGACAATAGGTTGGGGACAGCCTGTGCCCTAAAGCTTTTAGAAAGGCTTAAGGAGGAAGACTTAAATATTTGTCCTATAGCAGGACTTGCCAGTCAAGAAGAAGTAGGAACCAGGGGAGCCCAGGTTAGCGCCCATAGAATAAGGCCAGATTTGGCCATAGTCTTTGAAGGTTCTCCAGCTGATGATTTATACTATCCTGACTATAGGATTCAAGGTGGCCTTGGTAGAGGGGCTCAAATTAGACTTAGGGACAACTCTTATATAGCCAATAAGGATTTGGCCAATAGGGCCCTAGACTTGGCTAGAAGAAAAAAAATAAACCACCAGCTTACAGTTAGGACAGGTGGGGGAACCAATGCTGGTAAAATCCACCTGGCCCACGAAGGGGTGGCTGTCTTAGTTATAGGAGTTCCTGTTAGGTATGCCCATACCCACCACTGCTATGCCAGTATGAAGGACTTTGAGTCGGCAGTAGACTTGGGCTATGAGCTGGTTATGGAAATTAACGATCAAGTGAAATAAAGGGTTGGTTAAGATACTCCCTCTTCCTATTTTTAGGATCTTTCAAGCAGTAAAGGTTATAGGCCCTGTAGTCTAGACCTAGGATCTTTTGATTGTAGGGATCTAGTTTGGCCAAGTCCTTGGGCTTGTTGATGATTTCAAGGGATGATTTTTCCTTTATCATGGCCAAAAGCTGGGTTCCTTTTTTATTAAAGGCCAGAGGCTTAATATAGTTGATTTGGGAAATAGAGTCCACATCAGTTTGGTCCAGGTCCAAAATATAGTTAAGGACAAAACGCCTTAGCCTGGACTTGGAATATCTCTTATTGTGGGACAGGTCTATCATGGCCTCCAGGCTGCTAGAAAAGTTCTTTTTTAAAAGATTCAACATGCCGTTTTCATAGCCTGGTGTTTTCTCAGGAGACTTGTTTTCTATAAAGGCCAGGTAGTAGAAAATATGGCTATAGTCATCCAGGCTGGGTGGCCTAGATACTAGGATTTTTTCATAAAGGTCCTGGGCTAGGTAGGACGATACGTCTTCCTGGTTTAGGATGGCCCTTCTAAGGGCTGTGGCTGATTGAAAACCTGGACCCTTTATAGTCTCTTCACTGTAGTTGGCACCAGACCTTACTATAGGGTAGATATCCATAGGGCTTTTAAGTCGGGCAAGAGCCTTAATATATTCAAAAGCCAGAGTGTTATTGGCCAAAAAAATATTTGGATCTATGGAGGGATCCAATTCCTCTACAGCCAGGCTATAGGCTTTTTTATAAGAAAGTCCTTGACTTATATGGTAGTTAACCTTATTATTAATTTCGTCTTGAAAATTTTTCTCAAGACTTATAATTTTTTTAAAGTTAGAAAAGTCCATACTTTCATAACCAAATGAGAGATGGGTGCAAATATTAAGTTTATTTAATATTTCAATAGAACCAGAAGAAAAGTATTGAGCGCTTTGTAAGGACAGGATTGTTGGCATTTCTAAAACCAGGTCTACCCCATTTAAAATGGCGGATTCAGCCCGGTCAAACTTAGATATGAACGATGGTTCACCTCTTTGGACAAAGGATCCACTCATGAATGCGATAACAAAAGATTCATTATTTTTTTTGATTTGATCGATTTGATAGATGTGGCCCTTGTGTAGGGGATTGTATTCAGAAATGATTGAAAACACTTGCATAACTTTTATTTCCTTCCTTACTTTGATATAATCAATACGGTTAAATATAATTATACACATTAAAGGAGAGTTAGTCATGTTAATATTAGTAATTAATAGTGGTAGTTCATCCCTTAAATATCAATTATTTAATATGGATGAAAAGACAGTTGTCGGAAAAGGTCTAGTAGAAAGAATAGGTATAGAAGGTTCAGTTCTTACCCATAAAAAAGATGGTAAGGAGTATGTTATAGAAACTCCAATGCCAACCCATAATGAGGCAGTTAGAAACGTATTTGACGCTTTAGTTAACGAAGAATATGGCTTGGTTGAATCCATGGAAGAAATTGGTGCTATAGGTCATAGAATCGTTCACGGTGGTGAAATTACAGATTCTACCCTAATAGATGAAGCATTAAAAGAAAAGGTTAGAGAGTATGCTAAATTTGCTCCACTACACAACCCAGCAGGACTTGCAGGAGTTGAAGCTTGTGAAACCTTATTACCAGGTAAGCCAAATGTGGCAGTATTTGATACATCCTTCCACCAAACTATGCCAGCATCAAGTTATATGTATGGACTTCCATATGAAACTTATGAAAAACATGGTATTAGAAAATATGGTTTCCACGGAACTAGCCATAAGTATATAACAAAGAGAACAGCAGAAATTCTAGGTAAAAACCCAGAAGACTTAAACTTAATCACAGTTCACCTAGGTAACGGTTCAAGTTTAGCTGCAGTTAAAAATGGTAAATCAGTAGATACTACTATGGGACTTACACCATTAGAAGGACTAATCATGGGGACTAGATCAGGAGATTTGGATCCAGCAGTACTTACTTTCCTAATGCAAGCAGAAGATATGGATGCTAAGGAATTAGACAACCTATTAAACAAGGAATCTGGAGTTTTGGGTATAAGTGGAGTATCAAGTGACTTTAGAGACTTGGAAGAAGCAAGTGATGCAGGTAATGAAAGAGCAGGCCTAGCTTTAGATATGTTTATCAAGAGAACAAGAAGATTCTTAGGAGCTTACTTGGTTGAATTAGGTCATGTGGACGCTATTGCCTTTGCAGGTGGTATAGGTGAAAACTCAGATACTATGAGAGCTAGTTTAATGAAAGATTTAGAAAGCTTTGGCATAGTATTAGATGAAAACAAAAATAACGGTTTAAGAGGAAAAGACGCTATAATTTCTTCAGATGATTCAAAGGTTAAGATACTAGTTGTACCAACAGATGAAGAGCTTATGATAGCTATGGACACTCTTAATATTGTAGAAAAATAATTGACAAATTAACCTAAAATAGGTATAATCACATTTGTTATAGTTTAGTAATATTACATTTTAAAGTGTAATATATAAGATAAAGGGGGTGTTAATATGGCAGTACCAAAGAGAAAAACATCTAAAGCAAAAAGAGATTCAAGAAGAGCTTCAGCCTATAGACTAGGTAAAGCGACATTTGTAGAATGTCCAAATTGCCATGAACCAAAGTTACCACATAGAGTATGTAGAAGCTGTGGTCATTATGATAGCAAGGAAGTTATAACTGTGGAATAAGATAGTGTTTACACTATCTTTTTTTCATACCTATTTTAACCTGGATATGGTAAAATATAGATAAGGTTGGAGGTAGGTATGAAAATAATTATAGATACTTTAGGATCTGATTTAGGCTACGAGGAGCTAGTAAAGGGCAGTCTTATGGCAAGAAAGGCCAGGCCTATGGACCTGTGTTTTGTCGGGCCTGAAGAAGAAATAAAAAACATAATAAGAAAAGAAGATATCGATGAGAAGGAATTTGACTATATAGATACCAGTGTTTATATAGCAAATGATGAAGACCCAGCCAGGTCTTTGAGAAGGAAAAAAGATTCATCGACTGTTTTAGGTTTAAATAGATTAAATGAAGAAGGCTATGATGGCTTTGTCTCAGCAGGAAGCACTGGGGGACTTCTGGCAGGAGGCCTTTTTATTACTAAGAGAATAGACCAGATAGATAGGGCAGTTCTAGGAGCCACTTTACCTAATTCACATGGGGGAACAGTTTTGGTAGATACGGGAGCCAATATGGACACCAAGCCTGATTTTTTAAGGCAGTTTGCCATTATGGGTTCAGTCTATGCCAATAAGACCATGGACAAGCCTAGTCCCAAGGTTTATTTATTAAATGTTGGGGAAGAGGAAGGCAAGGGAGACTTAAGGTCTAAGGAGACCTATAAGCTTTTGGAAGAAAACAAGCACTTAAACTTCTGTGGAAATATTGAAGCCAGAGATATGTTGACAGGTAAGGCCGATGTTATAGTGACTGATGGTTTTGCAGGTAATGTTGCCCTAAAGAGTTTAGAGGGGATGGCAGGACTCTTATCCAAGGAGCTAAAGGAGGCTGTTTACTCGTCCTTTAAGACCAAGCTAGGTGGACTCTTATTAAAATCAACATTAAAAGACGTAGCAAAAAAATATAATTATAAAGAGGTGGGAGGAGCGCCACTTTTGGGAGTTAAAAAACCCATATTTAAAGCTCATGGAAGTTCAGACAAGAAAGCCTTTATGAATGCAGTCTTAAAATGTGTCGAATTTGCAGAAAATGATATAATTGGAGAAATTGAAAGGGAGATAGGAGAATAAGATGGTAGAAGAAAAAATTGTAGATTTAATAAAAAAAGAATTAGATGTGGATGACTTTGACTTGGATGCCAATTTGGTTAATAAGTATGAAATAGACTCAATAGGATTATTAGACTTTATAATGACTGTAGAAGAAGAGTTTGATATTGAATTTGAAGATGATGAGTTGGAAGAAATTGAATCAGCAAGGGATGTTATCAGTCTAGTGGAGAGCAAATTATAAGCGGTATAGAAAAATGAATATTAGTGAGCAAAGAATTAATGAATTAGGTGAATTTGAGAAGTTACTAGGTTATGAATTCATGGATAAGAGCTTATTAAACCAGGCTTTTATCCATAGTTCTTATGCCAATGAAAATGAAAAATTTAAAAACTACTTTAATGAGAGATTGGAATTTTTAGGAGATGCGGTTTTAGAATTAGTTTTTACAGAAATTCTCTATAAGAATTTTTCTCATAAAGATGAAGGTTACTTGACCAAGTTAAGGTCTAAGTTGGTTTGTGAAAAGTCTTTTTCTTGTATAGCAGATGAACTACACTTAAGTAAGTATTTACTTCTAGGCAAGGGAGAAGAGGCCACAGGTGGTAGGGATAGATCATCCATAAAGGCAGACACTTTTGAAGCCTTGTCAGGAGCAATTTATCTGGACTCAGGCTATAAGAGTATCTATAGCTTGGTGGAAGAGAACTTTAACCATATAGTTCAAGATCAAAAAACCAATCACAATGGTTTTGTTGACTACAAGTCCAGACTACAGGAATACTTACATAAAAATAAGATTTATGAATTTAAATATATTTTATGTAAAGAGGAAGGCCTTCCTCACGACAAGACATTTTATATAGATGTATATGTAAATTCAAGAAAGATTAGTTCAGGCAAGGGCAAGAATAAGAAGGAAGCTGAGCAAAGCGCAGCCAAGAAGGCCTTGGAATTTTACGGAGTATTACATGACTAAGAAAAGATATATAGCCCCTGTTTTTGTACCACATTTGGGTTGTCCCAATGACTGTATCTTTTGTAACCAAAAGAAAATAACCAACCACAAGCAGGCTGTGGACAAGAAGGATGTAATAGAGAGTATTGAGTCCTATAGAAGGTATTTCCCAGACCAAGGGGCAGAGAGGGAAATAGCCTTTTTTGGAGGATCTTTTACAGCCATTGACTATGATGCCATGGTGGACTACTTAAAAATTGCCAAGTCCTATAAGGACCAGGGCCTAATTGAATATATTAGACTATCAACCAGGCCAGATGCCATTGATAAAAAAATCTTGGACACCCTAAAGTTCTATAGTGTAGACATTATAGAGCTGGGTGTCCAATCAATGCATGACCAGGTTTTAATGGCCAATAATAGGGGCCATGATGTGGAGTCAGTTTATAGGGCCAGTCAAATGATAAAAGACTATGGCTTTATTTTAGGTCATCAAATCATGCCAGGACTTTATAAGGACAGTAAGGAACTTATCAGGGATACAGCCAGACAGCTAGTGGAGATAGGACCGGATATAGTTAGGATTTATCCGACCCTTGTTATTACCAATACCAGGCTAGAAGAACTCTATAGGGCAGGTCTTTATGATCCCTTAACAGTTGAAGAGGCAGTGGATATATCCAAGGAGCTTTTAATCCTCTTTAGGGAAAACTCTATCCAGGTTATAAGAATAGGCCTTCAGCCTACAGATAATATAACCTTGGGAAAAGACGTGGTGGCAGGACCCTTCCATCCATCCATGAGATCCTTGGTAGAAGAGTCTATATATTATGATATTTTAGACCAGGCCTTTGACAAGTATAAAGTGGAAGACCTGGATGAACTGGAAGTTTATGTAGACCAGTCTAAAATGTCCTATATAGTGGGCAATAAGGGAAAAAACAGGGATAAATTAAAGGAAAAATACAGGATAAAGAACATAAAGTATAAGGGCATAAAGGAAGAGGCTCTCTATATTTTACTAGATGATAGGAAGATAGAATTAGGTGTAGTATGAGATTAAATTATTTGGAGTTATATGGATTTAAGTCCTTTGCAGACAAGTCTAAATTAACATTTGAAAAAAATATATCTGCCATAGTAGGTCCCAATGGATCAGGCAAGTCCAATATCTCTGATGCCATCAGGTGGGTCCTAGGGGAACAGTCAGTTAAAAGCCTTAGGGGAACTCGGATGGAAGATGTTATCTTTGCTGGAACAGATGAAAAAAAGCCTATGAATATGGCCCAGGTAACCATATCTTTTGACAATAAGTCAGGGCTTATTCCCTTGGCCTTTGACCAGGTAAATGTTACCAGAAGGGTCTATAGGAGTGGAGAGTCTGAGTACTTAATCAATAATTCCCAGGTTAGGTTAAGGGATATAAAGGAAATATTTTTAGATACAGGTATAGGCAAGGACGGCTATTCTATAATTGGACAAGGGAGAATTGACGATATCCTAAGTTCTAGAAATGAGGATAGAAGATACATATTTGAAGAGGCCTGTGGTATATCTAAGTACAAGTATAAGAAGACTGATTCTGAAAGAAAGCTCCTTAAAAATGAAGAGCATTTAAAGGAAATAAGAGCAGAGTTAAAAATAAAGACCCAGGAAGTGGAAATCCTTGAAAAACAAGCTCAAAATGCCAGGGAAGGTATTAGGCTAACCAGGCTTTTAGAGGAAAAGGAACTTGTTTTATTAAAGTTTAATATGGATAAGTCCAAGAGGGAAATAGACAAATTAAGTCAGGCCATAGAAGATTTACAGGGCCAATATGATTTTTCTAAAAAAGAATATGAAAAATACTTTAATAAAATAAATCCCATAGAAGACCAACTGGCAGGTCTTGAAAAAGACTTGGAAGAGGCTAGAGAGTCCTTTAATAGGTTGGAAAGAGCCCTGCAAAAAAATGATGGAGATAGGAAACTACTGGAAGAAAAAAATAATTTTCACAAGTTGGACATAGATAGGATTGAAAAAACTAATGAAAATAGAAATGATAAATTTATAGAAAACCTGAAAAAACTTGATGAAAACAAGAAAAAACTTGGAGACTTAAAAAGAAGTATTGAAGATAGGAAACTAGACTTGTCCAGGGGAAAAAAAGCCCAGGACAAGCTCCTTCTAGCCAGTCAGGACCAGGCTAAAAAAATAGCCAGCTACCAGGCCAGGCAAAAGGTTCTTATAGACAGACTAAACCAGTTAAAAATGGACAAGCATACCCACTTGGAGATGGAAAAGTCCAATGAAAAGGTCAAGGAAGATTCTATAAGAGAGTTAAATCAATTAAGATATAAGATTAGGGAAGGGCAAAAAGACCTGGAAGACTTAAGATTAAAGGAGAAGGACTTGGAAAAGGACCTGGAAGATATCTTATCAGGTCTAGCAAATGAAGAGACAAGGAGCAAGGATCTAGAAGAGACCATGGAAAGGATCTATATGGACCTTAATGAGGGGAAAAATAAGCTTTACAAGCTCCAATCCAAGGAAGGACTTTTATATTCCATATATAAGAGTTATGACGGCTACTATAAGCCAGTACAAAGACTTTTAACAGATGCTGATAAAAACCCTCAAATCAAGGAAAAGATAGTAGGGGTTTTGGCTGATCTGATAGAGGTAAGCCCTAGCTACCAGCTAGCCATAGACGTAAGTTTGGGATCTGCCCTTCAAAATATAGTTGTAAAGGATGAAGAAGACGCCAAGTTTTTAATCGACTATATTAAGAAAAAAAATTATGGAAGGATTACCTTCCTACCCATTAGTAAGATAGGATCTAGAAGGCAGGAAAGACCAGAAGATCCTCTAATCATAGATCTAGCTTCCAATTTGATAAGCTATGACCCTAGAATAGAAAAGATAATTTATCACTATTTGGCCAGAACCATAATAGTCAAGGACTTGGCTTCAGCCATAGACCTATCTAAGAGGGTAAGAAACTATAGGTTGGTTACCCTGGATGGGGAAATAATAAACTCTTGGGGATCCATGGTAGGTGGAAATCTCTACAAGAAGGAAACCAATAGTTTGATTAATAGGAAAAAAGAAATCAAGGACTTGAGAAAAACTATTGAAGGCTTAAAGACAGATCTTAAATCCCAGGAAGAAAACTATTTAATGGTCAAGGAAGATTTTAAGAAAAGTGAAGCCTTAATCCTTGAAAAAAACCAGGCTAGAAAAAAGCTTAAGGAAGAGTTCTTTAAGCTTAAGGACCAGGACAAGGAAGCCATACTAGAACTTAACTACTTGGAAAAAAGACAGGACCAGCTAGACAGTCAAATAAAGTCCTTAAATAATGACCATGTCATAAATGAGGAAGAGATTGGCAACCTGGAAAGTGTCTTAAAAAAGGTGGATAGGGATATAGAAAGACTGACTGATGAAAAAACCAAGACCAGTCAGGAAGAAAGAGAAAAAGAAAGAGAAATAATCCAGTTGGAAAATAAGTTGGAAATACTTAGAAGAGACTGGGAAATAGTTGAAAACAAGGTAGAAGACCTAAGCATAGAAAATGAAGATATCAAGGCAAGTGAAAAAAGAGAAGGCCAGATTCTAGAGGAATTAAGACAGGAGCTTAGGACTAATAAGTCTAAAATAGAAGATTTGGAAAAGGCCAAGTTGGACCAAGAAAGAAGGCTGGAAAAGACCAGCTTAGATATAGAAAGTCTGGAAGAAAAAATAGCAGGTGTAGAGGAAGAAACCAAGAAGGATAGGGCCTATATGGATAAATTATCCCAGGACCTACTGGATTTGGAAAAGAAACTTTACCAAAAGGAACTTAGGAGAACCAATGAGGCTGAAAGGTCTCAGGAAGCCCTAGAAGCCTTTCTAATAGATTATTCTATGGAGAAGGACTACCTGGAAGAAAGACTTGAGAAACTTAAGCCTGGTCAGGTAGAAAGAAAAGAAATCAATGATATAAAGGGGCAATTGGCCAAAATTGGATTTTTCAATCCAGAAAAAATTGACCAGTATGAAAAAGACCAAAAGGAACTGGCATTTTTAGAAAGCCAATATGATGATCTGGTAAAAACTAGAGAGGATATTTTATCCATGATTAGAAGGCTGGAAGCAGAAATGAGACTGGCATTTAATGAAAGTTTTGGCCTAATAAATGAAAAGTTCCAAGAAATATTTGCCATTCTCTTTGACGGAGGTCAGGCAGAGTTGATCTTAGACAGTGACGATGTTCTAAATGCGGGTATAGAAATAGTGGCCAAGCCACCAGGAAAGAAACTAAAGAGTATAGGTCTTTTATCCGGAGGGGAAAAGTCCCTTACAGCAGTAGCCCTACTCTTTGCCATATTTGAAATTAATCCAGCCCCATTTTGCGTCCTAGATGAGATAGATGCAGCCCTAGATGAGGCCAATATAAACAAGTATATAAATTATTTAAAGTCTATGACCGACAAGACCCAGTTTGTAATTATAACCCATAGGAAGACAACCATGGAAATGGCAGAAATTCTCTATGGTGTTACCATGGAGGACAAGGGGGTTTCCAAGGTAATAACTTTAGCATTTGATGATTATAAGGAGGAGTAAATGTTTAAAAAGTTATTTGATAAATTTAAGAAAAAAGATGATGAAGACAAGGATATAGATCTTATTGACCAGGGCCAGGAGGAAGTAGAAGAAGCAGCCAAGGAAGTGGTTGAATCAGCTGAGAACTTAAGGGACCAGGCAGATGACATCAGTGAAAGACTTGATAAAAAACTAGAAGAAGATAAGAAAAGACTAGAAGAGGACAAAAAGAAGTTAGAGGAAGATAGGAAGAAACTAGAAGAAGAATTGATAGAACCTCTAGCAGAAGAAGTTGAAAAGATAAAAAAAGATATTAAAGAAGAGAAGGATTTAGTAGACAATCTTATAGAAGAGGAAGAAAAGGTAGTAGAAAAACTTCTAGAAGAAGACAAGAAAGAATGGGAAGAAGATAAAAAAGAACTGGAAGCCGAAGAAGATAGTTTTGAAAAAGAGCAGGTTGAAGAAGTTGAAACTGAAGAAGTTAAAATCGAAGAGGAAAGTCTTGATGTCAAAGAAGCTCCTATAGAAGAAGAAAAACCTAAGAAGAAGGGCTTTTTAGATAGGTTAAAGGAAGGTCTTACTAAGACTAGGGACGCCATGAGCTCTTCCATAGATAATCTTATCAATGGCAAGGCTAAGATAGATGATGATCTTTATGAAGAATTAGAAGAAATCATGATATCTGCAGATATGGGAGTTGAAACTACCATAAATATTATAGACCAACTAAGAGATAATATAGAAGAGAAAAGAATTAGGGACCCGAAACTTATAAAGGTTGAGTTGGAAACCATAATGAAGGAAGAATTAAGATCTAAAAACTCAGATAACGATCTTAAGATAGAAGATGGTAAGCAAACAGTTATTTTAGTTATAGGAGTAAATGGGGTGGGTAAGACTACTACCATAGGTAAATTGGCCTATAATATAAAAAATGAAGGAAATTCAGTTATGTTGGCAGCCGCAGATACCTTTAGGGCAGCGGCCATAGAACAATTAACAGAATGGTCCAACAGGGCTGATGTGGAAATAATCTCCCATGCTGAAGGTGCAGATCCTGCCTCAGTAGTCTTTGATGCTGTCCATGCACAAAAGGCTAGGAATAAGGATGTTTTAATCTGTGATACAGCTGGAAGGCTTCACAATAAGAAAAACCTGATGAATGAGTTGGAAAAAATCAACAGGGTTATAGATAGGGAACATCCAGATGCAAATAGGGAAACTCTTTTAGTTCTAGATGCAACTACAGGTCAAAATGCCATCTATCAGGCCAAGGAATTCTCCAAGGTAGCTGACATAACAGGTATAGTTTTAACCAAGTTGGACGGAACAGCAAAGGGAGGGGTAGTATTCCCTCTACAAATAGAGCACAATATACCAGTTAAATATATAGGAATTGGTGAGCAAATGGACAATTTAGAGAAGTTTGACTCAGATAAATTTGTTGAGGCCTTATTGAGCTAGAAAACTTATTTAAAAGCCTTGACAAAGGGCTTAAATCATAGTATTATTATCACTGTCAATGTTTTAGCTTGACAGTGATTTTTTTAATGAGGCGACATGGAAAAGAATATAAGATTTGGTATTTTATATGAATACTATGGAAATTTATTAAACAAAAAACAATCAGAGGCAATCGAGCAATACTATTTGGAAGATCTATCACTGACAGAGATAGCCGAACTAAATGATATTAGTAAGCAGGCGGTGTCAGATATGCTTAAAAGATCTGAAAAGAAGCTCGAAAAATATGAGGAAAAGTTAAGGTTACTGGCCAAGTTAAATGACTTGCAAAAGAACCTGGAAGACCTGGATACATATTTGCAAGACAATATGGAAGAGGCCTCATATGGAAAAGCAAGTGAAATTATATCAGATATGATAAAGAAAATTACTTAGGATGTGAAATTATGTTTGCAAACTTATCAGACAGACTTCAAGATCTTATGTCTAACTTAAAGGGCAAGGGCAAGCTTACAGAAAAAGATATTGACCAGGCCATGAGAGAGATTAGACTGGCGCTTCTTGAAGCAGATGTTAACTACAAAGTTGTAAAAAGTTTCGTTAAAAGAGTAAAAGAAAGATCCATGGGCGTTGAAGTAATGGAGAGTCTTACACCAGGACAAATGGTTGTTAAGATAGTAAACGAAGAATTAGTTAGTTTGATGGAAGATCCAAATCAAAAACTAGTGATTGCTTCAAAGCCACCTACAATCATACTTATGTGTGGTTTACAAGGGGCTGGTAAAACTACTCATTCCGGTAAGTTGGCTCTTTATTTGAAAAAACAAAATAAAAAACCATTATTAGTTGCAGCTGATATTTATAGGCCAGCAGCTATAGACCAATTACAAGTAGTTGGTAAACAGGCTGGTGTTCCAGTCTTTACAATGGGAAAAACAGATCCGGTAACCATAGCTAAAAAGGCTGTTGAAGAAGCAGAGAAAAATGGTAACGACGTTGTTATCATAGATACTGCAGGCCGTCTACATATTGATGATTCTCTTATGGGAGAGTTAAAAAATATAAAAGATGTGGTCGATGTTACAGAAACATTTTTAGTAGTGGATGCCATGACTGGACAAGACGCTGTTAACGTGGCAACTAGTTTTAACGAACAATTGGAATTGACAGGAATTATACTTACTAAGTTAGATGGGGATGCCCGTGGTGGTGCGGCCTTATCTATAAGGGAAGTTACGAAAAAACCTATTAAGTTTATCGGTGTGGGAGAAAAGTTGGAAGACTTGGAACCTTTCCATCCAGACAGGGTGGCATCCAGAATACTTGGAATGGGTGATGTTTTAAGTTTAATCGAAAAGGCTGAAAAGGCCATTGATGAGGAGAAGGCTAAGGAATTAGAGCAAAAGCTTAGAAATCAAAGTTTTGACCTAAATGACTTCTTGGATCAAATTGATCAAATGAGAAACATGGGGCCTATGGAAGATATACTGGGCATGATACCAGGTATGAACAATAAGGCTTTAAAAGGACTTAACTTCGATGAGAAGAATGTGGACCGAGTAGAGGCGATAATTTTTTCAATGACACCTGAAGAAAGAAGTAAACCAGAGATTATCAACAGCAGTAGAAGAAAGAGAATTGCTGAAGGATCAGGAACTTCTGTAGTAGAAGTAAATAAATTATTAAAACAGTTTAAAGATACTAAAAAGTTAATGAAACAAATGGGAAATTTACAAAAAAATATGGGAAAAAAAGGAAAATTTAAATTACCCTTTTTCTAATAAATTAAATGGAGGAATATTATGGCAGTAAAAATAAGAATGAAAAGACTTGGCGCAAAGAAGAAACCTTTCTACAGAATCGTTGTAGCGGATTCAAGATCACCAAGAGATGGTAGATTTATCGAAGAAATAGGATACTACAATCCAGTTTCTACACCAAAGGAATTCAAAGTAGATGCTGAAAAAGCAGCTAAATGGATCCAAACTGGTGCTAAGCCAACTGAAACAGTTGCAAAATTATTTAAAGAACATAACGTTTTAGAAAACACTGAAGAAAAAGCTGAATAGTTATGAGAGAAATAGTAGAATTTATAGCTAAGGAACTTGTATCACATCCAGAAGAGGTTCAAGTATTAGAACATTCTGAAGGTGGAGTAGTAGATTTGAAACTTTTAGTACATCCTGATGACATGGGCAAGGTAATTGGAAAACAAGGTAGGATTGCAAATTCTATCAGATCCATTATAAAGGCATGTGCTATTAAGGAAGAAAAGAAAGTTAATCTTGAGATAGATTCAAAATAATATGAATAAAATTATAGTTGGAAGAATATTAAATACTCATGGTATAAAGGGCGTTCTAAAAATCGAAAGGACCAATGACGAATCATTTACTAGGGATATTGCTTATTACTTAGGTGATAAGTATAGACAGGTAAGTGTTGAGTCAGTAAGAGAGGACCATCCATTGGTTTATCTAAAATTCAAAGAATTTGATAATATTAATGATGTCTTACTCTTCAAGGGTCAATATATCTATATAGATGAAAAAGATTTAGAAGAACTTAAAGATGATGAATTCTATATAAAAGATCTTATTGGGTTAAGAGTAGTTGACCAAGATGAAAACGAATTGGGAGAAATGAAAGATGTTCTAGCCTATGCTGCAAATGACGTCTACCTAATTAACGGACCAGAAGGCGAGTTAATGGTACCAGCAGTAAAAGAGTTTGTAGAAGAAATAAACATAGAAGAAGGTTTTATTAAGGTTAATTTGATAGAAGGAATGATAGATGAAGATTGATGTGCTAACCTTGTTTCCAGAATCCTTTAACTTCCTTAGGGAATATGGGGTTATTGGCAAGGCTATAGAAAATGATAAAATATCACTTAATACTACTAATATAAGAGACTTTTCCTTGAATAAACACAAGAAGGTCGATGATGAGGTCTATGGTGGAGAGGCTGGAATGCTTATGACAGCTCAACCAGTTGTAGATGCCATAGAATATATTAGTGATAGTAAGTCAAAGGTTATCTTTCTAGGCCCTCAAGGCAGACTATTAGACCAGGAATTGGCCAAGGAACTATCTGAAGAGGAGCACTTGGTTTTATTGTGCGGCCACTATGAAGGTATAGATTCAAGAGTTACAGATAATTTTGTTGATATGGAAGTATCCATAGGAGATTATGTTTTAACTGGGGGAGAAATACCAGCCATGGTCCTTATTGATTCAGTTGTTAGATTGATTGATGGGGTACTGGGTAATAGTGAGTCATATAAGACTGACTCCCACTATAATAATCTTTTACAACACGACAACTACACGAGACCTAGAGACTATAGAGGTTACAAAGTACCAGAGGTTTTGTTTTCAGGTAATCACAAGATGATTGCAGAATGGAAAAAACAAAGTAGTATAGAAAATACTAAAAACAAAAGACCGGATCTTTATGAAAAATACATAAGGTCCTTAGACAAATAATATAGCCAGGAGGAAGAAATGGAAGTTATAAAACAAATTGAAAAAGAACAATTAAAAGACAATGTACCTGCTATTAACGTTGGAGATACTGTTAAAATTGCCTACAGAATTAAAGAAGGCGAAAGAGAAAGAATACAAATGTTCGAAGGAACAATTATCAAAATCCAAGGTTCAAGCAATAGAAAAGCTTTTACAGTTAGAAGATTAAGCTACGGTGTTGGAGTTGAAAGAACTTTCTTAGTTCACTCACCAAGAGTTGAAGAAATAACTGTAACTAAAAAAGGTAAAGTTAGAAGATCTAAGTTATTCTACTTAAGAAACCGTGTTGGTAAAGCGGCTAAAGTTAAAGAAAAAACTAATTACTAAAATTATGGGCCCTCAGGCCCTTTTTTTAATATGGAGGTAATATGAATATTAATTGGTATCCAGGTCATATGAAAAAGTCCACCGATTCAATTAGAGAAAGTTTAAAAGTAGTGGATATAGTGGCAGAGATAGTAGATGCTAGAATACCATTTAGTAGTAGAAATCCTGCTTTAGATGAAATCATAGGTGATTTTCCAAGACTTATTATCTTTAATAAATATGATTTGGCAAATGAAGAAGAAAACAAAAAATGGATGGCTTATTTTAGGGAGCACAAATTACCTGTAGTAGGTTTTAACTCTCTTACTGATAGAAAGACTAGTAAGCTTTATAATATTTCCAAGGAATTATTAAAGGAAAAATTTGAAAGAGACAAGTCAAAAAACATTACCAATCCTACCATTAAAATGATGGTGGTAGGTATACCTAATGTGGGCAAGTCTACTTTTATAAATAATGTTTCCAAGAGAAAGGGAACCAGAGTGGGGAATAGACCAGGGGTTACTAAGGTAAACCAATGGATTAAAACCGATTCCAATCTTTTACTTTTGGATACTCCAGGAGTTTTATGGCCTAAGTTTGAAAGTCCAGACAAGGCACTTAACCTAGCTTTTACAGGAGCTATTAAGGATGAGATTATGGATGTGGAAAACTTATCCTATAAGTTGCTAGAAAAGCTAATCTCTATAGATGAGACCATAATTACTGATAGGTATCAAGTGGAAATAAGTGAGGATACCTTGGAGGTTATGGAAGACATAGCCAGAAGAAGGGGCTGTATCTTAAGGGGTAATGAAATAGACTACAATAAGGTAGCCAATGTAATCCTAGATGATTTTAGAAAGAATAGGATGGGTAGAATTACCCTAGAAACTGTATAAAAGAGCTTAGGCTCTTTTTTTCTAATTTTTAATAATTATGAAAAGACAAGGGCCTAAATATATAATAGGATAGATAGGAGGGATAGTATGAAGGTAAAATTAAAAAAAGATCAAGTAAATAAGTTGTATGAATTGACCCAGGGCCATCAAATGATATGTGGGATCGATGAGGTGGGCAGAGGGCCTATAGCAGGTCCTGTTGTAAGCTGCTCAGTAATCATGGATACTAGTGAATTAATTGATGAAATAAAGGATTCAAAAAAACTAACTGACAAGAAAAGACGAGAACTGGCAAAAAAGATTGAAGAAAAAGCCTTGGCCATAGGTTATGGCATAGTAGATGCCAAGACCATAGACCAAATAAATATTAGGCAGGCCACCCTCTTATCCATGCAGGTAGCATCAGAAACCATGGTAGACAAGGAGGGGAAAATCATCAAGCCTGACCTTCTTCTAATAGATGCTGAGTTAATTGAAAGCGACAGGGACCAAATAGCTATTATAGGAGGAGACGACTTGGTTTATTCCATATCTTGTGCCTCTATCTTAGCCAAGGTCTATAGGGACGATATCATGATAGCCTATGGACAGACTCATCCTGAATATAAGTTTGAAAACCATAAGGGCTATGGAACTAAGGCCCACTACCAGGCCTTGGAAGAACATGGGGCTCTGGAAATTCACAGAGAGTCATTTTTAGGCAAGTTTTATGAGAAGTTAAAGACTGGAGACTAGATGGAAGTTTTTAGGGATTTAATCTTATTTTTAAACAAGGTTGGTATAAATAATTTTAAACTGTTGAATATGATCAAATACAATAAGTTAATTGAACTTATAAATCTAGAAAACTTAGACCAGCTGACCTATTTAAGTGAAGAGGATAGGCAGAAGATATATGAGGGAAAAAGGACCATAAAAATAGAAAATTATAAATATGAACTCTATAAGAATAAGATTGGATTTCTAACCATATTGGATAAGAATTATCCAGAACTTCTTTTAAATACTCCAGAGCCTCCCTGCCTTCTATACTATAAGGGCAGGTTGGATTTAATCCATAAAAAGACCATATCTATAGTAGGAACTAGAAAGCCTACTGCCTATGGGGAGAAGATGACCAAAAGTCTGGTCAAGGAGCTGGCTGGAAGGGGCCTGGTGATAGTTTCTGGCCTGGCCCTAGGCATAGATGGTATAAGCCATAGACAGGCCCTAGAATCAAAAACAGGGACTATAGGGGTTTTAGCCTCTTCCTTGGATATAATTTATCCCAGGGCCAATTGGGATATCTATGAGAGGATGGAAGACCAACTTCTCTTATCAGAATTTCCCCTAACGACCAAGCCTTATAAGGTAAACTTTGTTAGGAGAAATAGGATAATTTCTGGACTTAGTCCAGGGACTATTGTAGTAGAGGCAAAGGAGAGATCAGGCTCCTTAATAACGGCCCAGTATGCAGCCAATCAAAATAGGGAAGTTTTTTGCCTGCCAGGCAATGTGGATAGTCCTTCTAGCAAGGGGACCAATGACCTGATAAAGAGAGGGGCCAAGTTGATAGATTCTATTGAAGATATTATGGAAGAAATTAGCTACTAGCTAAACTATAAACAAAAGTTTATAGTTTTTTATTTTTGACAATAATCATTCATAATACTATAATACAATTTATTGACATAATAATTAGGAAAAAGGGTGGAATAATGGCAAAAAATTTAGTGATAGTAGAATCGCCTACTAAAGCGAAGACAATTGGTAAGTTCCTGGGTAGGAATTATAAGGTTATGGCCTCAGTGGGTCATTTAAGAGATTTACCTAAGAGTACCTTAGGAGTAGACATAGAAAATAATTTTGAACCTAAATACATAAATGTTAGGGGCAAGGCAAAAACTATAAATGAGTTAAAGAAGGAAGCTAAGAAGGCCGATAGAGTATTACTGGCATCTGACCCGGATAGGGAGGGAGAAGCCATAGCTTGGCACTTGGCATATTTATTAGATTTAGACTTGGAAGATGACAATAGGGTAGTCTTTAATGAGATTACCAAGGACAAGGTTAAGGAAGCCATAGATAATCCTAGGCAGATAGACATAGCCCTAGTAAATGCCCAACAGGCAAGAAGGATTATGGATAGGATAGTAGGTTATAAACTATCTCCAATCTTGTGGAAAAAAGTAAAAAGTGGACTTAGTGCAGGTAGGGTTCAATCAGTAGCTTTAAAACTTATAGTTGACAGGGAAGAGGAAATAGAAAACTTTATACCTGAAGAATACTGGTCAATAGTAGCCCAGCACAAGGTTAAAAACATTGAATTTGAATCCAAGTACTTTGGAAGGTTTAATAAAGATAAGCTGGAAAAAATAGAGATAAAAAATGAAAGAGAAGTAGATGAAATCCTAGCAAGGCTGGATCATAAGAACTATAGGGTAATAGATGTTAATAAGACTAAAAAGACTAGAAATCCCTATATGCCCTTTACCACATCAACCATGCAACAGGAAGCATCTAAGAGGATAAACTTTACAACTAGTAAGACCATGTCTGTGGCCCAACAATTATACGAAGGTATCAATATAGGCCAGGAAGGATCAGTAGGTTTAATATCCTATATGAGAACAGACTCAACTAGATTATCAGATACTATAGTAAAGGAAGCTGTTGGCTTTATAAAGGAAGAATACGGCAAGGAATATGCTTCCAAGGGAAGAAACTACAATAAGAAAAAAGCAGGATCCCAAGATGCCCATGAGGCTATTAGACCCAGCTCAATCTATAGGACTCCCCTTAGTATTAAGCCGTTTTTATCCAATGACCAATACAAGCTTTATAAGCTAATTTGGGAAAGAACAGTAGCATCTCAAATGATGCCAAGTAAATTTGAATCAACTAGAATAGATTTAGATAATAAGGGAGAAATATTTAGGGCCAATGGAAATGTTATGGTCTTTGATGGTTTTACCAAGGTTTGGTCCATAGCTGAATCAGCTGTAGTAGTACCAGATTTAAAACTAGATGATATTATAGCCAGCATGAAGCTTGATAAGAACCAACACTTTACCAAGCCTAAGCCAAGATTTTCAGAGGCTTCTCTAGTAAAGACCTTGGAAGAAAATGGAATTGGTAGGCCAAGTACCTACTCTTCTATAATCAGAAGTATCCTATCTAGAAACTATGTGGTTTTAGAAAGTAAGACCCTTCTACCTACAGATCTTGGTAGGACTGTAAATAAACTTCTACTAGAGTATTTCTCAGAAATCATAAATGAAGAATTTACAGCCTATATGGAAGCTCAGTTGGACAAGATAGAAGAGGAAAATATTGACTGGAAGGACTTGTTAGATAAGTTCTATAGAGAGTTTGAAAAAGACTTGATCAAGGCCTTAGAATCTGAAGACAACTTTAAGATAAAGGACAAGCCAACTGGAGAAAAGTGTCCAGAATGTGGCAAGGACCTGGTTTATAAACATGGTAGAAATGGTAAGTTTATAGGCTGTAGTGGTTTTCCGTCCTGTAAGTTTACCAAGGCCATAATTAAAAAGACTGGAGTAAAGTGTCCAAAGTGTGGCAGTGAAATAGTCGAAAAAGTATCCAAAAGAGGTAAGCTTTTCTATGGCTGTAGTAACTATCCTAAGTGTGACTATGCAACCTGGGACAAGCCTACTGGAGAGGTTTGTAAGGAATGTGGAGAACTTATGGTCCATAGGAAAAATAGAAGAGAAGACAAAGTTATGTGTAATAATGAGTCTTGCATCACAAATAAATAACAAACTTGTTAGATTGTAGTTATCTCTATGTAACTACAATCTTTTATTATTTAAACATCAAATAACGGAGGTAGAAAATATGGATGCAAGATTTATGGAAGAAAAGTATATAAGTGAAGAAAGAGTTATGGGAACAAGGGAAAAGTTGTTAAAACTTTCCATAGCCTTGACAGCCCTATTGACCAGCCTGGCTTATTCAATATTTAATGAGTCCTTTATATTAAATAGTAAGGAAGCCATGGTTTATTCTCTGGATGATGACAAGATAATTTATGAAAAAAATATTGATAAGAAGATAGCGCCAGCTTCTCTTACTAAAATAATGACAGCCCTAGTTACTGTTGATCAAATAGAAGACCTAGATAAGACCATTGTTTTTTCCAAGGACTTTAGCAGTGATTTGGAAAGGGACGGCTATGCAGTAGCTGGTTTGGTAGATGGAGAAAAAATATCCTATAGAGACCTATTAAAGGTGATGTTAATTCCATCAGCAGCAGATGCAGCAGAAGCCCTTGGCCAAACTGTTTACGGAAACAAGGATGTCTTCATAGAAAAAATGAATGAAAAGGCCCAAGAATTAGGTATGGAAAACACTCACTTTGACAATGTTATAGGCAAGGACTCTAAAGGCCACTATACAAGTCCTAGAGACCTTTTAACCCTATTCAAACACATAAACAAGATAGAGGTTATAAAAAATATTATAAGCTCTAAGGAAGTTATATTAAAGGCCAACGACTATAGAACTGAAGATTTATATATGGAAAGTACCATCCTTGAAAACCAAGA
>JASLJE010000015.1 GCA_030152565.1 Peptoniphilaceae bacterium
TATCATATGACTTTTTTCATTTATAGTAATTAATATATCCTTACTAGGTAATGAGTAGCCTGCTGGAGCTTTGATCTCCTTTAGATAATAATCATGTTTTGTATTTCCCAATTCAGTAAAAGGTAGACCGTAGGCTTCAAAGGTTCCATTTTCTTTAGAAGTAAAGATTGTTGCCTCCTCCTCCTTGTCTGTAAAACTAAAGGATCCATCATCAAGTTTTACATATTCTAGTATTTCTTTTCCTTCTACTACCTTTCTACTATAAATTTTAAATTCAGCCCCTGCTAAAAGTTTTTTATCGTCTTCAAAATCAATCTTCTTAAAAGATATTCCTCCAGTTATTATCCAAGGTATAGTTGAAGGACTAACTGTTTTTATTTGATTATTATTATCATTTTCATCTTTAGGTTTTTCCTTATAGTCAAAGTAGGCCATATTCTTTAATTTTTTGCCTAGAACGGTTTGATCCATTACAACTTGATCGTTTATAACTTCCTTATCTATTTTAGTTTTTAATTTTACAACTATATTTTGATTTTCATTTAAGCCAGCTATAAAAGTGTCCTTAAAGGTAATTGACATCTCTTTTCCTTCTGTAATATCATTGATTTCAATATGATAATTTTCTGGTGAAACAGCTTCTAATTCGCCTATCTGCTCTCCCTCATCGTTAGTTATCCCCTTATAGACTTCAATATTACTTGTTTCTTGACCTTCATTTCCTAGATAAGATAGTCCCTTCGGGATCCTATCCCTTATCCTTAATAACTCCATATTCTTTGCTTCTTTAGGTAATTTAACATCTATTTTCCAGTTGTTCTCTTCTTCATATCCAAATGTTTCACTATATTTATATTCATCGCTTACCCTATCCTTAACCTGCTTATTAACAGTTGAGTCAATAAGAACGTTCTTAGGATAAATATTTATTTCTTTTCGAAGAGTCCCATCATCTTCATTATAATAAGGTAGATCCACTACAATGTCTTGTAGGTGCATTTGTGATATCCCTTCAACATCTGATTTTTCCAAGTTTTCTACAAATTTATATCTACCATCTTCCAAGTCCTTAAAAATAAGTTTACCGTCAGCATCAGTTTTATCTCCACCTTCATGGGGAGGATTTTTTACTAAAACATACTCACCATTTACTTCCTTATAAAGGTCAAAGTAAATTCCCTTAAGTGGTTTTATTTCCTCAATTTCTCCTAGTTCCTTAAATATTTCCTTATAGTCTGTTTGATCTAGTTCATAATAGTTCTGGTAATTTCCCCCAGAAATCCACTTATCTAACAGTTCACCTGTCATCTGAACCTTATGTAGGACAACTGTTGTCCTAGTATCCTTAGTCGGTTCTTCTCCTTCTGCCGCCAGTCCTGTCACCGGACCTGCCAAATTAAAAATTGTCGCCATAATAAGTACTAGTGCAAGTATTCTTTTTTTCATTTTCCTTCCTCCTTTTGTTACTATCATAATAACTCATAGAGAAAAATACTCTATAGATATAAAAAGGTACTTTTCTATACTCTTTTTATCTTTTTTGCGGCTTTTAACTTAGATTTAGTCTAGAAATGTGAATATTTTAATTACTATACTTTTATATAATAATTTATAGATTTTCCCCCAAATAAGGGTAAAAAAAGAAGACATAGGTCCTATGTCTTCGCTATTTAATATCTATTAAATTTTTACTTTCAATACTTGGCTTGTCCTTTATTAGACCAAGCAACTTTTCACCAATTACCACACTATAAATACCATGGACGATTCCTGCTGGCATATCTAAGAATACATGCTGCTTAACCAAGACCGTACTCAAGGCTATCATCACAGCTAAAACACTAACTGGTAGAGTAATCTTTTTACTCAACCTACTCTTGTAGAGAATAAAGATTAGACTGGTCATATTTCCCACATGTAGAGAGGGAAAACCAGAATAGTGATTGTCTACTGAATAGGTAAACTTAATTAATCTGGAAGCCAGGTCATCACCCAATAGGGATACATCAGCCCTGGGCACATCTGTTTGGAACAGATAGTAGATAACATAGGCTATCAACTGGCTTATTATTAAGCTTACAACATATATCTTTTGAGTTTCTATATCATAGGTAAAAAGAACCAGTCCCATAATAAATACTAAAGGCATAAACATATGGTAGATATAGATCATATCCTTTACCAGGGGAATCATGTCATCAAAAGGTATTTTTAATACAGTAACTATTCCAAAGGGCCTATTCATCAGTCCAAAGGTCACTCCTGAAAATATTATATGAAATACTAATAGGTAGAAAAAAAACTTGTTTTTTTCATATTGGTCAATAAATTTTCTTATCATCTCATCTCTCCTTGTCAGATAATATTCTACCACTTATCTGCCAAGGCCTGTCTAACATATTTGTAAGTTAAGCTATGTCGTGGTTGGTTAGGCTGATAAAGTCAAACCAATCGTCTGAAAAATCAAATTCCAGGATACAGCAGTTTCCAAAGTGAAGTTCCTTATGCTTTATTTTCTTATATTTTTTAAGGAACAAGTAGATGGCTGCCCCATGACTTACAACTAGAACACTTTCATGGTCTGGTCTATTCATAATATCAAGCATGGTCCTATTAACTCTTTCTTGGACCTCTTCATCACTTTCTCCTCCAAAGTCTATAAAGAAATCTCCATAGGTTTGCTTATCAGGATCCACCTTAGGAATCAACTCTATACTTTCCCCTTCATAAAGTCCAAATTCCCATTCTTTTAAGCCCTTAAGTCTCTCATAGTCTAAATCAGTTATTAGCTCAAGAGTATCTACAGCCCTTTCCTGAGTGGATACATAGGCATGGTCAAAGGATATATTTTTATCCTCAAAGTATTTCTTCGCTGCTAATGCCTGTTTTTTACCCAAGTCTGTCAAGGGAGAGTCACAAGCCCCTTGGATTATGTTTCTCCTATTAAATAGGGTTTGTCCATGTCTTACTAAATATAATTTTTTCAAATCTTCCTCCTTAAAATGAAATAATATCGCTTAATTCTGGCGCCAGGATAAATAATCTTTTTTGATAGAGGTCAAAGGCCTGATAGTTTTCTATCATTTCCTGCATTTGCTCTAGCTCATCTGTTATCATTCCATTGGCTCCAGTATTTATATATCTTTGTATTCGACTAGTGTCATTTAGGGTCCAAACAAATAACTCTTTTTCATACATGAAGATACTATCCAAAACATTGCTGGTTATAAAAGAATCTTCTATGGAATAAAAATCAAAATTATCTGCTGCCAACTGGCCGATATTTAGACCCAGTATATAGCCTACCTTAAGATCAGGGTAGTCTTCTTTTAAAATCTTTGCCGTTTCAAAATCTATAGATTGAAAGATTACATAGTCCCTATAATCATAATAGTCTATAAGGTCCATCATATCATCTATAAAAGCCTTCTTGTCATCAAAGTGTCTTAACTTTAGTTCAATCAAAAGAGGCTGTCTAATTTCCTTGGCCCTCTTAAGATAGCTTTCAAAACTAGGTATAAAAGATACTTTTTCACTTTCATAGAGTTTAACCTTTTCAAGTTCCTCCAGGCTATAGTCTCTTATTCTACCTTTTTTATCTGCCAACCTGTTTATCTTCCAATCGTGAAAGACAACAAGCTTATCATCTTTAGTAAATTGAATATCCATCTCCACATAGTCTGCCCCCATCCTATTGGCCTCTTCCAAGGATTCTATAGTATTTTCTATAGAGTATTTACAAGATCCTCTATGGCCTATGACCAAGGGTCTTTTATCCTTGGTTAAAACAGGGTCATTTAAGGTTATGGTCATGGTGTAAAGATAGATCATAACTAGGGTGAGCCCCTTAAATAAAATCTTTCTTGCTGGTAATATTAAATTATCAACCTCACAAGCGTCTTCATTCTTATAGCTTCTCAACCTGTACTGGATCTTCCAGGCATATCTTACTATAGATATATAGGTCATCCCCATCAAGGATAGGCTGGATAGGCCTACTACTATAGGTTCATAAAATTTCATGGACGGGTCCAAGTACTTAATAGGTTGGTAGAGTCCATATACTATTAAAAGAGTGGCTAAAAGAGATAGTAGGTCTATGATAAACATGGATATAATTATTTTTATCGTATTTTTTCTAGTGCCTTGCCAACTTTTTTTCATGGACTCTATAGGGCCTGTCTTAGGCTCTTTTATAAAGATTATAAGAGTATCTATTAGCCTAATATTTAAATAATATACCAGGATGGAAAAGGCCAAATATATGTTTCTAGTAAGACTTTTCTCATTAAAGGAATCTACTACAAAGTTTGGTATGGCCAGGTTTTTCATATTTAGAAATTCCAAACCTAGATTATGGTTTTGCATCAATAAAAATATAAGTGGTATAAAGATTAAGGCCCTAGGGTTTAAAAGTTTTACAAAGCTGGTGGTTAATTTTTTTATTATCCTAAAAACGTTAAGCTCCCCATCCAAAATAGCAACTATTAAATTTAGTTGGACTAGAACTAAAAGTATGTATAGTAGAAGGACTACTAAAAGAAGGATGATTACCAAAGGATTGGTTACCAGCCTACTTATATTATTTTGAGTTATGGAAATCATATCCCCCTTATCTAAAGCATACTGAAAAAGAGGGCTTACTATATTATATTTACTATAAGAAAAAATTAGAACTGATAGTATTGCTATAAAAACAATATAAGTCCTATTATTTCTCAAATCTTTTAAACTATATCTTAATTTCTTTAATTCTCTTCTCATAAAATCACCTAGATTTATTTTAACATATAACAAGAGAAAAGACTTTCTTAGAAAGTCTTTTAGTCTAGAAGGCCTATGTCCTTCCTATATATTAACTTATTACAGTCTATATTTTTTACCTGGCCATAGACTTTTTCTCTAATGGAAGTCCAAGTATCTCCCTTGGCTACCAAGCTTAGAACCCTGCCTCCATCAGTTACTAGACGCTGGTCCTTAATCCTTGTTCCATTGTGAAAGACTAGAATGTCTTGGTCCAGTCTATCAAGGCATCCTATTTCAAATCCCTTTTCATAGCTTAGAGGATAGCCTTTTGAAGAAAGGATAAGGGCTAAACTTAAGTTTTTCTCCCAGTCCATTTCAATTGGCCTATGGTCTATAGAAGCTAGGATATGATCAAGAAGCCTTGACCTTAGACGGGGAAGTAAAACTTCTGTTTCTGGATCTCCAAACCTGGTATTAAATTCCAATACCTTTAGTTGGTCCCCATCTATTATATAGCCTATAAAAAGAATCCCACTATAACCTAGTCCTCTATCCTTCAAACCTCTCTCTATATTTTTTATAAGCTGGTCCGACTGATCTTCTAGCTTTTTATTCCAGTAAGGATTGGGAGATAAACAGCCTACCCCTCCTGTATTAGGTCCCTTGTCCCCATCTCCTATCTTCTTATAGTCCATGGCAGTTTCCATAGGATAAATCTTATCTCCTGCCACAAAACATAGAAGGGATACTTCAGGTCCATCTATAAACTCTTCTACTATTATTTTAGCTGCCTGGTTACCAAACCTATCTTCTAAAAAGATTTCTCTTAAAGCTTCTCTGGCTTCCCTTTCATTCTGGCATATGTAGACCCCCTTGCCTGCACATAGGCCATCGGCCTTAATTACTTGAGGAAATCCATAAAGGCCAATATTTTCCACAGCCTTTTCATAATCAGTAAACCTTTGGTAGCCTGCAGTAGCCACATCGTATTCCAACATAAATTCCTTGGCAAAGTCCTTGCTCCCTTCCAGGTAAGCGGATTTTTTATCTGGCCCAAAAATTTTTAACTGATAGTTCTTAAATTCATCTACTATACCCAAATTAAGGGGAAGTTCTGGACCAACTATGGTCAAGTCCACCTTCTTATCCTGGGCAAACCTTCTTAGTCCCTCCAAGTCATCTACTGATAAATCTACCAGGTCTACCTTTGGTCTTTGGGCTCCACTGGAACCTGTCATATAGATTTTTTCTACCCTAGGGTCTTTTCCTAGTGTATGGGCCAGGGCATCTTCCCTGCCCCCATCTCCAATAATAAGTATATCCATGAATTCTCCTTAATGTTTAAAGTGTCTAGTATTGGTAAATACTAGGGCTATTCCATAAGCATTACAAAGCTCAATTACCTTCTTATCGTGGATAGATCCTCCAGGTGATATGGCAGCCCTTATCTTATGGTCTTTTAAAAGTTCAACTGTATCTTCAAAGAAAAACCCATCTGATGCAAGAACAGATCCTTCCAGGTCAAACTCTGAATGATCTATGGCTTTTTCAACTGCCCAAGACCTTCTAACTTCTCCAAAACCATAGCCTAGGGTAGCTTCGTCCTTGGCTATAACAACTGCATTAGAGTTGACGTTTTTTACTGCCTTATAGGCAAATATTAAGTCTTTTAAGTCTTCATCACTTGGTTTTATATCCGTTACAACTTCTAGTTTTTCATAAAGTAAATCATCTTCATTTTGTAGTAGAAGACCATTTAAACTATCCTTTATTTTTTCTTCTTTAAATTCAAAATCATTAATATTAGAACTTTCTAGCAATCTAATATTTTTCTTTTGCTTTAATATTTCTAGAGCTTGAGGCTCATAGGAAGGGGCTATTACAATTTCCATAAACATGGAGTTTATAATTTCAGCTATATGGACTGTCAAGGTCCTATTGAGGGCTATAATTCCTCCAAAAATAGATATCTTGTCACAGTTATAGGCCTTGTCAAAGGCTTCGTCTATAGTCTCTCCACTACCTATACCTGATGGATTAGTATGTTTTACTCCTACAGCTGTAGGCCTGTCAAATTCTCTTAAACATCTAACAGCCCCATATAGGTCATTAATATTGTTATAGGAAATTTCCTTGCCGTGAAGTTGCTTCATTTCCAACTTTTGATTTTCCTTAAGTATTTTATCCTCATAGAAATAAGCCTTTTGGTGAGGGTTTTCTCCATATCTTAACTTTTTATCCTTACTATAGCCTAAAACCAATTTATCCAGGTCATACTCTCCCCTATTAAAGTATCTATAGATTAAAGAATCATAATAGGCTGTAGTATTGAAGGCCTTGATGGATAAGAACCTTCTATAGTCCATATCTATCTTGTCTTTTTCCAATCTTTCAAGAAGCTCTTCATAGTCATTTTTATCAGTTACAATTAGGACATCTTTAAAGTTTTTAGCAGCGGCCCTGATCATGGCTGGTCCACCTATGTCAATATTTTCAATCATGTCCTCTTCACTTCTATCTTCATCTAGAAGTTTTTCAAAAGGATATAAATTATTAACCACCATGTCTATCCTAGGCATCTTAAATTTATCTATTATCTCTTGGTCTTCCTCATGGTCTCTCCTGTATAGAATCCCACCGTGAATCATAGGGTTTAAAGTTTTTACCCTACCTCCAAATATTTCTGGGAATTCTGTTACATCACTAACCTCTCTGGCATCTATATCATGGTCTACCAAAAGCTTATAGCTTCCTCCCGTAGATATTATGTCCCAGCCTAAATCCACTAGTTTTTTAGCAAAATCAACTATACCTTCCTTGTCAAACACTGAAATCAAAGCTACTTTTTTCATTAATTACTCCTTATCTTAACCCTCTTATCCTCTAGGATAAGCCTGTCTTCTACAAATAATTTAACTGTTTCTACCAAAAGTTTATGTTCTTCCTCTAAGACCCTGTCTTGAATTTCTCCAGGTCCGGCAAGCTCTTCTATATCCACTGCCTTCTGAAGAATTATAGGGCCTGTATCTGTATCTTCGTCTACAAAATGGGTTGTACATCCACTTACCTTACAACCTTTTTCGTAGACCCTTTCATGGACCTTGATCCCATAGTAGCCCTTGCCACCAAAGGCAGGTAAAAGAGATGGATGGATGTTTATAATTTTATTCCTATAGGCCTCAACCAAGCTCTTATCTATCATCCTTAGATAGCCTGCCAAAACTACCAGGTCTATCTCTTCCTTTTGAAGAAGATCTAATAGCCTATGGTCAAAATCTTCATCCTTATTGGCCAGGTAAAAAGTTTTTATCCCAGCCTTTTCTGCCCTTTTCAAACCATAGGCATTTTTTTTATTGGAGACTACCAGGCTTAAATTAGCTCTTATCTCTCCACATTCTACAGCATCTATAAGGGCCTGCAGATTGGTCCCAGACCCAGAAATGAAAACAGCTATATTTAGCTTCTCCATATCTTAACCTCTTTTGTCCCTTCAATAATTTCTCCTAGAACCACATGGTCTTCTCCAAGTTTCTCTAAAAGTTCCAAGGTTTTCTTTTCATCTTCCTTGCCCACTACTAAAACCATACCTATCCCCATATTAAAGGTTGAAAACATTTCCTCTTCTTCTATTTCTCCCCATTGGCCAATAAGCTTAAAGATTTCTGGAAGCTCATAGTCTCTTAAATCTACTAGGGCATCTTGGTCCTCCTTTAACACTCTAGGTAGGTTTTCATAAAAACCTCCTCCAGTTATATGGGATATGGCGTGTACATCTATTTCTTCTAAAAGGGAAAGAACTGTTTTTACATAGATTCTAGTCGGTTCAAGTAGGGCATCTCCCAGCTTTTGATCCAAACTTTCTATCTCTTCATTTAAGTCCTTGTCCTTTAGGTCAAAAATAATTTTTCTCACTAGGGAAAAACCATTGGAGTGAAGGCCTGATGACTTAAGTCCTATAAGCCTATCTCCAGCCTCTACCTTGCTACCGTCAATAATTTTATCCTTTTCCACTATACCTACTGCAAAGCCAGCCAGGTCGTATTCATCTTCCTTATAGATACCAGGCATTTCTGCTGTCTCCCCTCCTATAAGGGCCATATCTGACTGTAGACAGCCATCTGTGACTCCCTTAACTATGGACTGGATTTTTTCTGGATATATCTTTCCTGTAGCTATATAGTCAAGAAAGAATAAGGGTTTAGCCCCCTGGCATAAAATATCATTTACACACATGGCTACTGCATCTATACCTATAGTGTCGTGCTTGTCGTATTTAAAGGCCAAATCCACCTTGGTTCCCACTCCGTCTGTACCACTTACTAGAACTGGTTTTTCATAAGATAAAAAAGATAGATCATACATGCCACTAAAGCCACCTAGTTGGGAAAATACTCCTTCATTATAGGTTGACTTAACCAGGTCCTTGATCAAGTCCACACTCTCATAGCCCTTTGTCTTATCTACGCCTGCATCCTTATATGTTAACTTCATTACATCTCCTTTATTGGGTACTTGCCATTAAAGCAATGGGTACAAATTCCTATATTTGATAAATTCTTTTGTAGACCATCTATACTTAAAAAGTATAAACTGTCTGCCTTGATCTCTTTTCTTATTTCTTCCACATCCATATCTCTAGCTATTAGTTTACTGCCAGCAGGCATATCTAGGGATAGGTTACAATAGTTGATAACTCTAGGGGCAGATATTCTAACGTGAACTTCTTTGGCTCCAGCATTTTTAAGCATTTGAACAGTTCTTTTTATGGTTACTCCCTTGATAATACTGTCATCTACCAAGATTACCCTCTTGCCATCTAGGATTTCCCTAATAGGGTTTAGCTTAATATAGACATCTTTTTCCCTTTGGGAGTCCTTAGGATTTATAAAGGTCCTTCCTATATATCTATTTTTAATGATTCCATCCTTATAGGGAATCTTTGAGGCTTCTGCATAGCCTATGGCAGCTGTAAGTCCTGAATCAGGTGCCCCAATAACAATGTCTGCCTCAGTTGGTTTTTCCTCATAAAGGGTCTTACCTAGGTTATTTCTAAGCTTGTAGATTGACTTGTCCATCATATAAGAGTCTGGCCTTGATATATAAATATATTCAAAGGCGCAGGTCTTGTGCTCAGGATGGCCATAGTAAAAACTTCTCAAGGTGTTTTTTTCATAAATCAATATCTCACCTGGGTTTATCTCTCTTATGGCTGAAGCTGAAAGAGAGTCTAGGGCACAGGTTTCTGAGGCTATAATAATCTTATCTCTCTCATTAGATATATGAAGAGGCTTTAACCCCCACCTGTCCCTAATAGCTATTATCTTTTCTCGGTCCATATAGATAATACTAAAGGCTCCCTTAAGACTATCTATATATAGGGCTAAATCCTGGTCTTCTCCCTTTAACTTATCCAAAAGTTGGTCCAGGGAAAAATCTTCATTTAAGATATTTCCATCTATGGCTATCAAACTGCCCCTTTTCTTATCATAGTAGGGCATGCTGGTAGTTTCCTTTTCATATTTTTCATAAAGGCCATACTTTACATGGCCCATACCCCTTCTTCCCTCTTGGTCAAAAATTTCATTTTGGTCTAAAACATCCTTTATTTGACCCTGGCCACTTTTAAGATAAAGTCCGTCATTGACTATGGCCAAACCCGCCTCTAACTGCCCCCTGTGTTGTAGGGCATATAGGCCGTAAAGTAGATACTTATTTATATTTTCCTTATCACTTGCTACTGCAATTATTCCACTCATTTTTCACCTATAATTCTTCGTTTTGTTTTCTAACCTTATCTAGCATTTCCCTCTTATGTTCTCCTAGTTTTTCTTTTAAACTAGGATCTGCCAGGGCTAGAATTTGGGCTGATAAAATTGCTGCATTTGAACATCCATCCAGGGCAACTGTAGCCACTGGAACTCCTGAAGGCATTTGAACTATGGATAAAAGAGCATCCATACCGGCTGTTGCCTTGGAAGAAATAGGAACTCCTATTACAGGCAGGCTGGTCATGCCGGCTATAACTCCTGGCAGGTGGGCAGCCTTTCCTGCTATGGCTATACAAACTCCCACCTTTCTTTCGTCAAAACCTTCCACATAGTCTATTAAATCATTTAAGGCCCTGTGGGCTGATATTACTCTAACCTCATAGTCCATACCAAACTTTTCCAAGGTCTCTATGGCCGCCTTGGCCTTGTCATAATCTGAAATACTTCCCATAATAATTGATACTTTCATACTTCCCCCTATTTTGTTTTTCTACTTAATATTTCAAAAGGATTAAATACTCCTTTTAGTCTTATGTTTTTATAGCAATCTTCATCCATCCTATCTACTAGGGAATGAACTCCAAATACCTTGCCGTCCTTGCTGGCTATAGAATCTATTTCACAAGATCCAGCCAAGCTGTTTTTGGTCTTTATTGATATAATATCTACCTGGTCTTCTAGACTTTCTCTATCAGAACAAATAAGTCTAATATTTCTACCACTTATAGGTGCTGTATAAAATCTATTTTCTTCATCTGTAAAGTAACTATCTCTTAAAACTAAACCATCTATAAAGTCTGACCTATATTGGCCTGCCAGGTTCTCTACAAAATATAGCTTTTCAGCTATTGGTCCAAATAAGCCCAGGTCTAAAAGACAGGAGAAACCAGCACCTATACCCACTATAAAGCCATCTCTTTCTCTCAAATCTTCCAAGGCCTTATATATTTTTTCTTCTGATAAAACCTTGGTTAGGGCTCCCCCTATATTTTTTATAGTAGATCCATAGTAGTCACCATGGGCTAGACCTACCAGGTCTGCTCTTCTAATTTTTTCTTCTAGGTCATCCAAACTATCCTTGTACTCCCCATGGCTATTGGTTTTTATTACAAATTCTTCTACTTCAAAGCCTGCAGCTTCCAACTGTCCTGCCAGGTCCTCTTCCCCTACAGATCCTTCTAGGATAGGAAGAAGAGCTTTTTTCTTTTCCAACTTGATTTTTCTTAAGTCTTTTTTCTTAAAGCTATAACCAGCTTCCAGGTCTTTCTTGTCTTCTGGATAAATTTCTTCTAAGGCCAAATCCTTGGTCTCACCTATTAGAACAAATTCTTTTTCTAAAAGGTCCTTGTCTTCCCTCTTAATTTCAAAGACAATCATTCCTGGACAGTAGGATTCATCCCACTTGTCATAGAGTTTATAGCCTAGGCCATTTCCTCTAGCCATCTCATCCAAGGTAGCCCTTAATCCTGTTTTCTTTATGGTTGATGCTGCCCTAATAATTTTTTTATCAAGGGCCTTTTCATAGGCTGCTATAGACTTTTTGTAACTATCCACATCTACTAATTGGTCTTCTACTGAAATATTAGTCATGTAAATCAAGGAGTCCTCAGACTTAAATTCCCTGGATACCAACCTGTCCAAGCTAGTGTGGGAAACAGCAAAAGATACCAGACTAGGAGGTACGTCTATTTCATTAAAACTACCACTCATAGAGTCCTTGCCTCCTATGGCAGCCAGGTCTAATTCATCCATGGCTCTAAAGGCACCTAACATAGCTGAAAATACCGTTCCAAACCTATCTTTTTGGTTTCTTGTATTAGGAAAATACTCTTGTAGTGATAATCTTATATCTTCCAACTTGGATCCCATGGCAACAGTTCTTGTAACAGAGTCATAAATGGCAAGATAGGCTGCCATAAATGGAGATTTTCTCGAGATTTCTGGGAAATATCCATGACACATTAAGGAAACTGCATCTGTATTTCTCACAGGAAACTTAGCTGCCATACCCAACTGTCTTGTCTCCATGTTTTTTCCGCCATATTCTACTAAAACTGTATTAGTTCCCTTAGTACTGTCAAAGTTTTTAGATAGGTTGGTTCTTGGGTCATACTTATAGGCTGGAAGGATTTTATCATAAGCTATTTGGTCAACTTCCTTAACTAGGACATCAGTTTTCTTTTCAGCTCCATTCGAATCTAAAAAGTCTCTGGCTATATCTACTATTGTTCTACCATTGTGTTTCATTACCAATCTATTGGTTGAATTTACCTTGGCTACTTCAGCATAAAGTAGATTTTCTTCCTTGGCATAGGCTATAAATTCGTCCCTATCCTTAGGGTCTATTACTACTGCCATTCTCTCTTGGGACTCTGATAGGGCTATTTCATATCCATTAAGACCTTGGTATTTTAGAAATACTTGGTTTAAGTCTATTTCTAATCCATCAGCCAACTCTCCAATGGCTACTGACACCCCACCAGCTCCAAAGTCATTACTTTTTTTAATCATCTTCTTAGCTTTTGGATTGTCAAAAAGTCTCATTATTTTCTTTTCTTCATAAGGATTTCCCCTTTGGACTTCTGCCCCAACCTTCTTTAAGGATTCCTTAGTTTGAACTGATGATGAACCTACTGCAGCTCCTAGACCATCCCTACCAGTTCTAGCTCCAAGTAGAATTATTAAATCCCCTTCCACAGGTTCTAGTCTGGTAACCTCATCCTTCTTACTTGCTGCCACCAAGGCTCCAAGCTCCATTCTTTTGGCCTTAAAGCCATCATCATAGTATTCCCTGGCATAGCCTGCTGGTATGCCTATTTGATTGGCATAGTCAGAAAAACCCTTTAGGGCATCTTGACCAATCTTTCTTTGGGAAAGTTTAGTGTCCATAGTTTCGTCATAGCCTTCTAAGACATCACCTGACCCAGTTATACGCATGGATTGAAAAACCTTGGCCCTGCCAGAAAGAGGATCTCTTATAGCCCCTCCCATACAAGTATGGGCTCCACCATAAGGTTCTATTTCTGTTGGATGGTTGTGGGTTTCATTTTTAAACATATGAAGCCATCTTTCAGTTTTTCCATCTACTTCTATATCTATTTCTACAGAACAAGCATTTACCTCATTACTTTTTTCTATATTGGTAAGCTTATTTTCCTTTACTAGTTTTTTCATATTTATGGTAGCCAAGTCCATCAGGCTCATAGGCTTTTTCTTGTCAGTATAAACAAGGTCTCTTATCTTTTCATATCTGGCAAAACTTTCTTCTAAAAGATTAGAATTTGGTCCTTCCTCTATTTCAATCTTGTCTAACTGGGTGGAAAATGTGGTGTGCCTACAGTGGTCTGACCAATATGTATCGATCATTTTTAATTCAACAAGGTTAGGGTTTCTTCCCTCTTTTTGAAAATATTCTTGTAGAAAAATTATGTCATCTAAGTCCATGGCAAGTTCTTCAGTCATGGCTAGGAGCTTTTCTCTATCAAAGTCATTAAAACCAGCCACTTCCTCTTCTTCCTTCAAGTCTGATTTACCATAGGAAAAGTCTATTTGGTCAACCTCTTCTTCTACCACATCATTTATTAAGTAGGTCCTAATCTTTTTTAAGTCCTTTTCACTTAGGCCTGTAAATTTATAGCCCTTGGTATAAATAACTTCATTATCTAAACCTAGAATGTTTTGAACAAACCTATTAGTCTGGTCTTCTATTTGATTGTATTGGCCCCTGTGATCCATAATTTCTAAGGATAGACTAGACTTATCAAAATCCTCTACTAAGCTTCCTGTTCTTAGGTCAAAAATTTCTTGGCCTATCTTTTCCTTGTCTTTTTTATTTTTTAAATAGTAGATATGAAATATTTCTAAACTGTCAAAACTTACTTTTACAAAATTCCTAAGCTCTTTTTCTAAAAAAGCCTTGCTTCCATCATATTGGTCAAATTTTTTATATACTAACATTTCCTCTCCTCGCATTAAAAAAAGATCCCAGCCAGGATCTTTTAAAAGTACTGGCCTAAGCTAAAATTAATTTTGATAAATCTATGGGCTCAAGTTGTTTAGAATCTTTAAATGCCCTCATATTACCTGCGGCGATTTCGTCCATCAGTAATATGTTGCCATTTTCATCTCTACCAAACTCAAGTTTAATATCTATCAAATCAATATTCTTAGCTGCTAGTACATCAGTTATTAAATTGGATATTTCTATAGTGTCATTTACCAGTTTTTCATATTCTTTCTCATCAAGAATACCAAAACTTATCAGTGCTTCTCTAGTTATTAAAGGGTCATTTCTCTCGTCGTCTTTTAAAGTGAATTCCACATAGTCTTTTAAAGGCATCATTGGCTTTGCATACAGGCCATATCTCTTAACAAAAGAACCATAAGCATAGTTTCTAAAAATTACTTCTAAGCCCTTGCCAAATGGCTTACAATTTACAACCTCCATCTCATTTTTAGCTTCATCCAAACTAACAAAATGAGTTTTTATATTATTTTTTTCGATTATATCAAAAAAATACTTGGTTACTAAAAGGTTATAGTAGCCCATTTGATCTATTTTTAAAGATACTTGGTTGGCACCAGGATTAAATACTCCATTTTCCCCTGTTGCATCGTCTTTAAACTTAAGTAACACATTGCCATTTTCTAGTCCATATACGTCTTTTGTCTTACCCTTATAAATTAAATTCATTTTTTCTCCTTTAAAATAAAATAAGCTCAGAAAGATAGGCGGTGAAACCTACCCTTCTGGGCTTTTATCCCTTAGGTGTACTACTATTTCTAGTATTATATCGCTTGGTCCCTGAACTTGTCCGGATCCCTAGATATCTTTCACTCAATTATATTGAGATCTCACAATTCAATAATACTATATATTTAATATTTGTCAAATATTAATATTTATTCTTATTCTTCCCACTTATCTTAATATTTTTTATCATTAATTTATTATTATGCCTTTTCTGTATTATAATAATCTTATAAATTTATTAGGAGGATGTAATGAGAAAAAAACGATTCATATCACTTTTACTTTGTCTTTCTCTACTTTTAGCTCTACCTAATCCTGGTTTTGCCCAAGAAGAAAAGCAAACCTATGATTATTTTTATCTAGAAGAAGACACTGACATGTACGAGACAAAAGACCTTGCTTCCAAACCTATCTACAGGTTGGGAAAAAAGACTGTAATCAAGGCCACTCTCGATGGAGACTGGTTAACAGATGCCAATAATCTTGGTTATATAAAGTCTGGTGACTCTTTAGTAAAATTAAAAAAAGTTAAGCTTATTTTAATTGAAGATAGTCCCCTTATTTTAATATCCAGTGATTCAGATCTTACTGATGGCCTTATAGAAAGAGGCAGCCAATTATATGCCTATACAGCTGATGGACAAGATTGGTACTATTTGGAAGAACAAAATGGCCTAGATGGCTTTATAGCAAAAAAATCAGCTATAGTTCTTGAAGAAGAACTTCCAAAAGAAGACAAGGAAGAAGATAGTCCTATAGATCCTGAAGAGGACAAGGACTTAGAAGAGAAACCTGAAATTAAGCCGGAAGAAAAACCTAGCCTAGAAGGCTATGTAAATGCTAAAAACAAGCTTAATGTTAGAAATGCTCCTAACGGTGATAAAATTATAGGTAGCTTAAAAAGAAATACCTATGTTAAGGGAGAGCTTATTGGTGCCTGGGTTAAGATTGACTTTGAAGGTCAAACCGGCTACATCCATAGGTCCTACCTATCTAAGGACAAGCTTGTTGACTCTATTGAAGGCTATGTAAATGCTAAAAACAAGCTTAATGTTAGAAACGCTCCTAACGGTGATAAAATTATAGGTAGCTTAAAAAGAAATACCTATGTTAAGGGAGAATTTATTGGATACTGGGTTAAGATTGACTTTGAAGGTCAAACTGGCTATATCCATAAGTCCTACCTATCTAAAGACAAACTTGATGAAACTATGGAAGGCTATATAAACGCTAAAAACAAGCTTAATGTTAGGGATAATCCTGTAAATGGAAAGATCGTTGGAAGCCTTTCTAGGGGAAAAAAAGTTAAGGGTACTTTAGAAGATGGATGGATTAAAATAAAATACAATAATAATGATGCATATATTCACTCTTCTTTCGTTCAAAAAGAAGATGTTATAACCAAGCTTAAGGGCTTTGTAAAGGCTCCTGTAAACATGAGAAAGGAAGCATCATCAAATGCCCCATCTCTTGGTTACTTGGCTAAGGGAACCTACCTAAAGGGAGAAGTTACCAATGACAGCTCCTGGTTAAAGGTTGAACTTGATGGTAAGACTTTCTATATAGCTAAAAACTTTTTGGTAACCAAACCTGTTAAGGCTGATTTCTTTACCAAGAGTCAAATAAATATTAGGAAGGGACCAGGACTTAAGTATGAAACCTATGGAAAACTAGCCAAGGGTGCCTACTTGGAAGGTGAATACCTAGAAAATGGCCAATGGGTTAAGTTCTCCAATTATGGAAATACTGTTTATGTAAGTGCCAATCTTTTAGAACACGCTGAGGCTAATTCAAATGGTTGGATTAAAAAAGGCTATTTTAACTACTATCTAAACAAGGGTGTTCCTGCTAGAGGTTGGAAGACTATTAAGGGACAAAAATACTACTTTGACCCTATGATGAGATATAGATATAGCGGCCTAAAAAACACTGGTGAAGGAGTTTATTACTTTAATAGTAACGGAAGCCTAAGAACTGGAAGTATAACAGTTCCTGGAAGCTACTATAACCACACCTACAACCTAGCTGGTCCTAGGCAAAGCGAACTTGCCAATGGCTGGTTAAGGGAAGATGAAAGACACTTCCTTGGTCAAAAGGCCTTAAACATTGCCCTTGAAGGCTCTGGAACAAAATACCTATGGTATGGAATTGACCTAAAAAATGGTGTTTACTGTAGTGGGGTTCCTTATGCAGCCTATAAACAAGTTGGTATTACTATCCCAGGTCCAGAATACGGCAACCTGGCAGATGCTAAAAAACATGGCCAACAATCTGGACCACCGATATACGGCTATGGTTCTGCAGGAGAATACGGCTATATGATGGCATCTAACCAATATACTCAAGGCCATAAGTATACAGGTTCCAGACTTTACTTTAATGGAAACTTTAATAACATAAAGGCAGGGGATGTTATCTTTGCTAAAAACCCAAGCCTAAGTAATAAGGTTGTAGCCAGCCACTCTATGATCTATGCTGGTATGAATAATGGAAGACCTATGATTATTCACTCAGGCTTTGTTCAAGGTAATATTTTAGATAATATTACTATGGTTACCCACGGTTGGGGCTATAGATTAATGCCTTATGCCCATAGACCTTATAAATAAAGATTAGGATCCATGGCAACATGGATCTTTTTTTGCCTTATAGGTATTTTATTAAAAAGAGTATATAATAATTTGTGGAAATGATTAAAGATGAAAATCCTAACTATTTAATATATAATATATAGATAGTAATTTACAAAGGAGTCATTAAATGAATAATATTTTTATTCCAGTAATTTTAGGAACCGATACCAATGTATATGGTGTTGCTTCCTCTTTTCACGAAGAATACAATATGTCCTCCATTGCCCTAGGCATGAGGCATCAAATATATACTAACAACTTAGATTTTTTAACAGTCCATACCTTCGATAACTTTGACCACCTGGATGTCTTTATAGATACCCTACAAAAATTTGCCCAAAGAGATGAATTCAAGGACAAGAAGCTTTTATTAATCCCCTGTAGTGACTATTATGCTAAATTAGTAATCAACAGTAAGGACAAGCTGGACAGCCACTACCTTATAAATACCATAGATGAAAGTTTAAGGATAAGATTGGAAAATAAGATGGATTTCTACCAAACCTGTGAAGAGTTTGGCTTTGACTATCCTGCTACCTTTATCATATCCAAGGACAACTACAAGGACTTTAAGCTTCCCTTTAACTATCCTGTTATAGCTAAACCCAACGATAGTATTAAATATTTTAACGTTAAGTTTGAAGGCTATAAGAAGGCTTATAAGGCAGACAGTCAAGAAGAGTTAGAAGATATTTTAAAAAGAGTCTACCACAGTGGCTATGATGATTACTTTATAATCCAAGATTTTATTCCTGGTGACGTTGAAACCATGTATGTGGTAAATGCCTACTGCGATAAGGATGGCAGGGTTAGGATGACCTCAGCTGCAAGGACAGCCCTAGATGAGTGTCTTCCCAATGATATAGGTAACTACAATGCCCTAATCACTGGTGAATACAAGGAGCTAACTGATGGGGTTAAAAAGTTCTTAGAGCAAATAAACTACAGGGGCTTTGCCAACTTTGACTTTAAGTATGATCATAGGGACCAAAAGTTTAAGGTTTTTGAAATCAACCTAAGACAGGGTAGATCCTCCTACTATATGACTGCAGCTGGTAACAACTTTGTAAAATACCTGGTAGACGACCTGGTATTTGATAAGGATTATTCCTACTACAATCATACAGCTGAATTTCTTTGGTACTATACAGCCAAGTCAGTCCTTAAAAAATATACACCAAATGTTATGAAGGACCAGGTTAACTATCTTTTAGATAATGACAAGGCCATGTTTAGTCTGGACTACTATGCCAATAAAAACTTTAGGAGGTTTTTATTAGCCTTAAGAAGAAAACTATCAACAATAAAATACTATCCTAAATATGCTAATAAGGATGAATAAGATGAAGACAATTGGAATTATAGGTGGCATGGGGCCTTTGGCAACCATAGATATTTTTAACAAAATAGTTGAAAATACTCCAGTGGATAAAGACCAAGACCATATACCTATTTTAATTAATAACAATCCCCAGATACCAGACAGGACTAAATCAATCCTTCACGGTGGTGAAAGTCCCTTGGAAGAAATTGTAAAATCTGGCAAAAAATTGGAGTCAATTGGGGCGGATTTCTTAATAATTCCCTGCAATACCTCCCATTACTATATTGAAGATATAAAAAAAGACCTGGCTCTTCCTGTTTTAAATATGGTGGAGCTGACTGTTAAGGAAGTTAAAAATAGAAAATTAAATAAGGTTGCTGTTCTAGGCACAGAAGGAACCCTAAGAACTAGGATCTACCAGAATAAACTTGATGAGTATTCTATTGACTATGTAGACCTGGAAGAAGAGGACTACCCTATCCTAAGCTATGTTATCTATGACGTGGTCAAGGCAGGAGACTTCCACAAGGATCTAACTAGTTTTATCCAGCTTATGGATAGGCTGGTAGACCAAGGTGTTCAGGCCTTAATCTTAGGCTGTACAGAACTACCTGTACTTTTTAAAAAGTATGACTTAGACTACAACTTTATAGATCCTACAGATATCCTGGCAAGGGAATCTGTAAAATATGCTTTAGAATGATAAGGAAGTGATATTATGGCGGGAATAGTCGGATTTGTTAATAGTCCGGTAGACGATAGCGTTTTAGATAAGATGGCTAATACTATTAAACATAGAGGGCCAGACTATAGATTAAAATACTCTGATGAAAACTTTAGCTTAGCCTATAATGGCTTAAATATCGGATACAAATATGAAGGTCAAGAATTATATGAAGACCAGGACCTCCTAGTAGCCATCAATGGTTATTTGGATAATAGGGATGAAGCCCTTCAACTTTTAAAAGAAAAAAACCTAGACCCTAAAAAAGACCTAAGTCCAGCCCACCTAGTGGCCCTTTTATATAAGGAGTTGGGTGACCACCTGGCTGAGGTTCTAAAGGGAGGCTATATAATAGTTATTTGGAATAAAAAAGAGAAGAAACTTAGGCTAATAAGAGATATCTTTGGTATACAGCCTATTTTCTACTATAAGAGAGAAAATAAATTTATCTTTGCCTCTGAGGCCAAGGCCCTACTGGAACATCCTGATTTTATTAAGGAATTTAATCCCCAGGCCCTAAGACCCTACTTAATTTTTCAGGCACCCAGCTTAAAGGAATCATTTTTCAAAAATGTCTATAAGCTGGATGAAGCTAGTAGCTTGGATTTTTACAAGGGACAAATAAGTGAAAGCAGGTATTGGCAGCTTAATTTCAAGCCTGTTAATAGACCTTTAGACCAGGCTGTAGATATGATAGACCAAAGGGTTAAGGAATCTATAGAAGAAAAGACTAATTTGAATCAAGAAATTGGATCTTTTTTATCTGGTGGTGTGGATTCTAGCTATCTAGCCAGTCTTTATAGACCTGATAAAACCTATACTGTTGGCTTTAGTGATAAGGATTTTTCAGAAATTGATAATGCCCAGGCCCTATCAGATATAATAGGCTCTAAGAATATAAATGCGTTTTTAGATCCTAAGGAGTGTTTTGACCAGCTGGCAACCATGCAGTATATGCTTGATGAACCATCTGCCAACCCATCTGTTGTACCCTTGTTCTTTTTATCTAAATTAGCTAAGGAAAGCGGCAACAATGTGGTTTTATCTGGAGAAGGTGCTGATGAGTTTTTTGGAGGCTACTTTGAGTATGTTACTCCTAAGGAAATCCAAAAATATGAAAAATTACCAAGATTTTTAAGAAGATTCAATGCTTCTATAGCAGAAAAATTACCAACAGGAGTAAAGGGCAGAAACTTCTTTACCAAGGGAGGCCTACCTGTTGAGAAAGTCTTTATAGGCCAGGCCAAGATTTTTAATGAACACGAAGCCTTAGACCTTTTACAAGAGCCCTATAAAAAGGCACCTGCCATCAAGGATATAACAGGACCTATCTATGAAAATGTTAAAAAAGAGGACGATTTAACTAAGAAGCAATACCTGGACTTTCACCTTTGGATGATAAACGACATTATGTTAAAGGCAGATAGAATGTCCATGGCCAACTCTCTACAAGTAATAACTCCACTTTTAGATAAGGATCTTTTAGATATAGCTACCAGCCTACCTAGTGATTATAGGGTCAATGACCAAAAGGCCAAGTATGCCTTCAGACTGGCAGCCAAGAGAAACCTACCTGATGAATGGGCCAAGAGAAAGAAATTAGGCTTTCCTGTTCCAATAAGACTTTGGTTGAGGGACAAGGACTTTTATGAACAAGTAAAAGAATGCTTCGAATCAGATGTTGCCAAGGAATTTTTTGATCAGGCTGAAATTTTAAGACTCTTAAGTGAGCACTACAACAACCACAAGAATAACCAAAGAAAAATTTGGACCATCTATATGTTTTTATTATGGTATGATGAATATTTTATAAAAAGATAAATAAATAAAACCCCAAATCCAAAAAATTAGGATTAGGGGTTTTTTCTTGTCTAAGTCTTATATAAATTTATTTTCCTTTTCATCAAAGGTAAAATCTGCCAAGGCCATCTTATCTAAAAGTTCTTTTTTTTCTATAGAATAGTAGCTACACAAATCATCTAGGCTGCTAAACATTCCATCTCTCAACTTCATATTTACCATGCTAAATAATAATTCTGGCATCATGGTTAAACTAATTTCCATTTTGACTGCTCCTTCTTGCATCTTCCACATCTTGTAAGTGGTCTACTGCTATCATAAGCCCTACTATAATATCCTGGTAGGCCTCATCATATACTCTTATTTCAAAGGTATCTCCCCAGGCTATCAGGGCCTTTTTAATACTTCCTACTTTTTTAAACCCATCATAGATATCAAAGTTATAGTCAAAAATACTTCCCTTCAAAGACAGGTTTAAGCCTGAACTCTTAACAGATATCTTTCTTCTAAAAAAAGATAGTCTGCTACTTATATAGATCTTTCTTCCATCCTTAAACTTAAGTGTAAATTTTGGAAGAAGCTTAAATAACTTCTTATCTAGGACAAAGACCTTCTGTCCATTCTTATCTCTTACCCTAACTGTATTTCCTATTAGCTTAAAGTCTTGGTCCACATAATATTCCTTCTTACCATATTGGTTGTAAATACTATAGTGGTCCCTTATCTTAAATACCTTTTGTTTAATATATAATTTTTTCATCTCATCACCCTTTTTCTTCTTAATAGGTTATGTAAATAATAACAAAAAAACCGCTCTATAACAAACTTCTATCCCCTATTTACCATAACTATTTTGTCATATAGTATATAATGGACTTAAGGAGAAATGAGTTACTATGGAAAATGGAAATATAGACCGTCTTATGATTATAGGCGCCCTTATAATAGCTATAATATTTTTTAAGTTAAATAATTTAAATACCAACATAGGCTACTTGGTTTTAATAATAGTTCTTGGCTATGGAATGTTTGATAAGTTAAGAAAAATTCTAAAATAATCAAGTGTTAAAGGATGATACTAGTTCTAGTATGTTCTCACTTTTAGAAAGGCTTTTCATTATTAAATCATATTCATAGTCCTTATTGACATCCATTCTTATAGTTGTCTTACATATGCGCCTGCCATCAATAATCTCCAATTCATGTCTTAGGATTTGATAGGGGATTTTATGACTTTTAAATACATAATCTATCTCGTCCCTGATAGAATACTTATCCTCATACTTGATTAAAAGCCTTTTAGGTATGGCCGTAAAAGTATAGTTTTTAAATAAGAAAAGAACTGCTATTATTAAAATAAAGGCACAAAAACTAATCAAGTAATAGCCCATGCCTATAGATATGCCCATCATGGATACAGACCAAATAGACGCAGCTGTAGTAAGACCAGAAACATTATTTTTAGTAACTATAATTGTTCCGGCTCCTAGAAAACCTATTCCACTTACAACCTGGGCTATTATTCTAGAGCTGTCCACACTGATCGACTGGCTATTATTAGAAGCTATCATAAGCTCATACTGGAGCAGGGCTACTAGAGTAGAAGACACTCCTACTAGGCTGTGGGTTTTTATGCCAGCATTACTTTGGTTTTTCTCCCTCTCAATTCCTACAATTAAGGAAAATAAGAGGCTAAATAATAATCTGAATATTATGGTTTCTACCTTCATATGACCTCCTTATTGTCTTTATTTTATTCTATCATGTATAATATAGAAAAGTATAAAAAAGGAGTGATTGATTGGATACAAGTAAGCTAAAAAAAGCCAACAAGGCCATTAGGGCCTCTATAATTTTAAATATTTTACTGACTATTTTTAAAATTTTCGCAGGCTTTATGGGTAAGTCAAGCGCCATGATAGCTGATGGATTTCATACCCTATCAGACATTGTTTCTTCTATTGTAGTTTTCTTTGGGCTAAAAGTAGCCTCTAAGAAGGCGGATAAAAAACATCCTTATGGACATGAAAGATATGAGTTGATTTTTTCTAAAATCCTAAGCAGTCTTTTAATTATTACTGGTTTTATCATAGGCTATGAAGCTTTTTCCAGCCTATCCAGTGGAGACTATAGTAAACCTGGATCCATAGCCCTTATAGCCGCCCTCCTATCTATTATAGTTAAGGAAATAATGTTTAGATTCACCATAAGGACAGCCAAGGAAATTAACTCTCTTTCCCTGGAAGCAGATGCCTGGCATCACAGGTCTGATGTCTATTCATCTATAGCAACCTTTCTAGGCATAGTAGGAGCCAGACTAGGCTATCCTATTCTAGACCCAATCCTAGCCCTTATTGTGGCAGGTCTTATTGTAAAGGTAGGAATAGATATTTATATGGAGTCTATTAGTGGACTTGTTGATGAAGCTGCAGACAAGGAAATGATAGAAAATGTCAAGGACTGTGTAAATTCTATAAGTGAAATAAAGGAATTTAAAGACCTAAAAACTAGAAAGTTTGGCAGCAAGGTCTATGTGGATATAGATATTATGGTAAGGGCTGATATGACAGTAAAAGAAGGTCATGACATAGCCAAGAAACTTCATGACAAGGTGGAAGAAAAATATTCGGACGTTAAACATATAATGGTTCATGTAGAGCCTTATGAAGAATAGGATAATCATTTTTTGATTATCCTATTTTCATCTTATTTTCTTTAGTCTAGTTCATCCAGGCTAACCTTTCTATTTTCTCTTAGGGATATGGTCAAGGCGTCAGCTGTCTTTATTACAGACCTGGCTGCCCTACCATTTAAAAGTGGTTCAAATTCCTCACTTACTTGTCCACCTAAGACTATGTCATTAAAGTAGGCCATTTCATTTTCCATAATAGTCCATAACCAGGCTGGAACCTTACTTCCTGGTCTACCATACATTACGGCTCCATCTACTTTTAAGCCGTCAACCTTTATTCCCCCATAAATAGCCCTTCTTTCAGCATCTTCTTCTGGACTTTCATGTAAAAGATAGGTGGTTTCCTTACCATCCTCATCCCTATATATCATTTGGGCTTCCTTCATATCCAACTTTATTGCCCCCTTGGTTCCTTGGATTAGAACATAGTGTTCAGGCCATCTAAAGGCTGAACCATACTCTAAAGTGGCAAACTTATTGTCAGCAAACTCTAGTCCTATTAAAAGTAGGTCATCTTCGTCTCCAAAGCCTTCCCCTCTATGGGCTACATTTCCTCCCAACATGGTAACAGTCTTAGGATCTCCCATAATAAATTGAAGACAATCTAATTCATGTATGTGGTGGTAAAGATGTCCTCCTGATTTAGACCTGATTTTTTTCCAGCTAAGCTCGTCGGATTTTTCTTCCCAACCATTTCTCTTGGCCTGGCAATATAAAACATCTCCAAGCTTACCTTGTCCAATCATCTCCTTGGCATGCCTAACTCCCCTAAAGAAGTTCATAACATGACCTGCCATAAAAATTACCCCATGGTCCTCACAGGCCTGAACCATTTGGTCACAATCCTCATAGGAAAGAGCTATTGGTTTTTCACAAAACACGTGAATATTATTTTCTGCGGCTCTGACTACAGGTTCCCTATGTAGATAGTTTGGTGAAGCAACTATAACAGCATCAATATCTCCTCTAGAATAAAGTTCTTCTAGAGTATTTTCATTTGAACAGTCTAGCTCTTCCGCTATACTGGCTCCATTTATAGGATCATAGACAGCTATAACCTCGGCCTGGTCCATCTTATTAACAATTCTTGCCAGTTCTGCCCCAAAATACCCTACTCCTACTACACCATACTTAACTATTTTTTTCATTTTGACCTCCTACAGGTAATTTATATACTATTTTTTTTACATAATTGCCAGCAGGACTACTTATGCCCAGCTTATGGGCTTCATCTATAAAGGTTATTAAAAAATAACCAGACTTTAGACTGCCCCTTACTAAATCTTTTTCACAATCCCCAAAATATACATCCTCTTCATAGTTTTTAGGACTAGGATTAAGTAAATCTTCACTTTTACAAAGTTCAAAATCTTCCTTACCCTCTAAAACAAGGTGAAAATCATAAAATTTAAGGTGGTTTTCCAACCTTTTATCTCCACTTTCTAGACAGTTAAAATCAAAAATATTTTTTCCTATCCTAGAATCCTTCATTTCTCCTTCCAGATTATTTTTAATGTCATCTATAACCTGGTCTAAATCCCTACCTAGTCCCCTATACCTATCTAAATTTTCTATCTTATCGTATATCATTTCTTTCCTCCTGGATTCATTCTCCTTATATGTAAAAAAATATGGAGTATCTCTCCATATTTTAGCACACTTTTATCTTTTTTGAAAACGTAGTCCTAGTTTATTTTGTATTTTTCTAGTCCCATGCTGGTGGAATAGGCATAGAGGTCAGCCCTTTTGATATAGGGAAGGAAAAGCTTATTTTCTCCTTCTGGATAAAGTCTTTTTATCAGACTTATATCGTCCTTGACCAGGGCAATAAAAAGAATATAATTATCTTTTTCCATGGGATGGTCCAGGTAAATATTGACTTCCTGGCCTATCTTCTCATAAGTAAGACTAATCTTTTTTCCAGACAAGCCTTCTTTTTCTAAGTGCTTGGAGCAACAGATAGGGTCCAAATGAGAGCTGGAAAAAACAATATTTTTACAGTGGGGACAAATATAGAAGTGGGCCCTGGATAGCTTGCCTATATCCTCTTCCTTTTTTTCCAGCTTCCCCTCCATAATACTTTTAATATCTGTGCCTAAGATTTCAGATAGATCTGCCCAAGAACTAGAATCTGGACAGCCTCTTCCCGTCTCCCACTTGGATATGGTCTTGGGTGATAGGTTTAGTTTCTCAGCCAATTGGGCCTGGCTTAGATTTTTTTCCAACCTTAGCTTTCTTATTAATCTTCCTATTTTTAAAGCATTCATTAATAAATTAAATCATCCAAGATATAGTTTAAAGCTCTTATCCTATCTCCCAAAAGCTCTCCCATATCCTTGATAGCCAAATCAAATTTTAAGACATCTTCCTCTAAATTTTCATTGTCCCAGTCAAATTCAAGAGGAATATAAGCTCCTTGAACCCCAATTTTGTCTATATATTCTCTTTTGTCTATTAACTTATCATGCCTATAGGCATCTTGAAAATATCTTAGGCTGGAAGCTAAAATTAACATGTCATCTATAATTTGATGGATGGCTATCTCCTTGTCTAAAACCAAGTCTCCTTCTTCTTCTACCCAGTATTGAAGGCCTATTTCCATGGCCTGGTTCTCTTCTTTTATAGCCTTACCTAGGGTTATTTTTTCTATTTTAGACTGATTGTTTCTTCCGTCTAACTTCTTGTAGTCCTTAATGTTTATTATATTATCTTTCATATCTACCTCCCTTTTTATTATAGTTTATCCTGACCCTACTAACTACCTACTATCCGTAGACATAAAAATACTCCCTGGGTAGGGAGTATATCCTAGTCTATAAATAAACAGTTTTCACTTCTAAAAATTCATCAAAACCATAGTTTCCACCTTCTCTACCTAGGCCTGAGTGTTTATAGCCTCCAAAAGGTGCCCTAAAGGTTCTTTTATTATCATTTACTATAACCATACCTGTCTTCATTCTTCTTGCCACATAGGCACATTCATCTTCAGGTCCAAAGACAGCTCCTGATAGACCATAGTCTATATCATTGGCTATTTCTATTGCCTCATCTATACTATCATAGGCTATTATTGACAAGACAGGCCCGAAAATTTCTTCCTGGGCTATGGTCATCTTATTGTCCACATCTGTAAATACTGTAGGTCCTACATAGAAACCCTTACCTGTTTTTACAGGTATCTCTCCAACTAAAAGTCTAGCTCCTTCATCCAGTCCCTTTTCTATATAGTATCTAACCTTGTCAAATTGCTTTTGAGACACTAGTGGTCCAATAATAGTAGCTTCATCCCTAGGATCTCCAAACTTATATTCCTTGGTCAACTCTATTATTTTTTCTTCCACTTCTTTTTTTATAGACCTGGGAACTAAAAGTCTAGTTAAGGCACTACAGGTTTGACCTGTATTGTTGTAAACAGTATCTAGGGTTACCTTACCAGCTATATCCAAGTTGGCGTCTTCTAAGACTATGGCAGCTGATTTACCACCTAATTCTAGGGCTACTTTTTTTACATCCCCTATGGCTAATTTACCTACTTCTGTTCCTCCCTTGGTTGAACCTGTAAAGGAAACCATATCCACATCTTCACTGCTGGCCAAAACATCTCCAACCTCTGCTCCAACTCCAGCTACCAGGTTAAATACGCCCTTAGGAAGGCCTGACTGGTCTATTATATTGGCTAAATCATAGGCTATAAGTGGTGTTTGTTGGCTAGGCTTTAAAACCACTGTATTTCCAGCTAAAATTGCTGGAATTATTTTCTTACTTATTTGACCAAAAGGATAGTTCCATGGAGTTATGCAGGCTACTACTCCTACAGGCTCCCTATAAACCTTATAGCCATCATAGTTTTCTATAAATTCATAGTCTCTTGCCAGGCTAATAAAATGATCTATTTCATAAATGTATCCTTTTAAGTGACCGTTTTTAGCAAACTTTAAACCACATCCCAGTTCACTTACTATTGTCTTAGCTAAATCATCCATGTTTTCTATTAAAAGATCTCTTATTTTTTCTACATAGGCTATTCTTTCCTTAACATCTGTATACTGCCAAGTCTCAAAGGCATTTTTAGCTGCTTCTATAGCTAGCTTAGTATCTTTTTCATTAGACCTTACAACACTAGCTATAAGTTCTTCACTGGCAGGGTTAATAACCTCAATAGTTTTTTTTGAATCTGGTTTAATCCAGGCTCCATCAATATAAATCTTATCGTAGTTCATATAACCTCCTATAAATCAATATATTTTTCTATAAAACTTTCTACCTCTCTAGTCTTTTTCCATTCTTCAACAGCTGATGGGTCTAGGGCCAAAAGATATCTTTGGTCTTTAGCATTTTCCAGTAAAATATACTCTCCATCTTCACTGCCCTGACCAGCCCTATATACCTTATAGTCTAGGGACTCATAATGGTCCTTAAGGCTCTTATAGAGCTCTTCCCTATCTTCTATATAGGCCTTGGCCTCTTCATTGGGGATTACATAGGCATCCACCTGGGTGGCATCATCGACAAAGCGCCTATTTTCACAACTATTATCATCAAAAGAATGGATAGGATTCCAAATAAAATCTATGGTGTTTTCGCTGGGAACAAACATATGCCTGCTTAGGATATAGATATAACCCCTATATTCAACTTCATAGTAGTCTGGTATATCCTCATAGTTCATATAGTAGTTAACATACTCATAACCGTCAAAAACATCCCTATCTATCTTTAAAAAGCTTATTTTAGATAAGAAATCCTTAACAGAATCTTCACTGTTGAAAATCCCTATTTTATGATGTCTTTCTTCTCCCCATACTTCTAATAAGTACTTGGGTTCACAGTTAATTTTCCTCTCAAAAATCAAGTCGTATTGCTTTACCTGACCATAGCCACCAAAGGAACAGGCTATGGCATCTATAAAGCGCCAACCATCCTTAGCATTTCTAATAATAAGCTCCTCTATGTTACCATTTTCTAACATGCTCTTATTATTTCCCTTTACTACCTTATATTCAAACATAATAACCTCATCTATCTTCCCTGACTATATCAAGTATTTCTACCTGGTAGTTATCGTATATAAAATCTATAATCTTGTCTAAATTTTGCTCCAAATATACCTTGTCATTACCAACCATGGCTATACCTAGACTGGATCTTCTATGAAGGTCTAGATTTTCTAGTTCGCTTATTGAAACATTAAACTTATTTTTAATCTTCTGCCTTATGCTCTTAATTACCTTTCTCTTATCCTTGAGCGAATTGGCATGGGGTATATGTATATCAATTATCATTGCCTTAATTAACATAGAATCCTCCTTAGCTATTAATACCCAAAAAAAAGAAGAGCAAGCTCTTCTTATCCTTTTAGTCCCTTGGACTGTCTTTCCATGTCCTCAACTACAATATCAAATATTTCTCCTAAACTTGAGCAGTATTCTAAAACTTCCCAAGGCTTATTAGTGTGAAAATGTATTTTTATCAAGTCTTCATCACCTACTGCTAAAAGACAGTCACCTGCCAAATTATCGGTAAAATACTTGTTTATTTCTTCTTCGCTCAGGTCATGGCCCTCAATTAATAATTGTGTATCATATCTAAATTCTAACATATTATCCCCCTTTATTTTATAATAACACATTTACCCGCTTATTAGTACCACATATTATCTTGACTATTTTCCCATCTTTATCTATAATGAACATAGTTCACTGAACTACGTTCATTATTAGGAGGGAATATGAAAAAAACACTAAAAAGATCAACAATTTACACTATTGTAGCCATGGCGGCTGGAGTTTTTTACAGGGAGTTTACCAAGTTTAATAATTTTACTGACTACTCCATGCTAAGAGTAATCCACCCCCATCTTTTCGCCCTGGGAGCTGGCTTTACACTTTTAGTAGGCCTGGTTCTTTTTAATCTTAAGAAGGATGAAAAAGACCTGGGTAAAAAATGGCCAATCTACCATCTAGGCTTGGCAGCTACAAGTTTTATGATGTTGGTAAGAGGAATTATCCAGGTAAAAGATATCGCCCTAAGTGGTGGACTTGATTCAGCTATTTCAGGAATTGCTGGAATCTTTCACATTATTTTAGGCGTGACCATGGTTATGATTATGAGAGACTTAAGTAAAATGGCACCAGACAGAAAATAGGCTAAGGCCTATTTTTTTGTTTACCCAATTTAGAATCAGGGTAGGATAATATAGGAGGAGATTTTATGAAAAACATTAAAACAGCTCGAATTTTATCTTTGATTTTAGGAATTTTATTAATTGTAGCAGGCTTTCTTGCCCTAATAAACCCTATAGATACCAGTCTTGCCCTAATAAGCTGGGTGGGGATTCTTTTACTTATAACAGGTCTTATTAGGACCATAAGATATTTTACCAACGATCTATTTAGGTCTGGGGTTTTCCTAGTAGGAGCTATTTTAGATATTATTTTAGGCATTTATATGGTTGGAAATAATGTAACCAGTCTTAAGGCCCTTACCATGGTTATAGGTTTTTGGGAATTATTTGGAGGTATAGCATCCATTGCTGCCTCTATAGACTTTAAAAGATTTTCCGTCCAAAGATGGTGGATGGGACTTATATCAGGGGCCTTGTCTATTGTTTTTGGCTATATGTTAATAACAGACCTACACTTGGGACTAGTCTATATATCAGTCCTTCTAGCCCTACACTTATTTATGAATGGACTTGTTTATATTTCAACATCCCTAGCCTTAAAAAATTATTTTAAGTAAATATCTATTTAAATAAAAAACTCCCAAACTATTCACTTGGTTTGGGAGTTTTAACTTCTCTAATAAGCTTACTCTTATTTGATTTCCTATGCTATACCCTGCAAAAATCTATAGAGATAGGATATCAATTCATGTATTCCAAAACCTATGGCAAAGGATGCCAGGTTGGCCACTAGAGCATAAGCTGTTGTATTAATATCACTTTGGTTTTTATTTTTTATTCCAGGACTATTAAGCTTTTTCTTGTATATGGATGCCTCTATAATAAATACTAGAATTTCAAATACTATGAAAAAGAAAATAAAGGCAAAACCTCCCAGCTTAAAATCAACTATGGACAGGCCTATATTTAACAATATTTGAGTAAATATATTGGTTAGCCAAATCACATTTAATTGTTGGGCATTAGGCTTAAACATGGCATAGGCTATAAGAATTTCAATACTTATGGTTAAAATAATTCTTAAAAGTAATGATATAATAGCCTTCAAATGGCTGTAGGACTTATGAAGATCCACATCTTTGCCATTTTTCATGTAAATATTATCTGTCTCAAGAAAATTATCCAGGTTCTTACTTGTAAAATCAGCTGTATAGTGACTATTAAAGGCATACTGCTTCATAGTCTGGCTGGTTAACATTAGGTCTCTATTGGGGAAATATATCTTTAGCTTAAAAACCTTAGGTGGATAGTAGCCCCAGGTAAAAGTTTTATCTCCCTCTAATAAATCCAGATAGCCAAGAAAATAAAAATTATCCTTGTCTTCACTCTCTTTAAATTTATTAAATCCATTAATCTTATCCTTATCAAGTTCAGATATTTCCTTGTCCTTAGAATAGGGACCTATAGGTTCCTCTTTAGAAATTAGGGTCACATAGTAGACTTCATCCTCTAAACCCTTAAAGTCTATCACTACACTAGGTTTGGGCCCCATATCAGCCAAGGCTACATTGGTAAAAAAAGGAAAAATCAATAAAAAACTAGATATGTACAGGTACAATTTTTTCTTCATAAAAGCCTCCTTGCTAAGATTATATCACAACTAGATATTTAGAAGATGACCTAAAAAAATTGGATAGCCATCTTTATGAAAGAGTCCATAATAAAAGGGCCTGTCAATTTTTATTTTTATATCTGCCTCTCCCATAAGACTCATTCTAGTCATGGTCATTTGGGTATAGGAAATAGCTTCAATCCCTTTTTCATCCAGGCTTAAATAAGCTTCTTGAATTATTTGATCCAGGCGGGATGCTTCCTTTAACATGGGACTAAAATCTGGCGACTTAAAAAGACCTCCTAGCCCCTCCTTGCTTAAGACCTCTTCCAAGTCCAACCTAGACTTTTCTTTAAATGAAGCTAGTTCAAAGCTTATATAGCCTCTGTCCAACTTTTTATTAAATATTTGATCCAAGGGTTTTTTACCATCTTTTTCCATAGCTATCTTAAATTGAAAACCATCTTCCAAATCTAAGGCAAGAATTTCCATGTCTTCTCCCTTATAGTAGTCGGTTTCCAAGGTCCCCTTGATAGAATCAACCATTAAGACTTCTCCATCTATCTTCTTAAAGCTCAGTGCCTTTTCTTCATAAGTAAAGCCTCTATCCAACCACAAAGCCCCGTAATCTAAACTATTAACCAGGACCAAATTACTATCTTTGGATAGGTCAAGATCAGGTTTAAAATAGCCTTTTGTATTCTTTTCTATAAAGTCTTCTAAGATTTTTTCAGGCTGGTCTTTTACAAAATCTATCTCATATAGATAACCTTGATAAAAGTCTTCTAAATCCTTCTTAAATTCTTTTTGGAAGCTAGACTCATTTACTAGAAAAAGGTTATTGGACAAGAACCTCCCCCTATCGCTTTCATATAAAAACTCATCGTAGACCAGGCCATAGAAACTTTTTAAGTCCCTATCAAGACCTAAATATCTAGCTATATCTTTTTTTGTTTCCCCGCCAGCTCCCTCATGTAAAATAATAAGGGAAAGATAAAGACTAAGGGGAGAAAATAAAACATTTTCTTCTTTATTAAAAATATCCTGGCCATTTTTATAGGCAAACTCGAATAAGTTAGACCTAAATACAGCCCTTTTTTCCAAGCTAAGCTTATCTTTTTTTCTTCTCTTAAACTCTACTATTTTTTCCATAATTTCCTTCCTATCTATAGTATTCGGCCTGGGCATTGTAAAGAGAATAATAAATTCCCTCCTTCTTTTTTACCAGACTTTTATGGTTTCCTTCCTCAACTATCTCTCCTCTATCTAAGACTATAATCCGATCTACAAATTTAGAAGAGCTCATCCTATGTGATATATAAAAAGCCATCTTTCCTCCTACCAACTGGTTGAAGTTTTCATAGATTTCAGCCTCTGATAGAGGATCTAGGGCAGCTGTTGGCTCATCTAAGATTATTAGGTCACTATCCTTATAGATAGCCCTGGCTATGGCCATCTTTTGCATTTGTCCACCACTGAAATCCTTGGCCTTTTTTTCATCATAGCTTTTTCCTATAATAGTATCCAGTCCATAGCTTAGCCCCTCTATATCTTCTAGAATACCTACTTCTCTTAGGGCTTCTTTTACTTTAGGTCCATCTATCTCAGATGAAGAGGCTATGTTTTCTCCTATGGAAAAAGGAAACATTTTAAAATCTTGAAAGATTGCCGTAACCTTTTCATTATAAGATTTCTCATCTATCTCATCTATATTATATCCATTAATAAGGATTTCTCCCCTATCTGGCCTATAAAGCTTAGATATTAACTTTACTATGGTAGTTTTACCAGCACCATTTCTGCCTACCAAGGATATTTTTTCCCCTTTTTCTATCTTAAAGCTTACATTTCTTAAGGTGTAGTTATCTGCTTTAGGATAGGCAAAATAAACACCCTTAAATTCTAGGCTTTCTATAGAATCTATCTCGAGTTTAGAGCCAATACTCTTATCTTCATCTAAGTCCATCAACTCTATAAAGGGCTCTAGATAGTTAACCTGTTGGATAAACTCACTATAGTAGAGAAAAATCAAATTAAAGTTATCTGAAAAAGACTTAGCTGCATTTATATAGATAGATATACTGCCCAAACTAAGGGCCTTATCTACTATTATCTTGATTCCTACTACTGCATAGGTAAGGGCTGATTGTAGGCTGGTTATAACAGTTTGCTTACCTTGGACCCTACCATTTTCTCCCATAAACTCATCCAGGTAAAGATAGGTTTCATAGACATAGTTTTTTAACTTATAGGACATTATTTTATTCATGTTGAAAAACCTTATGTCCTCCTGGGTCTCTGGCTCAAAATTTGTAGACAGGTAGTAGTTAAACCTTCTGTTTACTGGTAAAAGCTTTCCAAAAAAAACTAGAAGATACTTGTTAAAACGCATAAGAATCAACAAGTTTATCAAAGATATAAGGATCAAGCCTACAAGTAGAAGAGGGCTTAGAGAAAATAAGATAAGGGCTGTTGACACTATAAGGGCCAGGGCCTGGCTTATATCCTTTAATCCCATAAAGAAGACCTGGATGACCCCTTGATTGGATATGGAAAAAGTAGCCTTTTCCTTTAAATCCAAAATTTCTGGATCTTCTAAGTTTTCAAATCCTATAGTCATAAGCTTACCGCTCAATTTATTTTCCGCCTTATGGCTAAGGCTGGCAGACTCATTTTTTATCCTTATATCAAAATATTTATTTAAAAGGTGAAAGATACCATTATTCAAGGCTATAAAAAATATTATCCACAAGGCCTTATCAACTTGTCCTTCCAGGCTAAAGTCTATTAAATACTTGGGTAAAAATATATTTAATAAACTATTTGAAATAAGAAAGACCATCTGTAGCAAACTAAGGCTTGCAAAGGTTAGAGAGTCTTTTAAGTTAAGCTTTAGAAATCTCTTTATTATATATGAATTTTTCATTTTTCCTCCCTATAGTATTTAGATTGAACCATGAACATTTCATAGTATTTTCCTTGGGCAGCCATAAGTTCTTCATGGTTTCCCTCCTCTGCAATCTTTTTATCATCTATTAAAATAATCCTATCTGTAAACTTTGTACTGGCCAATCTGTGGGATATGAAAATGGCTGTCTTGTCTCTTACCAACTGGTTATAGTTTTCGTAAATTAAGGCTTCATTTATGGCGTCCAGGGCGGATGTTGGTTCATCTAACACCATGGCCTGGCCTCCCTTGTAAATAGCCCTAGCTATGGATAGTTTTTGACTTTCTCCACCTGAAAGCTCCGTTCCATTTTCATCTATGGCCTTTAGTAGCACCTGGTCTCCCCCCTTGGGTAGACTTTCAATCTTTTCCCTTAGGCCAACCTCTTCCAAGGCTTCCCAGGCTCTTTTTTCATCTATATTTTCATAGTCCATGGCCACATTTTCTAAGACACTAAAGGCATAGACATTCACCTTTTGAAAGACCACATTAAACAAATTAAAGAGATCTTTTTTACCATAGTTTTTAATATTAATATCATTTATATAAATATCTCCCTTACTAGGATCTAAAAGTCCTGTCATCAGCTTAATTAAGGTTGTCTTACCTGCACCATTAGTTCCTACTATACCTACTTTTTCTCCGGCCTCTATGGTAAAAGTAAGATCCTCTAAAACATAGCTGTCACTCTTAGGATATTTAAATGAAACCTGATCAAATCTAATTGAGGCCTTCCCTTCCTTATCTATAGTAAGTTTTTTCCTGGCATCACCATGGTCCTTATTTACAAAATCATAGTAGGCCTTTAAATAATTCCTATTATTATAGTAAATAGAAATATTTTTTTGGACTTGACCTAGAATAAAGTTAAAACTAATTATTAAGGATATGAGCATAATAAATTCTGACTCTAAAAGTCCTCCTGCCAAATAAGACCTTAATAAAATATAAAAGGATGTAAAGTCAGAAACAATTAGGGCAAACATGCCTATGACAGATAGGCCCAGCCCCCTATACCTATAGTCCTTAACCAGGCCTATATAGGTCTTAAACCTCTTGTCCAGCTCCCCAGTTATCATATCAGCCATACCATAGACCCTAACATCCTTGCCATAGGAAAAATCATAGCTAATATTTCTCAACTTACTAACCTGCCTTCTATACTGGGACCTTTTATTTTGACTTTCTAGGAAAATATCATTGGCCTTTTTCTCAATCACATATAAGATTAAATTCGAAGCCAATATTAGAAGGGGAATTAAAAAGTTTAACTTGGCCAGATAAACTGAATAAAAAACTCCTAATAAAACTAAAGGGCCCATTTGATAAAGTACGTGGATAAGGCCTTCCATTCCCTCATTATTATTGGATATGGCCGTCATAGCCGCCTCAGCCTCCCCTTGAAATACAGGGTCCTCTATTAACTGATAGTCTACAAAATTCAACTTATCTGTTATTTCGACAAATTTACCCATCCTAAAATCTGATATTTTAGAATAGGATTTAAATTGAATATATTGCATAAGATAGCCAAAGCAACTGGTGATTAAAAGGTAAAGACCTATTAAAATCAAAAACTCATTTAGTCTAGGCTTATAGGCCAGTAAATCCACTACTATCTTTAATATATAAATATTAGTAAGATTAAAAATTATAAAAGATAGACTATAGATTATATTTTCCAGATAGATTTCCTTCCTCGACTCTTTTATTTCCCTTAAAAGCATAGTTAAATACTTGTTTTTCATAGGCCCCCCTCAACTAATCCACCTATAGAGACAGCTAACCTTTTAAAGCTCTCCTTATTTAAATGATAGTATACCTTTCGTCCCTCATTG